>JBBIOL010000077.1:0-15551 GCA_037443385.1 Anaeromyxobacteraceae bacterium
GGCCTCCCCCCCGGCGGCACCCACCCGGCCAGCAACAACTGCGCCTCCTGCCACAGCGGGTACACGGCGAGCACCGTCAACACCGCGCTCCACATGAACGGCAGCGTGGACGTCATCAACTTGACCTGCACGTCGTGCCACGGCACGGCGGGCCGCGTCTCGGTCGCCGGCGCCGACGTGAACCAGGCCTCGGCTCCCCCGCTCGACACCCTCGGCGCCGCCACCGGGGTCCGCGTCGGCACGCACGGCTCGCACGTGAACCCGGCCGCGGCCGGCCAGGTCTACAAGGCCGTCGGCTGCGTCGAGTGCCACCCGGACAACGCCGGGAACAACAGCCACTCGAACAACGTCGTGAACGTGACGTTCGCCACCGCCACCGGCGCGAACCTGGCGGGCTTCACCCCGGGCTTCGTCCAGGGCAACGGCACGACCACCCAGACCACCTGCACCACCTACTGCCACGGCGCCTCGCTGAACGCGACCACCACCCGCGGCTCGGTCGCCACCTGGTCGTGGAACGGCGCCGCCGCCGACTGCGGCAGCTGCCACAAGGCTCCTCCCACCACGGCGAACCACCACAACGCCGCCGCCCTCACCACCTGCTCGAAGTGCCATGGCGGCACCGTCGACGCCGCGGGCGTCGTGAACGTCGCCGGCGGCCTGCACGTGAACGGCGCGGTCGACACGGCCGGCCTCTCCTGCACCGCCTGCCACGGCGGCAGCGCCAACGCCGCCACCGGCCTCCGCGATCCGAACGTCGCCGCCGCCCCCACCGGCACCGGCGCTCCAGACACCTACGGCAACACGACGGTCACCACCGCCAACGGCGTGGGCGCCCACGCGGCGCACGTGCTCGGCAACCGGTCCCGCCCGGTGACCTGCGATGCCTGCCACGTGGTCCCGACGCAGAACGTCCACAAGACGGGCGTGGCCACCGCCGGCACCGTCACCTTCGGCAACCTGGCCAACACCGGCACGGTGACCTCCACCTACGCCGGGGCGGGCGGGACCTGCTCCAACACCTACTGCCACGGCAACTTCGCCGGTGGAGCGGGTGCGGGCGCGACACCGGTCTGGAAGTCGGCGACCGCGCTCTCCTGCACCGCCTGCCACGGCGCTCCCCCGGCGCTGTCGGCCACGACGCACCACCCGTCGAACACGAACTGCGTCGCCTGCCACGGCACGGGCTACTCGTCCTCGACGGTGGTCCAGGCGACGCACATCGATGGGGCCGTGACCCTGAGCCGCACCGGCTGCACGCTCTGCCACGGCGACCTCACCCAGACGGCCGTCGCCGCCAGCTCGTCGCTCGCCGCCCCCGGCTACACGCTCAACGCGGCCGACACCGCCGGAAACACGGCGGCCACCTTCGCGGCCGTGGGTGCGCACGCCGCGCACCTCACCGGCACGCGTTGGACGGCTGCGCCGATGGCCTGCTCGGCCTGCCACACCGTCCCCGGCACGGGTGACGTCGCCCACGCCACCGGCGTGGGCTCGGGCGGCGCGCG
The DNA here is from genome assembly GCA_037443385.1 of Anaeromyxobacteraceae bacterium. Taxonomy (GTDB): domain Bacteria; phylum Myxococcota; class Myxococcia; order Myxococcales; family Anaeromyxobacteraceae; genus CAIOAK01. Next base: position 1,509 of record JBBIOL010000077.1, read on the forward strand.
CGCCACCGTGACCTTCTCCGGCCTCGCCACCACCGGCTCGATCACCACCGCGGCCTACGCCGGCTCCACCACGGCCTCCGGCGCGAACGGGGCCGGCACCTGCTCCAACGTCTACTGCCACGGCAACTTCAAGAACGGCGCGACCACGCTCGCCCCGTCCTGGCTGGGCGGCTCGGCCGCCGCCAACTGCGGCACCTGCCATGGCCTACCCCCGGGCGGCAACCACCCGGCCTCCAACAACTGCGCCTCCTGCCACAGCGGCTACACGATCAGCACGGTCAACGCCGCGCTCCACATGAACGGCAGCGTGGACGTCATCAACATGACCTGCACGTCGTGTCACGGCGACGGGACGCGCGTCTCGGTCGCGGGCGCCGACCTGAACCAGGCCTCCGCTCCTCCGCTCGACTCGTTCGGGGCAGCCACGGGCGTCCGCGTCGGCCAGCACGTGAGCCACGTGAACCCGGCCGCCACGAACCAGGTCTACAAGGCGGTGGCCTGCGTCGAGTGCCACCCGAACAACGCGGGCAACACCAGCCACGGCAACAACGTCCGCGACGTGACCTTCGCCACCGCCACCGGCGCCAACCTGGCCGGCTTCACGCCCGGCTTCGTCCTGGGTGACGGCACCACCTCCCAGACCACCTGCACGACCTACTGTCACGGCGCCTCGCTCAACGCGACGACCTCCCGAGGCTCGGTCGCCACCTGGTCCTGGAACGCCACCACCGCGTTCTCCTGCGGCAGCTGCCACCAGTCGCCGCCGGGCACCGCCAACCACCACAACGCCGCCGCGCTCACCACCTGCTCGAAGTGCCACGGCGGGACGGTGAACGCCTCCGGGGTCGTGAACGTCGCCGCCGGCCTCCACATCAACGGCAGCGTGGACACCGCCGGGCTCACCTGCAGCGCCTGCCACGGCGGCAGCGCCAACGCCGCCACCGGCACCCGTGACCCGAACGTGGCCGCCGCCCCCACCGGCACCGGCGCGCCGGACACCTACGGCCGCACCGCCACCACCTTCGCGAGCGTCGGCGTGCACGGCTCCCACGTGCTGGGCGCCCGGTCGCGCGCCGTGCAGTGCAACGCCTGCCACGCCGTGCCCACGCAGAACGTCCACAAGACCGGCGTCGCCACCTCGGGCACGGTCGCGCTGGGCGGCCTCTCCACCACCGGCGGCATCACCACCGCGACCTACGCCGGCGCGGGCGGCACGTGCTCCAACACCTACTGCCACGGCAGCCTGGGCGGCGGCATCGGCACCACGAACGTGACCCCGCTCTGGACGAGCGCCGCGACGCTCGCCTGCGCCACCTGCCACGGCGTGCCCCCGGCCCAGACCTCCACCGGCCACCAGCACCCGAACCGCACCGACTGCGGCAGCTGCCACGCCGGCTACACCGGGACCACGGTCAACGCGCTCACCCACGTGGACGGCACGGTCCAGTACAACGCGCTCGGCTGCACGAGCTGCCACGGCGACCCGGCCCGCACCGGCCTCGACGCGGGCGGCGTCGCCTTCTCGGTGGCCCCCCCGGCCGACTCCTCCGGCCTGCTCACCGGCGGGACCAAGATCGGCGCCCACGTGAAGCACCTGCTCACCGGCGCCGCCGGCGGCCCGGGCTACTCCGCCCAGGTGGCCTGCGCCGAGTGCCACAGCGCCGCCATCCCGGCCACCAACCTCCACGCCGACGGCCAGCCCAACGTGGCCTTCGGCACGCTGGCCCGCACCGGCACCGGCACCACCTTCCCCACGCCCAGCTACGCGGCCGGGTCGGGCGCCACCGCCGGTACCTGCTCCAACACCTACTGCCACGGCAACTTCGCCAACGGAGCCGGCGCGGTCGCCATCAGCTGGACCACCACCGTCACCTGCGGCTCCTGCCACGGGCTGCCTCCGGGCGGCACGCACCCGGCCGCCACGGTGACCACCTGCGGCAACTGCCACGGCAACTACGACAACGTGGCCGCCGCCTCCAACCCGGCCACCGCCATCATCAACCCGGCCCTGCACGTCGACGGCAGCGTCGACCTCTCCCGGATGTCGTGCACGAGCTGCCACGGCACCCCGGGCCGCGCCAGCGTGGCCGGCGCCGACCTGAACCAGCCCGCCGCCCCGCCGGTGGACAGCAAGGGGGCGACCTCGGGCGTCCGCGTGGGGGTTCACGTCTCCCACGTGAACCCGGCCGCTGCCGGCCAGGTCTACAAGGCCGTCGCCTGCACCGAGTGCCACCCGAACAACACCTCCAACACCCACGGCAACAGCGTGCGCGACGTGACCTTCGCCACCGCCACCGGCGCGAACCTGGGCGGCCTCACCCCGGGCTTCACGCTGGGTGATGGCCTCGCCACCCAGACCACCTGCACCACCTACTGCCACGGCGCCACGCTGAACACGACCACCACCCGCGGCTCGGTGGCCAGCTGGGGTTGGAACGGCGCCGCCGCCACCTGCGGCAGCTGCCACAAGGCCCCCCCCACCACGGCGAACCACCACAACGCCGCCGCGGTGACCACCTGCACGAACTGCCACTCCGGCACCGTCAACGCGAGCGGCGCCATCGTGGTGGCCGGCAACCTGCACATCGACGGCAAGGTCGACGTCTCCACGCTCACCTGCACGAGCTGCCACGGCGGCAGCGCCAACGCCGCCACCGGCACCCGCGACCCGAACGTCGCCGCCGCCCCCACCGGGACCGGCGCTCCCGACACCTACGGGAACGCGGTGGCCACCGCGGCCGGCGTGGGCGTCCACGCCGCGCACGTGCTCGGCACCCGCTCGAAGCCGGTGCTCTGCAACGCCTGCCACACCGTGCCCACCCAGAACGTCCACAAGACGGGCACGGCCACGGCCGGCGCGGTCACGCTCGGCAACCTGGCCCTCACCGGGGCCATCACGAACGCCAGCTACGCCGGCTCGGGCGGCACCTGCGCGAACACCTACTGCCACGGCAACCTGAAGGGCGGGGCCACCGGGGCGAGCACCTCGCTCTCCTGGACCACCGCGGGCACGCTCGCCTGCAACGCCTGCCACGGCGCGCCGCCCACCACCACCTCCACCGGCCACTACCACCCGCAGCGCACCGACTGCGGCTCCTGCCACGCCGGCTACGGCGCGAGCACCGTGAACGCGGCCACCCACGTCGACGGCGTCATCCAGGTCAACACCATGGCCTGCACGAGCTGCCACGGCACCGCGGGGACCACCGGCGCCATCGCCGGCGTCACCTACGACGCCAACCTGGCGGCCGCGCCGCCGGCCGACAGCCTGGGCCGCACCACCACCGGCCTCCTCGTGGGCGCGCACCAGGCCCACGTGAACCCGACGGCCTCGGTGGCCGGCGCCAGCCAGCCCAGCGGCGGGGTGATGCTGCCCATCGCGTGCACGGAGTGCCACCCGGACAACTCGGGCAATCAGGCGCACGCCGACGGCACGCTGGCCGCCAGCTTCGACCTGGCCACCGTGTCCGGCCTGAACGGCGTCGCCAAGACGATCACGCCGAGCGCCGGCGCCACCGCCGCCACCTGCACCACCTACTGCCACGGCGCGAAGCTGCCGGACGGCTCCACCGGCGGCCTGACCCCGTCCTGGACCGGCAGCGCCGCCACCTGCTCCTCCTGCCACGGCTTCCCGCCCGTCTCGGCCGCCCACAACGGGCCGCCGGTCGTGGCCTCCAACGCCACGGCCTGCGCCACCTGCCACTCCGACACGGTGAACCCCGATGGCACCATCAAGATCGCCGGCGGCAAGCACATCAACGGAACCGTGGACGCGGTGAAGGGCAACACCTGCTCCGGCTGCCACGGCTTCGGCATGGCCGCCGCGACCGGCTACCACCACGTCATGGCCACCGATCCGGGCACGGGCTATCCGGTGAGCAACGCGCCGACGCTCGACGCCGACAAGAACTGCAACGTCTGCCACATGAAGCACGAGTTCGCCGACAAGGCGGCGAACCTGCGCAACACCATCAACGCCGGGCCGACGGCCGCGAGCACCGACGCCCCGCTCTGCATCTCCTGCCACGAGCAGAACGAGCAGGTGAAGGACACGACGCGGCAGGCCACCGACGGCACCGTCCGCACGCCGCTCGTCGACAGCGCGGCGTTCAACGCCTCGGCCCATGCCTACGCCGTGACCGGAACCTTCGGGACCGCGCCGACCGCCAGCAACTTCACGGTGGCCTGCGTGAAGTGCCACAACTCCGCGTCGCCCACGTCGATCCAGACCGGCGCCTACCAGTTCGCCCTGCACGACAGCCCCGACCGACGCCTCCGCGCGCCGCTGGGCCGCACCGGCCTCACCGACGACGACTCGGCCGCCTTCTGCTACCGCTGCCACTCCAACGCCGCGGACACGCTCCCGGGCACGAAGAAGGCGGTCAGCACGAACGACTGGTACGGCGCGGTCACCACCATGCCGGCCGGCTCCACCGGTGTCTTCACCCAGATGCAGAAGGGCACCGCGGGCACCACCACCAGCACCAACCAGGCGGCGACCACGCTCTACCTCCGCAACAACGCGACCGTGAACGCGGCCGAGGGCAACCTGCCCACCGCCTACATCCTTGCCTCCGGGACCTACGCCGGGACGACGACGTTCAGCCAGTTCGACATGGCGCTGACCGCCGGAGCCACGGCCACCACCCGGACGAACAACTCCGGCACGACCAACACCCGGTACCTCCGGTTCGGCCAGTTCGTCTCGCCGCCCGTGGCCACGTCGGTCACCATCCCGAGCGGCTCGGTCTTCCAGGTGAAGACCCGCGCCCAGGTGAGCGCCTCGGGCGACGTCGAGTTCGAGCGGTTCCAGATCTGGCGCCGCACCTCGGCGGGCGTGAACACGGCCTTCAACACGGCGACGCAGGAGAGCGCCACGCAGCTCACCACCACGGCCACCAACCGGACGTTCAACTTCACCACCAACACGGCCATCACGCTCGGGGTGGGCGACATCCTGGTGCTGGAGATCGAGACCCGGAAGAACTCGACCACCTCCTCGACGGTCACCGAGAACTACGGCAACTTCGCCTCCGACGCGGCCAGCCTCGTGCTTCCGGCCTCGATCACGTTCGTCTCCTCCCCGGCGGTCGCGGCCTCCGGGCGGCACGACGTGGGCTCGTACGTGGGCAAGCACCGGCCCAACCCGGCCGAGGAGACGCTTGCCTACATCGGCGCGAACAAGCACGTGGACTGCGCCGACTGCCACGACCCGCACAAGGCGAGGCGCGGCAACCAGGGTGACGCGGGCACGGTCTCCGCTGCAGCGACCGGCTGCGCCAACACGACCACCACGCTCTGCGACAGCACCCAGAACTGGGCGGTGGACGCCTGGAAGGGCTACTGGCTCGACACCTACACCGTCTCGAGCAGCGCGGCGGTGTCCCGTGCGCTCATCACCGGGAACACGGCCAACCAGATCACGGTGGGTGCCGCCATCACCACCCCGGTGGCCACCACCGTCGGCTACCGCGTCTCGCTCGCGGGGCACGGCGGCAAGGTCTCCGCGGCCTCGGCGGCGGGCTCGGCCACGCTCACCGACTCCACCGAGAGCTGGCCCGTGAACGTCTTCCAGGGCGGCGGCTGGTACGTGCACGTCGTGGCCGGCGCCGGTGCGGGCCAGTCCGCGCTCATCGCCTCCAACACGGCCACCGTGCTCACCATCGCCGGCACCTGGACCACCGCCCTCAGCGCCACCTCGCCGAACGTGAGCGCCTACGTCATCTCCAAGGTCCCCGGCGTCATGCAGGGGGCGAGCGGGGTGAAGGTGGCGGCCTGGGGCAGCCAGGCGCAGTTCGCCTGGGGTGAGACGAACACGTTCAGCCCCGCCGCGGGGAGCGCCGCGGCGCTGCCCGACGCGACCGCCCAGTGGCAGGTCTGCTTCAAGTGCCACTCGGACGCGAACACCCAGCTGACGACCTGGAGCGCCGGCTTCACCGACCTGGCGCAGGACTTCAACCCGCGCAACCGGTCCTACCACCCGGTCGTGGCACAGGCCGGAGCGGTCGCGGGCACGTCCGGCTACGGCAACACGACGCTTCGCACGACAGAGCTCTGGAAGGGCTGGAAGCCCGGCGACGTGATGACCTGCGGCGACTGCCACGGCAACGACGACCAGACCGGCACCGCCAGCCACGGTCCGCACGCCTCGGCCGTGAAGTACATCCTCAAGGGTCCGAACACGCGCTGGCCGTTCCGCGCCGACGGGACGACGCGCTGGGTCTACGGCACCGCGGCCGGCAGCCTCATCACCGACAGCATCGGGACGAAGGACGGCCTCTTCTGCCTGAACTGCCACTCGAGCACGCTGGTCTCGACGCCGCACTCGAACCGGTCCGCGCACCGCGTGGCCTGCACCGGCTGCCACCTGCGCATCCCGCACGGCGGCAAGGTGGCGCGGCTCATCCGCACCACCAACACGCCGGCGCCCTACGTGGACTCGGGCTTCCCGTCCCAGCTCCGCGCCTACAACCACAGCACGAGCCTCGTGGAAGGATCGTGCGGCTCGGTGACGTCTGGATGCACGAACCACTCGCTGGCGGCGAACCCCACCACCGCGCCCGTGAACGCCTGGTAGCGCTCCCGGAGGGGAGGTCGTAGCCCCGAGGGGCCCCCGGTTCCGACCGGCGGGCCCCTCGTCCCTTCAGCGGGGGGCGAGCACCGACTCGAGGCGCGCCCTCCCGGTGTCGTCCACCTGGACGAACCGGAGCCCGACGTCGAACCGCGCGGGGGTGTCGGCCGACAGCGGGTCGCACCACGCCACCTCGACGAGCGCAGTGACCGTCTGGCCGTCCGGGAGGAAGACGTCGAGCTCGAGCAGCCGTCCGGGTTTCACGGCCTCGTCCGAGTACGACCGGACGCCGTCGTCGGAGCCAGGCCGGCGGTGGCGGAGGAGCCCCTGCGAGAACCAGGAAGTGGGCCGGTGGTAGATGGGGGCCTGCATGCGTCGATACGGCGGGCGCGAGTTCGACATCTCGGGCACCCCCAGTGCGGGCCGCGTGCGGCCAACGGGCGCGAGCAACATCCAGCCAGTGTGTCAGAAGCGGATCGCCCCTGCCAGGAAGCGGCCGGGGAAGGGGGGCGGGTCGGCGTCGCCCCGCCCCCCGAGGGGACCTGCGTCACGCAGCGTGGATGGCCTTCTTCACCTGCGACAGCATCGGCTCCTCGATCTTGGCGAGGTGGTGCGCCTGGGCGGCGTGCGCGGTGGCCTTCTTCAGGACCTCCTCGTCGGTGGCCGCCTTCACGCTCCAGTCGCACTTCATGCCCAGGTCCGCACAGCGGAGTTCGCGTGCCATGGTGCTTCTCCTTTCTGGCCGCTCGCTATGCCCGCGCCGGGCCGCGCGCCACGTCGATCCGGAAGCGGGCCCGATCGGGGAGCAAGCGTCCGATCCGAGCGCCGCGGAACGGATCGGTCCGTGCACGTCAACGACCGCTGACCCGTGCTCGCCCCCGGGCTCCTCGGATATAAGGCGGCGATGATCCGAGCCACACTGGTCGCCTCCGCCGCCGCGCTGGCGCTCTCCGCCTGCTCCGCCTCACGACCCATCCCGACGCCGTCCGACCCTCCGTTCGACGGCGCGCGCGCCAAGGCCGACGTGGCCTGGCTCGCCGACCCCGCGCGGACCGGACGCGGCGTGGGAACCCCGGGCATCGACGCGGCCGCCGACTGGATCGAGGCGCAGATGAAGGCCGCCGGGCTCGCTCCCGCCGGCGCGGAGGGATACCGCCAGGTCTTCGAGGCCCCGGTGGGAGCCCGGCTGCTCGCCGGGAACGCCCTCTCCCTGGGCGGCAGGGCGGCGGCGCTCTCCGCCGACTGGCAGCCCTTCACGTTCAGCGACGACGGGAAGGTGGAGGCGGAGGTGGTCTTCGCCGGATACGGCATCACCGCGCCCGAGCTGGCCTACGACGACTACGCCGGGCTCGACGTGAAGGGGAAGATCGTGATCGTCGCACAGGACTTCCCCGGCGAGCCGGATCCGAGGTCCCCGTTCCGCGATCCGCGCCACTACCGCTACGGGGAGTGGCGCTACAAGGTGGGCAACGCCCGCGACCACGGGGCGGCCGCGGTGCTCGCCGTCCGGGACGACTGGAACCACCCGGGAAAGGACGAGATCCCGGCCTGGAAGGGGTCGCCCAGCTCGCGCGCCGGCCTGGTCGCGGCGCGCGTCACCCTGGCCGCGGCGAAGGCGGCCGGGATCGACGCGGCCGCGCTGGCGGCGCCCATCGCTACCGACATGAAGCCCCGCTCGCGCCCCACCGGCGTGAAGGCCGCGCTCGAGGTGGCCGTGGCCCACGACCGGGCCCGCACCGCCAACGTGGTCGGGAAGATCGCGGGATCGGACCCGGCCGTCGCCGACGAGTGCGTGGTGGTGGGCGCCCACTACGACCACCTGGGCCTCGGGGGCGAGAACTCGGCCTCCCCGGAGCAGATCGGGCAGCCCCACCTGGGCGCGGACGACAACGCGTCCGGGACCGCCGCCATGCTGGCCGTGGCCCGGGCCTTCGCGACGCAGGCCCCCCCGCGGCGCACGGTGGTCTTCGCCGCCTTCTCGGGCGAGGAGCTGGGCGTGCTGGGGTCGGCCTTCTTCGTGAAGAACCCGCCGGCCGGGTGCCCGGTCCCGAGGATGCAGCTCATGGTGAACCTGGACATGGTCGGGCGACCGCAGAAGGGGAAGCTCTACGTCCACGGCGTGGACACCGCGAAGGGGCTCCGCGACACGATCCGGGAGCAGGCCTCCCGGGACCCGGCCATCGCGCTCCAGGTCGAGGTGGGAGGCGAGGGCTTCGGCTCCTCCGACAACACCAGCTTCTACGCGAAGGACGTCCCGGTGCTGTACCTGTTCAACGGCGCCCACACCGACTACCACCGGGTGAGCGACACCGCCGACAAGATCGACGCCGCCGGGCTCGGCGAGGCCGCCCGACTGGCCTGGCGCGCGGCCCGCGACGCCGCCGACTGGCCGACGCGCCTCGAGGTGGTGAAGGTGGTCCAGGCGAAGCCGCAGGGCGGCGGGGGAGGACGAGGCAGCCGGCCCTCCCTCGGCACCATCCCCGACTTCTCCGAGCGCAAGGAGCCGGGCGTTCTCCTCACCGGCGTCATCCCCGGGAGCCCGGCGGAGAAGGCGGGCGTGCGGGGCGGCGACGTGGTCCTGCGGCTCGGCTCGAAGCGGATCCTGAACCTGGAGGACCTCCAGTACGCCCTCACCGGCCACCGCCCCGGGGACGTGGTCGAGCTGGAGTACGCCCACGAGGGCAAGGTCACCGTGGTTCAGGTGACGCTGGCCGAGCGCAAGTAGCCGGGGGTCCCACGTGAAGCGCTTCCTGCCCTGGGCCGCCGCGGCCGCCCTGACGCTCGCCTGCTTCGCCTTCCAGAACCGCACCGGACCGACCTATCCGCTGGAGGGGAAGGTCGAGACGGCGCGGGGCGGGGTCGCCTTCAAGTTCCTCCGCAGCGAGGAGATCGGCACCGGCCTGCAGATCATGCTCCGCGACCCGGTGCCCGAGGGGCTCCGCGCGAAGGTCCGCTTCCGGCGGTACCGGTCGAGCGACGGCTGGCGGGAGACGCCCATGGAGCCCGGCACGTTCCGCTTCACCCGTCGCGGGCAGGCCGAGGAGGTGAGGGGCGTCGGCGCCACGCTCCCGTCGCTTCCGGAGCGCGCCGGGAAGTACGAGTACCTCGTGCTCCTGGACGATGGCGGCGGCGAGCGGTCGGTCACCGGCGACCGGCCGGTCCACGCCCGCTACAAGGCGCCGGTGCCGCACGCCGTCCTGCTCGTCCACATCCTCGTGGTCTTCCTCTCGATGATGCTCGCGCTCCGCACCGGGATGCGGGCCCTCGCCGGCGGCGAGGTGCGCGGCCTGCTCCGCGCCACCGTCGCCTCGCTCCTGCTCGGGGCCTTCGTGCTCGGCCCGATCGTGCAGAAGTACGCCTTCGGCGTCTGGTGGTCGGGCGTTCCCTTCGGCTACGACTGGACCGACAACAAGGTGCTGGTGGAGCTCGTCGCCTGGGTCGCGGCGGCCGCCGTCCTGCGCGTGCGCGGCCCCCGGGCCGGGCGGGTCGCGGTCGTCGTCGCCACCGCGGTCACGCTGGCGGTCTACCTCATCCCGCACAGCATCTTCGGATCCGAGTACGACTACACCCGCGGCGCCGGGCACGGCACCGCGGGGTAGTCGCAGGGCCCCCCTAGCTGCCGGGGAACGGGTAGGGGGGGTCCTCGAACCAGCTGGCCGGCCAGGCGGTGAAGTCCTTCGAGGCGTCGGCCACCACCGGGACGTCGCCGAAGGCCGGGTCGCAGGGCGTCGTGCCGTCGGTGGGTCCAGCCGCGCCGCCCACCAGCGTGGCGCCGCTCGCGTCCTCGGCCTTCACGAGCCAGTAGCCCTCGGTCGGCATGTGCTGCTCGGCGTCGGCGTCGTGGCAGGTGAGGCCCACGATGCGGGCCACCGGGGCGACGAGCGGGCCCCCCACCAGCTGCCCGTCGCTGCGGCCGTGCACGGTGCCGTCGGCGGCCTTGAACCAGCGGGAGACCAGGCTGGCCGTGGCCGGGGTGAGCGCGGCGTTGGCGAGGCGCATGTCCATCCCGCAGGCGAAGACCACCTCGTCCTGGATCTTCAGGCTCCCGCCCTTGCCGGGCACCCGGTAGTACAGGTACTCGCCGCTGCGGGGCTGGGTGAGCCCGGCCGGGATCATGCCGCCGTCGAACTTGCTCGCGTCGAGCTCCCAGGTGACGTCGGTGGCGCGGACCGCGATCTTGCGCGCGGCGGCCGACACGTCGAACCGGACCTCCAGGGTTCCGGAGGCGGGCCGCTCGTTCGGGAAGGCGGCGTGGAGCTTCGCGAAGTCCACCTCCATGGTCCCCTTGCCCTCGTGCTCGCCGGAGTAGCCGTTGCGGTCGATCTCGCCCGACATCACGACCGGGAGCGGCGTCGTGCCGGTGGGGCCGGCGGCGAGCTCCCAGCTGTAGACGCTGGAGGAGACGAGACGAATGGTGAAGGAGACGTCCACGCCCGCCTCGGTCCTGGTCCAGGTCTTCGAGGTCTCGGTGGACGAGACCGGGTTCGTGGCCAGGACGCGATCCACCCGGCGCAGCACCTTGTAGACGTGCCGGTTGACCCGCTCCACGACCTCCCGCTCGCGCATGAAGAGGTGCGGGTGACAGCCGCCGCCCGGCCCCATCATCTCCGCCGAGGGGCTCGCCCCGGGGGCGACGAGGGCAGCCGTGGCCGCCGGGGCGACCGCGTCGGTCGCGGTCTGGTCGAGGGCCAGCTTGGAGAAGGCGGGTGTCGCCGCGTCGAGGGCGGCGCTGCCGGTCCCGGTGGTCGTGGAGCCACCGCAGGCCGCCAGCACGGCGAGCGGAGCGGAGAGGAGCAGGTTGCGCAGGTTCATGGTCGGCCTCCGGGCGTCTTGCCCTGTCGGTATGGCCGTACCAACCCGTGAGCCCGCAACGAGTTGCGGCCCGAACGACACGAGGAGTTTCCGGTGGTTGGCGAGGCCTTCGCCGGGGACGAATTCGCTACTGCTTCCGCTCGACCGGGGCGCCCGGGCGGGTGCTCGCCGAGGGGGCGCCCTGCGACTGGGCGGGCAGCTCGGAGACGGGCTTCTCCGCGGCGGGCGGCGCGTCGTCGTTGCCCTCGGAGGACTTCTTGAAGTTCCGGATGCCCTTCCCGAGGGCCTCCCCGAGCTGGGGGAGCTTCGACGGCCCGAAGATGAGCAGCGCCACCGCCAGGATGAGCAGGATCTCGCCGAATCCGAGTCTCATGATGCTCCCATATACTCCCCGTAGGGCCCGTGCACCATCCGGAGGGCCCTGCGGGGCGTCCCGTGACCGAGGGGCCGCGGATCAGCGCGCCCGGGCCTCGACGAGGGCCAGGAACGGGTCGGAGGTGAGGACGCCGAGCAGGAGGAGGCGGCGGCCCATGCCCCGGCCGGGCCCGCGCCCGGGGCCGGCTCCGGGCGCTCCGTCGTCCGGGCCGGCGCCGGGTGCCGGGCCGGCACCCACGCCGAGCCGGACCGATCGCAGGCTGGCGACCTGGGCCGGGGTGAGGATGGCGAACGCCTGGTCGCGGAGCGCCCGGGCCTCGCCCCGGTCTCCCTTCCACCGAGCGCGGAAGGCCTGCCGGATGGCGTCCTGGGTGGCCGGGGTGACCGCGCCGCCGGCGCGGAGCTCGTCCCGGGCGCGGGTGAGCGCCGCCACCAGGGCCGGATCGGGGGCGGCCATGCGGTCCCGGAACGACTGGACCTCGGCCGCGGCCTTGCGCAGGACCGGCAACAGCGCGCGTGCCTGCTCCGGCGAGAGCGACAGCGCGCGATCGACCTGCAGCGCCGCGATCTCGCCGCGCAGGGCCGCCACCTCCGGGTCGGGCGTGACGGGTCGGGCGGCGGCGGGAACGGCCGGGAAGGCGAGCAACGCTGCGGCGAGGGGGAGGAGCGCTCTGCGACCGATCATGGGGATCTCCAGGGGGGTTTCCCCTCCTCACCCCGGGCCGGACGATTCGTTGGCCCGGAGGAGACGGAGTGTGACCCAGCGGTACAGGAGGGCCGCGACCAGCACCGCCGCGACGAGCAGGAGCGACAGGGTGAGGAGGCGCCGGAAGGCGTGGTCCACGAGCGCGCGTCCGCGATCCGAGGCCTCGCGTCCGGCCTCCCCGATGAGGGCGGCCACGCGCGGCGCGTCCCGGTCCACGGCGCGGAGGAGCGCCTCGAGCTCGGACGCCGAGCGACCGAGCTGCTCGAGCGCGCGGGTGTACTCGGTGACGTCGAAGGGCCGGGAGGGCGGGGCGCCCGGCGGGGCCGGCCGTGCGAGGACCCCGACGATGGAATCGAGCGACCCGAGCGCGCCGTGGACCGCCGTGGCCGCCCCCTTGCCGGCGTCGAGCGTCCGCCGCATCTCCCGGAGCATGGCCTGGGCCCGGGCCTCCTGGGAGGAGAGCGCGTCCATGAACTGCCGGATGGCCGCCTCCCGTTCCCGGTCCACGAGCGAGGGCAGCCCCTCCGCCGTCCGCGCCACCGACTCGGCGGCGAGCGAGACCCGCGAGACGTCGGCGAGGAGCCGGGCCGGCGCCGGCTGATCGGCGAGCCGGAGGCCGAGGAGGCGCGTCTGCATCTCGAGCAGCCGGGGCCAGCGCTTCGCGAAGTAGAAGGCCCGCTCGGCCAGGAGGCGGCTGCGCTGCACCTCCTGGACGGCGGGGTCGATCCCGCCGAACGGGTCGAGGCCGATCGACTTGAGGAGGTCCCCGGGGGTTCCCAGGCCCACCGCGCCGCCGCCCGGCAGGTCGCTCAGGTCGGCGAGCCGGAGCACGGAGGCGTCGCGGATCTCCGGGTTGCGCGCGAGCCAGCCGGCGATGAAGCCGCGCAGGCGCTCCTGCTGCTCCGCGTCCATGACCTGGCCGGAGATGGACCAGACGGTCCGTTCCAGCCGCTCGAGCACCTTCGGCAGGAGCGCGTCGTTCGCGGAGAAGGGCTCCTCGCCGCGGCGCGCATCGGCCACCGTCCGCGTCGACGTGACGAGGACCAGCATGTCGACGAGGTCGGTCACCGGGCTCCCGCCGGACGCGACCTCGTAGGCGGCGGTGGCCTGCCGGACCTGGAAGGCCAGCACCTTCTCCTGGGACGCCGGCGTCGGCGTGGGGGCGCGGGCGGCGGCGTCGAGCACCTCGCCGACGTACACGTCGGCGAAGCTCATGAGCTCGGCCTGGAGCCGGACGAGCAGCTCCTCCTGCTCCTTCTGCTGGGTCGACCCGGTGACGTAGCCGACGCCCGAGGAGATGGTGGAGCAGGAGGCCAGCAGGGCCGCGGCGAGGGCACCGACGGGGATCGCGACGCGGGAGCGCATGCGGGCCACCCGACTCTAACCTCCCGGGGGAGGGAGGTGCTACGGTGCGCCCCCGATGAAGCCCGACCCGGACGTGACCGCGCTCCTCGACGCCTGGCGCGACCCGCCCGCGGGAGACGCCGACCTCCGCGCGCGCATCGGCGCCACCGTGTCCGCGCTGAAGAACCTGCGGCGGGACCGGCCCGGCCTCTTCGACCCCGACGCGGCGCGGCTC
>JBBIOL010000078.1:0-15340 GCA_037443385.1 Anaeromyxobacteraceae bacterium
GCCTGCGGTGCATTACCGGTGATTGGACCGGTAGCGTCGGGGACGCGGGGGGCAATGGCCCGCGCGTGAGGTACGGCGTCGTCGTTGACCCGCGCTGGAGGTCGAGGCTACCATCCGCGCCGCTCGTGGGCGCCCCATCTCCAGTCACCGTCGAGGCCCGGGGCGTCACCGACGTCGGACGCCGGCGGGAGCAGAACGAGGACGCCTTCCTCGTCGACGCGGAGAACCGGCTCTTCATCGTGGCCGACGGCATGGGCGGTCACGCCGGCGGGGGCACCGCGTCCTCCCTGGCCGTGCGGACCATCCAGGAGCGGGTGAAGGCCGCCCGGGCCGCCGCGCCGTCCAGCTTCACCGCACCCTCGGCCACCGACGCGAGCCACTTCCCCACCGTCCTGCGCCTCGCCGTCGAGGCGGCCTGCCGGGCCATCTACGGCGCCGCGCAGGAGGACCCCAGCCTGGCCGGCATGGGCACCACCGTGACCGCCGCGCTCCTGGCGGGACGGGCCGCCTTCATCGCCCACGTGGGCGACAGCCGCTGCTACCTCCTGCGGGGCGGGCGCATCTTCCAGCTCTCCGAGGACCATTCGCTCGTGAACGAGCAGCTCAAGGCGGGCGCCATCACCGAGGAGGAGGCCCGCCAGAGCCGCTTCCGCAACATCATCACCCGCTCGGTGGGCTTCGAGGAGGACGTCCTGGTGGACGTGGTCGGGCTCGAGGTCGAGCGCGGCGACGCGCTCGTGATCTGCTGCGACGGGCTCTCCAACCTGGTCACCGACGCGGAGATCCTGGACACCGTCACCCGCGAGCCGCTCTCGGCCTCGCCCGAGACGCTGGTCGCGCTCGCCAACGAGCGCGGTGGAGACGACAACATCACGGTGATCGTGGTGAAGGTCGGCGGGTAGCGGAAGGCATAGTGATCGCGCGGGCTACCTACCGAGCCCGCTCGAATACCCGCTTCCAAGTCTTCCCGTCGCCGATGACGAGCCGGTCGCCCTCGAGCCGGAACGGGCGTGGCTGATCGGTTCCCGCCAATCCGCTCGTCAGGTCTCGCTCGACGTGGTGGACGACGACTCCCCGAGCCGCGTCCACCGAGTAGGTACCCCAGTAGGCGATCGACCTCTCGAGCACCCGTTCCATCTGGAGGGGAGAGCAGGGAGGCAGCTTCGAGTACGGGGTGTTGGACGGGGGAACGCAGGAGGGCAGGGTGGGATCCGTGACGACCGCCGCCATGTGGCCATCCGCCGTGTAGACGAGGTAACCCTCCGGCTTCTCGCCGAAGGGATAAGACTTCCGCCCGTCGTCGATGTCCTCGAAGAGGACGATGCGCCACGCGCCGACGAGGCGGCTGGTCAGGTCCTCCTTCGCCGGTACCGGTGCATGGGCGCAGGCCACCATCCACGCGGTCGACACGAGGCCGACAACGACGAGTGAAAGTCTCATGGCGTCGCCTTGAGCGGTCGGACCCCGAAACCGGCCAGCTTTCCGTCGGGTGCGACCTTGAGGGTCACGTCGAACTTGCCCTTGTTCTCGAACGTGGCGACGTAGGCGAATGCTCGATCGTCGCCCATCTCCCGAACCCACAGGAGGTCGAGGCGCTGGAGTGGCCCCGATCCCTGCAACGCCTCCTGGTAGGCCTTCGGTGCCGAGGGGAAGAAGCCGGCCCGCACCCAGGCGAACTCGTCCGGAGAGAGACGACCCTCGCGCGCGGCGGCGAGGAGCCGCCTCACCCGGTCCGAGACCTCCGGGTTGCGGTCAGGGATGGGTGCGTCGATCCTCGAAAGCTTCGGCTCGAAGATCGCGGCGATGTCCCTGGCGAGCTCGCCGGGGTCCGCGTCGGCGAGATTGACGAGCACCAGCACCGTCAGATCGTCCGCCAGGTAACGCGCGATGTAGGCCTTGAACCCCTGCCAGGCGCCACCGTGATGCTGGCGTGCCTGCCCGGCGAAGTCGTCGACGAACCAGCCGAAGCCGTATGGATAGGTCTTCCCGCTCGCGAGCTTCACGGGGGCGAACATGGTGCCCCAGGTCTCGGGCCGGAGCACGCCCCGGGTCCGGATCCCGGCCTCCCAGGCGACGAAGTCGAGGATGGACAGGCAGAGCGAGCCGTCGGCCGTCGTGTTGAGCGTGGGCGACACCCACTCCTGGTTCCTCAGCTCGCCCTTCTCGAGCCGGTAGCCGGCCGCGCGATGGAGGATCACGTCCGACTCGCTGTTCACACGGGCAGTCTTCATCCCGAGTGGGGCGAAGACCCGTTCCCGGAGGACGTCTCCGTAAAACCGCCCGGAGGCCTTGCGGACGATGCCGCCGAGCAGGGCGTAACCGGTGTTGCTGTAGCTCCACCTGGCGCCCGACTCGAACTCGAGCTTCATGCCGAACGCGAGCCGGGCCAACTCGTCCTCCGTGTAGTCCTTCCGGTAGTCGATGGTGGCTTCCTCGTAGTCGGGGATGCCCGCCGTGTGGGTCAGGAGGTGCCTCACGGTGATGCCGCGCCATCGCCACGGGGCGTCCGGGTAGAACTTCACGATCGAGTCGTCGAGCGAGAGCTTCCCGTCCTCGACGAGAGCCAGGACGGCGGCAGCCGTGAATTGCTTCCCCACGGACCCGGACAGGAACAGGGTCTCTTCCGAGACCGGAACGCCGAGCTCCGCGTTGGCGAGGCCATACCCCTTGGCGAGGATGACCTTTCCTCGCTGCACGACGGCCACCGCCATGCCCGGGATCTTCTGGCGAACGAGTTCCTTCTGGATGAACGCGTCGACCCTTTCCACCTGGGACGGCGTCGCCCGGGCACCTGCCGCCCAGCCAACGAAGGCCGCCATCACGACGAGTCGGCGCGAAGTCATGGGAGGTCCCCTCCGGTGGATGATCCGGGCACTTCAGCACACCCGGCTGCTTCTGCGCCACCCGGCACGCCCATCCCCGGCCGTTCCCACTCGGTTCCCACTGCAGGACCTCCCAGGAGCCCCTGGGAGCGATTTTCAGACCCGCTCCGGTAGGTACGTAGCGGCAGGCGTACCCCAAACCAGCACCCTCACGGTGATCGTGGTGAAGGTCGGCGGGTAGCGGCGGGGTCGCGGTCGCGGGTCCCGCGGAGGCGCGTCCCCCCCCACGCACGGCTAGACCAGGCGGAGCCGGTCCGCCCCGTCGGCGCGGCTCCCGCCGTCGCCGGCGCTCAGGGATTCGGCACCGGAATGGGGAGGATGCTCGCCACCTTCCAGCCAGCGGCGGTCCGGACCAGGACCTGATTCATGTGGAAGGTGAGCGCCTGTGGCGGCTTGCCGGGCGGGCCGATCGTGAAGGTGATGGGAACGAAGATCTGGGCGGTGCCCGCGTCGAGGACCGTGGCCCTGAACCGCGCCATGTCCGGGTCGAGCTTCCAGGTGCCGGCGTAGTTGGCCTCGAACCGCTGGAGGGCCGCCTCGCGGCCCCAGACGGGCGTGCCGCGGGTGATCCAGAGGAATCCGGGCCGGTCCCAGAGGAGCTCTCCCACGGCCTTCGCGTCGTGCGCGTTCTGGGCCGCGACGAATCGCTCGAAGGTCGCGCGGAGCTCCGACTCCGGTGAGTCGGCGGCGCGGACGGGGAGGGGAACCAGGACGGCGACGGCGAGCACGGCTGCCGAGAGGGCGCTGCGCATGGCACGATCCTCCTGGGCCCGGCCCGGCGGGCCGGACCCGGTGCGTTCGCGGCCGGTGTAACGGGCCCGCGCCGGCGCGGCAACGATCTATCCGCCGCCCCAGAGGTCGAAGACGTACCCGAGCTGCAGGCCGACCCGGGTCATGCGTCCCGGGTAGGCCTCGAACTCGAAGACCGCCTGCCAGTGCTTCACGACGAGGAGCCGCAGGCCGGCGTCGAGCGCCGGGCCGGTCCAGGAGCTCTGGAGCACGTAGCCGTCGCTCGTCACCGTGAAGTTCCCGTGCAGGTAGACGAACCCGGCGGTGACGTACGGGGTGAGGCTCACGGGGCCCAGGTCGAAGCGCCATCCGGCCGAGAGATCGAAGCCGTACTCGAAGGTGTCGAGCTGGTCGCGCGTGGAGGGGTCGGTCACCGGCGACTTCGACACGGCGTAGAGCACGTGCCCGCGGAGCCCCACCGCGGCGGCCCCCGGCGCCCAGGCCATGCCGGCCTCGAGCGCGCCGTAGTTGGTGGAGACGCCGTTGATGGAGATGGGGGGCATGTAGGAGAGGCCGACGAAGGACCGGAACCCGTCCGGCGCGGGGAGGCCGAGCTGGACCCGCGGCCGGGGGAAGATGCGGGTCCGGTCGGAGGCGGTGATCTGCACCTTCCCGCCGGTGGTCCCGTCGATGTACGGGATGCCCACGAGCTCGAGCCCGACCGAGAGCTGCCCGGAGGCGAGCGCGCCGGGGGGGAGCAGCGGCGGCAGGTCGAGGAGCAGCGAGTGGATGTCGATGAGCCGCTGCTCCTGGTCGAGCATGGTCTGCGCCCGGGCCGGCCCGGCCGCGGCGAGGACCAGGAGGACGGCCACCGCCCGGCCGGCCGTGCGGCGCCGGGGCGTCATGGCGCCCGCGCGAGTCCGCTCGCGAAGTTCCCGGACGTGTCGAACCCGGCGTAGTACATGGACCAGCCGGCGGCGTCCATGAACACCGACGGGGTGGTGAGCCCGCCCGAGTCGAATGTTCCGGCCGCGCCGGCGCCGAGCGCCTCGCCCACCGGCCCGGGCTGGGGGATCTTCACCCAGGTGATCCCGTCGTTCGACTCGGCGTAGCCGATGACGCCGCCGCTCGGGCCGCCGAACCGCCCCGGTGCGGCGCAGGCCCGGTACCACATGCGGTACAGGTTCTCCCGCTCCTTCACCACCGACGGCTGGTAGGCGCAGGCGGCGTCGAAGCTGCCCGCCGGTCCGAGATCGAGCACGGCGCCGCCGGTGAGCTTGCCGGGGACCTTGGTCCAGGTCCGGCCGTCGCTCGAGACCGCGAGCGCCACGCGCCAGAAGTTCCCGGCGTCGTTGGCCGAGTAGTACATCTTGTACTGGGCGCCGTCCTTCAGGACCCAGACGTAGCCCACCTGCTGCGCGTCGATGGCGCCCGCCGGGCCCAGCGGGAGCACGCTCCCGCCCTCGCCCGGGCCGTCGTAGGACTTCGTCCAGTGGACCCCGTCGGTGGACTCGGCGTAGCCGATGCGCCGCGCGTCGGCCAGCGTCCCGGTGGGGCAGTTGAAGGGCTTCCGGCTGCCGTTGTACCACATGCGCCAGGTCGCCCCGTCCTTCAGCACGAAGGGCCGGTAGGCCAGGAAGTCGTCGAACTGGCCGGGCGCACCCAGGTCGAGGATGGCGCCGCCGGTCTCGGTGCCCGGCACCCGGGTGAAGTTCACCCCGTCGGCGGAGCGGGCGAGCCCGATGCGCCAGTGCGACCCGTTGATGCCGGCGCAGGCGCCGGTGGCGTCGCTCCCCCCGTAGTAGAGGTGCACGGTCCCGCCGTCCGCCAGTGCGCTCACCGTGAAGTTGGACCGCTCGTCGAACGCGCCGGTGGCGCCCGTGCCGAGCAGCGCGCCGCCCGCGGCCGGGCCCGGCACCCGCTGCCAGGCGAGCGGCTCCAGGTCGGCGGTGTTCGCCGAGCATCCGCCCAGCAGGACCGCGGCCAGTGCCAGCGACGCGTACCGGGACCCCCTCGTCATCGCGCTCATCTCCGTTCCTCCTCGAGCCGGACGTCGAAGTCCACCTGGACCTCGTCGTGCACGGCCACCATGCCCAGGAATCCGCTGTACGGCTCGATGCCGAAGTCGCTCTGGCGGAAGCGGAAGGTGCCGCGCGCGCGCCAGGAGCCCCCCTCGCGGGAAGCCGCGATCGGGACCGTGACGGCACGTTCCTTCCCGTGGAGGACGAGCTTCGCGGCGAGCTCGCCGGCCAGCGACCCGTCCGGCTCCGATCGCAACCGGGTGAGCCCGGCGCGCGCCGGGACGAGCCGGACCTCCGGGAAGCGGTGCGCGTCGAGGACGTCGTCGCCGGCCGCCTGCGCGTCCACGCGGGCGCGCTCGTCGGGGGTGAGGTCGGGCTGCCGGTCGCGGAGCGACCCGGCGTCGGCCACCACCTCGAACGGCCCGAGGTCGGGCCCGGCCGGGTCGAGGACGGCCGTGGCCCGGAACTCGCCCACGTGGAAGTGGTGGTCGTGGGCCATGCCGGAGAGGAGCCCCTTGCGGTAGACGTGGACCACCACCTGGCTGCGTCGCGCGTTCGCCACCCACCGGGAGGCGCCGGAGGGGGAATCGGCGGTGTCCAGGGACACCACGAGCAGGGCGATGAGCCCGATCGCCGCCTGCGCCCCCTCCATGGCCAGGCCTAGTAGCCGGGACCGCCGACCACGATGTCGGACACGGCCACCGTCCCCTGGAAGGCGACGTTGGTCGGGGCGGCGGTGTCGTGGAACGAGCAGACCTTGGCCGTGGGGAAGGTTGCGGACCCGGTGGCGCCGGCCGCGATCGAGGGTACCGCGGCCACGCCGCAGGCGGCGTCGAACTCGACGCCGTGCGCCACGGTGTCGGTGTTGTTGAAGGTCACCCGGCCCGCCGGGACCACGCAGACCGCCTTGGGACTCGCCCCGGTCGAGGAGAGGGTCACCGTGGCCGCGGTCCCGGGAGTGCAGGTGCCGCCCGTGCCCCCGGTTCCACCCCCGTCCCCTCCGCACCCCGAAAGAGCCAGAACCGCTGCTCCCACCACCCCGGCCATCGTGCGCGTCATGTCGGACCTCGCTCCCCACCGTTCGTCGATCCCGGTGCGCCCGGCGGGTTACCGGGAAGCCCCAAACGGGACGACGGGCCCATCGGGGCCCTTCAACCCGACACCCGAGCTTCGGTTCCTGGGACATGTCCGCTTCGTGAACGACCGGTGCCTTCCCCGTGCGCCGAACGGGTCAGCGAGCTATACGGGCGTCCCTGCTCGGCCTTCCCGGATGTGGGGACGTCGCGCACCCGAAACTCCGTTGACACCCCACGCCGCTACCTGCTACCCGTCCCTGCATCCAGGGACAGGTGAAGGGGCGTCGAGAGCCCTCCCACCGAGACCGACGACGCGAATGGCCACGACTCCCGACAACCGCCAGTACACGCTCATCGTGGTGAGCGACCACTCGCAGGCCGTCCGGAAGTTCCGCCTGCCGCGCCGCTGGCTCAAGCGCGGCCTCCTGGGCGGCGCCGCCGCAGCGGCCGTGGGGCTCCTCACCGTCACCCACTACTTCACCCTCCTCTCGGCCTCCTCGGAGAACCGGGTCCTGAAGGAGGAGAACGCCCAGCTCAAGTCGCAGGTGCTCCTCGTCCAGGAGAAGGTGGCCCACGTCCAGGCCACCCTCGACCGGGTCGAGCGCTTCGACGCCAAGCTGCGCAGCGCCGTCACCCACCTGCAGGATCCCGAGCGGAACCTGGCCATCGGTCCGGTGGGGTCCTCCGGGACGTCCACGCCCGCCGCGCCGCCCGCCTCGGCGGAGAGCCCGAGCGCGCTGCCCGGCCGCATCTCCTCGCTCGACGGCGAGGCCCATCGGCAGGAGGCGAGCCTGCGGGAGCTCGCCGAGTACTTCGAGGACCAGAAGTCCATGCTGGCCTCCACCCCGTCCATCTGGCCGACGCAGGGCTGGGTGACGAGCGACTTCGGGACCCGGCTCGACCCCTACAGCGCCGACCGGTCCATGCACCAGGGGCTCGACATCTCCACGGCGCACGGGGCCCCGGTGCTCACGCCCTCCGACGGCACCGTGGTGTTCAACGGCACCGAGGGCGGCTACGGCAAGGTCGTGGTCGTGGATCACGGCTACGGCGTGAAGACCCGGTACGGCCACCTCTCCGAGACCTTCGTGCGCCTCGGCGAGCGGGTCGCGCGGGGGCAGAAGATCGCCGCCGTGGGCAACACCGGGCGCTCCACCGGTCCCCACCTCCACTACGAGGTGCGCGTGAACGGAATCCCGGAGAATCCCCGGAAGTTCATCCTGGAGTAGCCCTTCCGGAGTCGCTTCGAGAACGGCGAGGGTCCTCCTCGCCGTTTGCTTTTGTCTGGCGCGGTGTTAGCTCGAAGGGTAGCCTCCGCGCGCCGTCGCCGGGGCCTTTTCGCGCCCCGCCCGCGGACCCCAGGGTCCGCCACGCGCGCGCACACGAGGGAACGATGCTGAACTGGACGCTGCGGAAGATCATGGGGACGAAGAACGAGCGCGAGCTCAAGCGCATGGCCCCCATGGTGGCCCGCGTGGGCGAGCTCGAGCCCCGGATGAAGGCCCTGCGGACCGAGGAGTTCCCCCGCCTCACCGCCGAGTGGAAGGAACAGGTCCAGAAGGGGCGCAGCCTCGACGAGCTGCTCCCGGAGGCCTTCGCCCTCACCCGCGAGGCCAGCGTCCGCGCGCTCGGCATGCGCCACTTCGACGTGCAGCTCGTCGGCGGCATGGTGCTCCACGAGGGGAAGATCGCCGAGATGAAGACCGGCGAGGGCAAGACGCTCGTGGCCACGCTGCCCTGCGTGCTGAACGCGCTCTCCGGGCGCGGCGTCCACGTGGTCACCGTGAACGACTACCTGGCCCGCCGCGACGCCGAGTGGATGGGACGGCTCTACGGCGCCCTCGGCCTCCGCACCGGCGTGGTGGTCCACGGTCGCACCGACGCCGAGCGGCAGGACGCCTACGGGGCCGACATCACCTACGGCCAGAACAACGAGTTCGGCTTCGACTACCTGCGCGACAACATGAAGTTCCGGCTCCAGGACTACGTCCAGCGCGAGCTCAACTTCGCCATCGTCGACGAGGTGGACTCGATCCTCATCGACGAGGCCCGCACCCCCCTCATCATCTCCGGCCCCTCCGACGAGTCGAGCGAGAAGTACTACCAGGTGAACCGGCTCATCCCCTCCATGATCCGGGACGTCGACTTCACCGTGGACGAGAAGTCCCGCACGGTGGTGATGAGCGACGCCGGCGTGGAGAAGATGGAGCAGAAGCTCGGCATCCGGAACCTCTACGATCCCGAGCAGATCGAGTGGCTGCACCACGTGGAGCAGGCGCTCCGCGCCCACCACCTCTACCGCAACGAGGTGGACTACGTGGTGAAGGAGGGCGAGGTCATCATCGTCGACGAGTTCACCGGGCGGCTCATGCCGGGCCGGCGCTGGTCGGACGGGCTCCACCAGGCGGTGGAGGCCAAGGAGGGCGTGAAGATCGAGAACGAGAACCAGACGCTCGCCACCATCTCGTTCCAGAACTACTTCCGCATGTACTCGAAGCTGGCCGGCATGACCGGCACGGCCGAGACCGAGGCCGAGGAGTTCGCCAAGATCTACGACCTCGACGTGGTCAGCGTCCCCACCAACAAGCGGAACGTCCGCGCCGACTCCGAGGACGTCGTCTACAAGACCGAGCGCGAGAAGTTCAACGCCATCTGCGACGAGATCGAGAAGCGCCACGCCCGCGGGCAGCCCATCCTGGTGGGCACGGTCTCGGTGGCGAAGAGCGAGGTGGTGGCGTCGCTGCTCAAGAAGCGGGGGATCCCCCACAACGTCCTGAACGCCAAGCACCACCAGCGCGAGGCCGAGATCGTCGCCCAGGCCGGCCGCAAGGGCGCGGTCACCATCTCCACCAACATGGCCGGCCGCGGCACCGACATCCTGCTCGGCGGCAACCCGGAGATGATGGCGAAGCACGAGGTCGGCCCCGAGCCCGACGCGCCCATGGAGGGCGAGGCCGAGGAGGCCTTCCAGGCCCGTCGCGCCGCATGGGCGGAGAAGCTCGCCCGGCGCACCGAGGAGCTCAAGGTGCAGGCCGCCCGGGAGCACGAGGAGGTGGTGGCGGCGGGCGGCCTCCACATCGTGGGCACCGAGCGGCACGAGTCGCGCCGCATCGACAACCAGCTGCGCGGCCGCGCCGGCCGCCAGGGCGACCCGGGCTCCTCCATCTTCTTCCTCTCGCTGGAAGACGAGCTGATGCGCATCTTCGCCTCCGAGCGCATCGCCAAGCTCATGGAGACGCTGGGCATGAAGGAAGGCGAGCAGATCGAGCACCGCCTGCTCACCCGCTCCATCGAGGGCGCCCAGAAGAAGGTCGAGGCCCACAACTTCGACATCCGCAAGAACCTCCTCGAGTACGACGACGTCATGAACCAGCAGCGCAAGTCGGTCTACCGGCTGCGCCGCATGGTGCTCGGGTTCGGCGCCGGCGTCCCGGTGGTCGAGTTCGACGACGTCCCCAAGACGAAGCGGAAGGTCCGGCGCGAGAAGGTCTACGGCTGGGACGACGCCCGCGAGCACGTGCTCGACCTCTTCGACGACCTGGTGCGGGAGATGGTGGCCGACTGCTGCCCCGACTCCCGGAAGGACTGGGACCTCGACGCGCTCGCGCTGCGGGTGCGGGAGCAGTTCGGCGTGGAGATGACCTTCTCCGACGCCTCGGGCGCCCGGGCCGGCGAGGCCCGTGCCGCGCTGGAGGAGCAGATCTACAAGGTGGTCGAGAAGGCCCACCGGCAGAAGGAGGAGCTCTTCGGCAACGACGGCGAGGGCGTCCCCTTGCTCCGCCGCTACGAGCAGTACCTCTACCTCCAGTCCATCGACGCCCTCTGGAAGGACCACCTGCTCCAGATGGACCACCTGCGGCAGGGCATCGGCCTGCGCGGCTACGGGCAGCGCGATCCCAAGCAGGAGTACAAGAAGGAAGGCTACGAGATGTTCACCCGCATGACCTGGAACGTCCGGTCCGGCGTGGTGGGCAACGTGCTGCGCCTCGTGCCGGCCCGGCAGGAGACCGCCGAGGAGATCGAGCAGAAGCGCATGGCGCTGGCCCGCAAACAGCGGGTCATCGAGAGCCATCCCGGGGCCGGCCCCGACGGCGAGGCCGAGGCGCCGCGCGCGGAGACCGTCCAGCGCAGCCAGCCGCGGGTCGGACGCAACGACCCGTGCCCGTGCGGCTCGGGCAAGAAGTACAAGAAGTGCCACGGGGCCAGCGAGGCCAGCGCGTAGCCGCGGGTCTCCTCCGATGCGGGCGCCTCCGGCCTTCGACCTCGAGCGCACCGTCCGCAGCCACGGCTGGTACGACCTCGCGCCCTGGACCTGGGATGAGGAGCGCCGGGTGCTGTCCCGTCCGCTCCGCACCGGCCCGGGTCGCGTGGTCGGGGTGGCGGTGGCCCAGCCCGGCCCGGGCCGGGTCCTCCTGCGCGTGACGGCGCCGGGCCGCACCGGCGCGGACGAGGCCGGCCGGATCCGCGAGGCGGTCTCCACCTGCCTCGCGCTCGACGAGGACCTGGAGCCGTTTCGCGCCCTCGCCCGCGAGGTCGAGGGAGGGGACGGCGCGCGGCCGGTGCAGGCCGCGCTCGACCGCGGCCTGGGCCGGCTCCTGCGCTCCCCCACCGTCTTCGAGGACGCGGTGAAGACGCTCTGCACCACGAACTGCTCCTGGTCGCTGACGCGGCTGCTCGTGGAGCGGCTCGTCGCCCGGCTGGGCGAGGAGGGGCCGGCCGGGCGGGCCTTTCCCGAGCCGGACGCCATGGCCTCCCGGAGCGAGCGCTTCTACCGCGAGACCATCCGGGCCGGCTACCGGGCGCCCTTCTTCCGCGATCTCGCCCGGGGTGTGGCCTCCGGCCGTCTCGACCTCGAGTCGCTGCGGGACCCCTCCCTGCCGCCTGCCGAGTTGCGGCGTCGCATCCTGGCCCTGGACGGCTTCGGCCCCTACGCCACCGAGCACCTCATGCGGTTGCTCGGCCGTCACGAGGGGCTCGCGCTCGACTCCTGGTGCCGCAAGAAGATCGCCACACTGCGCGGGCGCCGGCGCCCGCCATCCGACCGGGTGCTGCGGCGGTGGTTCGCCCCGTGGGGCGAGTGGGCCGGGCTCGCGATGTGGCTCGAGGCGACGGCGGACTGGCACGGGGACGCGCCGGCCTGGCCGTGATAGGGAGGTCGCATGCGTTTCGCGTTCGTGCGGATCAAGGTGGAGCCGGGTCGCCTCGAGGAGGTGGCCGCGGCGGTGATGGAGATCGACGGCGTCTCCGAGGTCCACTCGGTGACCGGTCCCTTCGACCTGCTCGTGAAGCTCTACGCGCCCGGCTACGACGACTTCGGCGACATCATCCCCGACCGGCTGGGCCGCATCCCCGGGATCCGGGACAGCGAGACCATGCTGGCCTTCCGGGCCTTCAAGGCCGTCGGCTGACCGGGCCCGCCGGCGCCGGCTAGAAGTTCAGGTGCACGCGCTCGGGCGCCACGCCGGCGTCCTTCAGCGTGGCCTTGACCTCGTTCACCATCGCCGTCATCCCGCACACGTAGGCCTCGGTGCCGGTGGGATCGGAGCCGCCCAGCGCCAGCGCGCGGGCCACCTCCTGGACGCGCCCGCGCACCCCGGGCCAGGCCTGCCCGGCGTCGGACGGGCAGAGCACGACGCGCGTCCCGTGCCGCTCCCAGTCGAGGTGCTCGGCGCGGTAGGCGAAGTCGGCGCCGGCCCGCTGCCCGTAGAAGAGGGTGATGCGGCCGAAGCGGTTGCGGTGCGCGAGGAGGTGCTGCAGCAGCGCGCGGATGGGGGCGATGCCCGAGCCGGCGGCGAAGAGGAGCACGTCGCGCCCCTCGGCCCTCGCGATGGGGAACCCCTTGCCGAAGGGAGCGCTCGACTCCACCCGCGCCCCGGGCGTCGCCGCGGCCACGATCTCGTCGGCGATGCGCCCGCCCCGCTTGAGCAGGAGGTCGGCGGTCGCGTCCGGGGACGGCGCGCTCGCCAGCGCGAAGTAGGCCTCGCCGGAGGGGGCCCGCAGCTTCACCACCTGCCCGGGCAGGGTGTGGCTCGAGGCCAGCGGCCCGAGCCCGACGCGGAGCGCGCGCAGCGAGGGGGTCTCGTCCCAGGCGGCGAGGACCGGGACCGGCGCGTAGGGCGTGGCGGAGGAGGGCATGGGCCGGAGCCTCGCAGGCTAGAAGGTGACGAGCGCGTCCACCCGGTCGGGACCCAGGCGTCGCACGCCGTTCAGGAAGGCCAGCTCGACCACGAAGGCGTACCCGACCAGCTCGGCCCCCTGGCGGGCCACCAGCTTGCCCACCGCCTCGGCCGTCCCGCCGGTGGCGAGCAGGTCGTCGACCACCAGCACGCGCTCGCCGGGCCCGACCGCGTCGATGTGCAGCTCGAGCCCGTCCTCGCCGTACTCGAGCTGGTAGGTCTCGCGGATGGTCTCCCAGGGGAGCTTGCCCGGCTTGCGCACGATCGAGAGCCCGGCGCCGAGCGCGTAGGCGAGCGGGGCGGCGAAGATGAAGCCGCGCGACTCGATCCCCACCACCTGGTCGATCTTGCGGGGACCCCAGCGGGCCACCAGCTCGTCCACCACGCGCCGGTAGATGGCGGCGTCGCCCAGGATGGGCGTGATGTCCTTGAAGACGATCCCCTTCTTGGGGAAGTCGGGCACGTCGCGGATGGTGCGACGGAGCAGGTCGGCGATCGGTTCCATGGCGGCGGACTCTACCGCATGGCGTCGCCGGCGGGTGCGTTCACGGCAGGTAGGGGAGGGGGTCGCGTGGCCGGGTGTTCTCGCGGACCTCGAAGTGGAGGTGCGGGCCGGTGGTCCGTCCCGACTGGCCCACCTTGGCGATGGGCGTGCCCGCGTCCACCCGGTCGCCGTCCTTCACCAGGACCGCGCTGTTGTGGGCGTAGAGGGTGATGAGCGACCCGGTGTGCCGGACGATGACGATGGTGCCGTAGCCCGACTGGTTGCCGGTGTAGATCACCTCGCCGGCCGCGGCCGAGCGGACCAGCGTGCCCTCCGGAGCGGACAGGTCGATGCCGTCGTGGCGCTGCCCCTGCTTCACGCCGAACCCGCGGTAGAGGACCCCGTGGAGCGGCCACTGGAGCGCGCCCGTGCCCTTGCGCGGGAGGAGGTTCGACGGCTCAGGCTCGGGCGTGGCCACGGCGCCGGGGGGCAGCGGCGCCACGTCGAGGGCGCGGGGCGCTCCGGGCACGAAGAGCTCCTGGCCGACCGCCAGCGACCGCGCGTCGGAGATGCCGTTCGCCTCCATGAGCTCGGAGGGCTCGATGCCGTAGGTCCGCGCGATCCGGTAGAGGGTCTCGCCCTTCTGGACCACGTGGGTCGTCCCCACGAGCTCCGGCTCCACGTGGGCGTCGCCCGACCCGAGGGGGAAGGGCGGGGCGCGCTGGCCGGAGACCTCGGCCGGCGTTCGCTGGCGCGCGGCGCAGCCGGAGAGCGTCGCCAGGGCGACGGCCCCGGCGACGATCCAGCGCATCACGTGCCGGGCTCCCGCCGCCAGCCGGGCAGGTCGAAGGCGCCCAGGCGGGAGAGCTCCCCGTCGTTCGTCAGGTCGAGGTGCAGCGGCGTGACCGCGGCGAGGCCGTCGTCGAAGACCGTGTTGCAGTCGGAGCGGGGAACGTCCACGTGGCTCGCGTCGCCGCCGATCCAGAAGTAGCTCCGTCCGCGTGGATCGACCTTCTCCACCACCTCGTTGCCGTAGGTGCGGATCCCCAGGCGTGCGAACCGCCAGCCCCGCACCGGCCCGGCGGGGACGTTCACGTTCCAGAGGGTCGGGCGCGGCGGCCGGAAAGCGGCCACGGCCCGGGCCAGGGCCGCGGCGAAGGCGGCCGAGGGGCCGAAGTCGTGCGGGGCGCGGGCGGCCAGCGACACCGCGAGGGCGGTCACCCCGAGGAGCGCGCCCTCCATGGCCGCGGCCACCGTGCCGGAGTACAGGACGTCGTTCCCCAGGTTGGGGCCGTGGTTCACGCCGGACACCACCAGGTCCGGGGGGGAGGCCTTGAGGACGTGGTTCAGCGCGAGGTAGACCGCGTCGGTGGGCGTGCCGTCCACCGAGAAGCGGCGCTCGCCGACCTGCACGATGCGCAGCGGGCGGTGCAGCGAGATGGCGTGGCTCGAGGCCGACTGCTCCCGGTCGGGCGCGACCACCCAGACCTCGTCCCCGGCGAAGGCGGCGGCGAGCGCGGCCAGGCCGGCGGCGTGGACGCCGTCGTCGTTGGAGAGCAGGACGCGCACGACGGGAAATCTACCAGCGCCCCCGCCGCCCGGCCAGGAACGGGCCGGGCGCGCCCGATCAGCGGAGGCCGGCGAGGAGCAGGGCCAGCGTGGCCGTGCTCCCGGCCAGCGCCGCCCATCCCACCACCTTCAGGCGGCGGGCCGAGACCCGGAGCCCGATGACCAGGAGTGAAGAGAGCGCCAGGGGGGCGACGCCGGCGGGCGTCGCGCCGGGCACCACGCCGGCGAGCCAGAGCGCGACCGCCGTGGCCTGGGCGAGCAGGATCGCTCCGGCCGCCGCCGGGCCCGGGTCGCGGACGGGGGCGCGGGCCCGGCGCAGCACGACCTCGACCGCGAGCGTCGTGGCGGTGAAGCCCAGGGCCCAGGCGACCCAGGCGGCGCCGGAGGCGGCGGTCGTGGCGCC
>JBBIOL010000079.1:0-15278 GCA_037443385.1 Anaeromyxobacteraceae bacterium
TCGCTCCACGCGGAGTGGACCAGGCCGGCGGCGTCGGGGACCGGCCAGCCGGAGGGGGCCAGCGCCGCGGCGAGCAGCCCGGAGAGCGCCCCGGCCTCCGGGGGAGCGCCCGCGGAGGTCACCACCAGCCGGCGCAGCGCGCAGGCGCCCGAGCGGAACGGCGCCGTGCCCGCGCCGGGGTCGAGCGGCCCCGCCGGCGAGGCGACCTCCAGCTCCAGGTCGACGAGGTGCAGGCCGGGGCCGATGGGCCCCGGGGACAGCCCGACCGAGACGCGTCCCCGCTCGAGCCGGAGCTCGAGGCGGGGCGGGGCGGGGGAGGGCTCCATCGGGCGGGGCGCGGTCACGGTCGGCAATCCTACCGTGGATCGCTCCGCCGCGGGGGAGCCGGGCTACTTCTGCTGGGCCACCTCGGCCGGCTGGCTCCGGTGCACGATGAGTGAACGGCGGGTCTGGAACTCCTCGTCCTCCCGCG
Organism: Anaeromyxobacteraceae bacterium; assembly: GCA_037443385.1. Lineage (GTDB taxonomy): Bacteria > Myxococcota > Myxococcia > Myxococcales > Anaeromyxobacteraceae > CAIOAK01. The sequence goes on from JBBIOL010000079.1 coordinate 473, forward strand.
CCACCACCGCGACGTTGTTGTTGCCGGGCTTCAGCTTGACGTCGGCCGCGAAGGCGATCTCGCCGGTCTTGCCCTCGGGCACGACCTTGAAGAACACCTTCTGGTCGTTCACGAAGACGAAGACGTCGCGGAGTCGCGTCGTGGGGCTGCCGGCCGGCACGCTGGCCGTGCCGGAGAGGTGGAAGGTCTCGCCGTCCACCCGGGCCGGCCCGCGGGACGGGTCGGGGGAGAGGGCGATGCGGGGCGGCTCGCGCTGCCAGACCCGCGTGATCGTGCCGGACTGCTTGCCGGTGGCGGGCGTCACGTCGCCGGCGGCGACGAAGCCGAAGCGCCCCCGGTCCCACTCGACCTTGTAGAGGTCCCCCGCGCGGGAGACCACCGGGAGCACCGCGCCGCGCGACGCCTCGGCGAGCGGCGCCGCGTCGGCGGAGGCACCGGATCGGACCGGGGCGAGGAGCGCGATCACCTTCACCGCGCCCGAGGCGGGCTGGCGCGCCACCGGCTGGGCGGCCACCGGGATCTCCAGCTTCTCCGAGACGAACTCCTCGAGCTTCTCGTCGACGACGGTGAGCCGCAGCGGGATCTTCTCCAGCTTGGTGCCCTTCCGCACCTCGAGCTCGAGCGCCGCCGGGCGCGTCTCCCCGGGCTGGATGGCGCCCACCACGGCGCGCCCCTTCTTGATGAAGACCTTGTCGTCCCCGAGGTTCTTCAGCGAGACGTAGGTCTTCTCGCCGCTCGCGCCCGGCCCGACGTTCTTCACGTCGACGCGCAGCACGATCTCCTCGCCCTTCGTGAGCAGGCCGTCGCCGTCCCCCTTCTGCTCGTCGTCCACCTGCCAGGTGAAGGCGAAGAGCGGGCGGGGAAGCTCCACCACCTCGAAGCGCGTCCGGGCGTCGGGGAAGGCGGTGCCGGCGTCGTCCTCGAGGTGCAAGGCCACGGCGTCGAGCCGGCTGTCCATCCCGCGCGGGACGCGGAGGGGCACGGTCCAGGTGCGCTGCTGGCCGGGCTTCACCACGCCGAAGACGAACTCCCGGCGGTCGAGGAAGGGGGCGTCCTCGGCGCGCGTCCAGGCCCGCAGCCGGGAGACCGGCGCGTCGCCCTCGTTGCGCACCGTGACCGTCCACGGCACGGTCTCCCCGGCGCGCACGGCCTTGCCGTCGGCGGGGGAGAAGGTGACGAGCGGGCGCGGCGTCCCCGTGGAGGCGGCCCCGGCCGTCCAGTCGACGCCCATCTGGGCGAGGCGCGCCTGGAGCCGGGCCTGCTCCTCGGAGCGGCGTTCCTCGACGAGACCCCGGGCCGCCTCCAGCTGGCGGGCCCGGTCGGGGTAGGGGGCGCGGACCAGCAGGTCCTTCGCGAAGCGGATCTGGTAGTCCTCCACCAGCTCGTCGGGGTTGGCGTCGGCCTCCTCGTCCTCGAGCTGGGCCGGGGTCAGCTCCGGCTCGTCGGAGCGCGCCCGGGCCTCCTCGCGGGCCTCCTTCTTCAGGGCCTTCGCGACCAGGTCCTCCTTCTCGTCGAGCAGGTAGCGCAGCTCGAGCGGGGCCTTCTCCACGACCCGGCGCCGCTCCTCGGAGCGCTTCGCGTCGCCGCCGAGCAGCGGGTTCTTGAAGTGGTGGTCGAGGTCGGCCTCGCCCATGGAGCGGGGCGGGGCGAACCAGTTCACCGCGTCGGGGAGGGCGCGACCGGGCTGGAGCAGGACGTCCGGCGTGATGCCCACCTCCTGGATGGAGATGTCACCCGGGGTGAGGTACTGGGCGATGGTGAGCTTGAGGGCCGCCTCCTCGCCCCCGTGGGCCGGGTCGCTGAAGTCGTAGAGCACCTGCACCGAGCCCTTGCCGAAGGTCTGGCGACCGGCCACCAGGGCCCGCCCGTTGTTCTTGAGCGCGCCGGCCACGATCTCGCTGGCCGAGGCCGAGGCGTTGTTGACCAGCACCACGATCGGCAGCTGGGCGTAGTCGGCGCGGTCGGCGTGGGCCTCCTTCACCTCGTGGATCTGGCGCCGGTCCCCCTCGCCCACGGTCTTCACGATCACGCCCTCGGAGAGGAAGAGGTCGGAGACCGAGATGGCCTGCTCGAGCAGGCCGCCGGGGTTGCCGCGCAGGTCCAGGATGAGCCCGGAGAGCTTCCCGCCGGCGGCGGCCGCCTCGGCCCGCTGCTGCTCGAGGGCGCGCTGGATGTCCCGGGTGGTGTTGGCCGAGAACTGGGCCACCTTCACGTAGCCCACGTTCCGGTCGAGAAGCTTCGCGAAGGGGACGGTCTCGACGTTGATCACCTCGCGCACGACGGTCATGCGCCGGGGCTCGGCGCCGGGCTTGCCCACCGTGACGTTGACGCGCGTGCCGGGCTTGCCGCGGAGCCGGTCCACCGCGTCCTGCACGTCCATGTTGATGGTGGACTGCTCCTCGATGCGGGAGATGACGTCCTTGGCCCGGATGCCGGCCCGCTGGGCCGGCGTGTTCTTCAGCACCTTCATGACGGTGAGGTTGCCGTCGCGGACGCCGATGACGAACCCGAGCCCGCCGAACTCGCCGCGGGTCTGCAGCCGCATCTCCTTGAAGTGCTTGGGCTCGAGCAGGACCGAGTGCGGGTCGAGCGTCTGCAGCATGCCGTTCGCCGCCGCGTACTCGACGTCGCCCAGGTCCTTGTGGGCGACCAGGTTGTCCTGCACGAAGTCCATGATCTCGGCGAGCTTCTGCCGGAAGCTGAAGATGGACCCGACCCCGGAGACGTCGAAGTCGCGCGAGGCGGAGCCGACGGTGACCTTCACCTTGCCCGCCGACACGTCGCCCTCGACCATCACCTCGGCGACGGTCTTCTCCACCGCGCCGAGCGATCCGGCCAGCATGGACTTCGGGTTCACCCGGCGTGGATCGACGTAGTTCTCCTGGACCGCCAGCACCACCTTGGTCACCACCGGGAGCGACTTGAGCCGGTAGCCGGGCGCGGCCTCCGAGCCGCCCTCGTCTCCCGAGGAGCTCCCGGCGTGGGCGCCCATGGAGGCGACCGCGTCCGGACCGGTGGGGCGGGGAGGGCCGGGACGGCGGGCCAGCGCGAAGGAGATGCCGGCCGCGAGCGCGAGCGCGAGCGCCGCCGTGGCGGCGATTCGGAGGAGGCTCTTCATGTGGGGACGAATCCTCGGCGGATCGGAAAAGTCCGCCCTTTTCGGGAGGATATGGGCAGTGGAGCAGGGGTGCAAGGGGATCGTCCTCCGGGCGCCGGTGCGGAGGGCGCGCCTCCGGAGAACGGGCCCCGGCTCCACGTCATTCCCCCGGCGCGCCCGCGCCCGGCGGGTCCCCGGCCCGGGGGACACCGGCCCGCCGAGGTGGCGTCGCCGGCGACCCGTCGGTAAGGTGCCGCGCATGTCGCTCGACCGGAAGATCGCCGAGAGCCCGCCCGTGCGGGGCGTCGCGGACCTCGTCGCCTGGTTCCGCGAGCGGGAGCGTCCGGCCTCCGCCTGGAAGGTGGGCATCGAGTTCGAGGCGGTGCCCCAGCGCGCGGGCACCGTGGACCCGGTCCCGTACGACGGTCCGGCCGGGATCGAGGCCGTGCTGCGCGCCTATTCCCGCTGGGGTTACGAGCCCTTCGAGGAGAACGGCCGGGCCATCGCCGCCCAGAAGGGCGGCCTCACGGTGTCCATCGAGCCGGGGGGCCAGGTGGAGCTCTCCGGGCGCCCGTTCCAAGACGTCCACGCCATCGCCGAGGAGCTCGACCGGCACCTGGAGATCGGGGCGGCCATCGGCCGGGAGCTCGGGATCGCCTTCCTCGCCGTGGGGTACCGGCCCTGGGGAACGCCCGCGACGGCCCGCTGGGTCCCGAAGGAGCGGTACGGGGTCATGCGCCCGTTCCTGGCGGCGCGGGGACGGCTGGCCCCGGACATGATGTCGATGACCGGCTCGGCCCAGGCCTCCTTCGACTTCGGCGGCGAACGGGACGCGGCCGAGAAGCTGCGCCTGGCCCTCGCCGCGCAGCCGGCGGTCGTGGCGCTCTGCGCCAACTCGCCGGTCGTGGCCGGCGCCGACTCGGGCTGGCAGAGCTACCGGACCGAGGTCTGGAACCGGACCGACCCGGCCCGCTGCGGGCTGCTCCCCTTCGCCTTCGAGCCCGGCTTCGAGGACGAGGCCTACGCCCGCTACGCCGGCTGGGCGCTCGACGTCCCCATGGTCTTCCTGCGCCGCGGCGGCCGCTACCTCGACACCGGGGGGATCACCTTCCGCCGCTTCCTCGCCGAGGGGAAGGACGGCCACCGCGCCACCCTCGCCGACTGGGAGGACCAGCTCTCGGTGCTCTTCCCCGAGGTGCGCCTGAAGGGGGTCGTCGAGGTGCGCGGCGCCGACGGCGTGCCACCACCGATGGTGAAGGCGCTGGCCGCCTTCTGGAAGGGCATCCTCTATTCCCGGGAGTCGAGGGACTGGGCCTGGGACCTGGTGCGGCGCTTCACGCTCGAGGAGCGGGTGGCGCTGCGGGACGCCGCCGGGCGGGAGGGGCTGCGCGCCCGGACTCCCGACGGCCGCACCGTGGCGGCGCTGGCGCGGGACCTCGTCGAGTCGGCCCGGCTCGGCCTGTGCCGCCAGGGGGCCTGCGGCCAGACCGGCGAGGACGAGCGCATCTGGCTCGCCCCGCTCGCCGAGCGGGCGGAGACGGCCCGCTCCCCGGCCGACGAGGCGCTCGAGGCCTTCCGCGGGGGCGGCGACGCCGCGCTCTCCGCCCACCTGCGCATCGCCGGGTAGCGCCCACGGCGCGCCCCCCGCGGATCGGAAGCCTTCCCGGTCCCGGCCCGCGCGTGGGAAGATGGGGGCGACTGAAGCGTGATCCGCCAGAGGGGGGGCGAGTCGCCGCCCCGCGCCCGCGCGCTCCCGATCCCGACCCGTTCCTGGGCTCGATCGGCGAGGACGCCCCCTTCGGCATCGCCGTCGTCGACCGGGACCTCCGCTGCGCGGTGGCGAACCTGGCCTTCGGCCGGCTGGTGGGCGTCCCACCGCCGGCCCTGCCGGGACGCCCGCTCGCCGAGGTCATGCGCGGCGCGTCCCCGGCCCTCTTCGACGGCGTGCGGGGGGCCCTCGCCGACGGCCAGCCCCGCTTCCGAATCCCGGTGGTCCTCGAGGTGGGGACGGAGACGCGACGCGCCGACTTCACCCTCTACCGGACCGGCGCCGACGACGACCCGCGCGTGGTGGCGCTGGCCCGCGACCTGGGCTCGCTCCCGCCGGCGCAGGGTGCGGAGCGCTCGGCCCGGCTGCGCCCGGAGGCCGTCGCCGAGCGCATGGCGCGGCTGCAGGAGGTCACGGCGGCGCTCTCGGCGGCGGCCGGCGAGCAGGAGGTGGCGGAGGTCATCTTGCGGGTGGGGCTCCACGTCCTCGGCGCCAGCGGCGGCAATCTCTGCTTCCCGTCGGACGGGGTGCTCGAGGTGGCGCACGCGGCCGGGTCGATGGCGGACGGCACGCCGGGCCCGCTGCGCGCCCCGCTTGAGGAGGCCTTCCTGCGGGAGGAGCCGGTCTGGATCGGCTCGGCCGACGACCTGCGCGCCCGCTACCCGACGGTGATCCCGCCGGGCGCCGCGGTGAGCGAGGCCGCCTGGGCCGCGCTGCCGCTCCGGGTCCGGGGCCGGGCGGTGGGCGTCCTGGGCATCGGCTTCGCCGGCAACCACCCGTTCGACGAGGAGGCGCGCGGGTTCATGGAGGCGCTCGCCCACCACTGCGCCCAGGCCGTGGACCGGGCCCGGCTCTACGAGACCCAGCGGGAGCTGCGCGCCCAGGCCGAGGAGGCGGCCGAGACCCGCGAGCTGCTCGTGCGGGAGCTGCGCCGGACCCTGCGGGAACGCGACGAGTCGGCCGCCATCCTGGACGCGCTCTTCGGCAACGCGCCGGTCGGGCTGGCCCTGCTCGACCGGGAGATGCGTTACCTCCGGGTGAACACCCACCTGGCCGACCTGCACGGGGTCCGCGCCGAGGGGCTCTCGGGACGGACGCTCCGCGACGCGACCCCGCAGCTGGTCCGCGACGAGCTGGTCCGCGACTTCGAGGAGGTCGCCGAGGGGAGGGCGCCGCTCGCCGAGCGCACGGTGGTGGCGCCGCCGCGGGTGCCCGGGGACACCCAGCGCACCTTCGTCGTGACCCTCTACCCGGTGGCGGTGGCGGGGCGGCTCATCGGCGTGGGGGCGCTCGTCCGGGAGGTGACCGGGCAGCGCATCGCCGAGCAGTCCCGGCGCCACGTACTCGGCGTGGTCGGGCACGACCTGCGCAGCCCGCTCATGGCCATCACCGCGTCGGCGGAGCTGCTCGCCGCCGGCCCGCTGGACGAGCGGGCCTCGCGCTCGGTGGGCCGGATCCTGCGCGCCTCGGGTCGCATGGACGGCATCATCCGGGCGCTGGTGGACTACACCGCGGTCCAGGGGGGGCCGGGCATCGTGCTCCACCCGCGGCGGACGGAGCTGGCCTCGCTGCTCCGGCAGGTGGCCGAGGAGTGCGAGGCGGCCCACGCCGGGCGCACCGTCCGGGTGGGCGCCCCGGCCGCCGTTCACGGGGAGTGGGACGCGGACCGGGTCGGGCAGGCCGTCGCCAACCTGGTCGGCAACGCGCTCCAGTACAGCCCGGAGCACTCGGTCGTCGAGGCCACCTGCCGGCTCGACGGGGACGACGCCGTGCTCGAGGTCACCAACGCCGGCGAGCCCATCCCGGCCGACCGGGTGGCCCACCTCTTCGAGCCCTTCCGCCGCGGGGACGACGAGCGCTCCCAGAGGCGCCGGGGGCTCGGGCTCGGCCTCTACATCGCCGTCCAGATCGCCGCCGCCCATGGCGGGACCATCCGGGTGCGCTCCGACGCCGAGCGGGGGACCACCTTCACGGTCCGCCTGCCGCTCGCCCCTACCCGTGCGAGTGGCCGAACGACCTGAGCGCCCACATGGCGGCGAGGCCGGCCAGCAGCGCGATCGAGATCTTCCAGCGGTTCCCTCCGCGGCGGTGCAGGTCGGGGAGGATGTCGGAGAGGGAGAGCTGCAGGAAGGAGCCGGCGCTGGCGGCGAGGGCCACGGCGGTGAAGCCGCGGGCCGCCACGACCCGGTCGGCCACCAGGAAGATCGCCGCGCCGAGCGGGACCATGAGCGCGAAGCTGGCGTTCATGAGGAGCGCCTGGCCACGGCCGTAGCCCTCGGCGCGGAGGATGGCGGTCAGCGAGACCGAGGAGGGGATCTTGTGGGCCAGGATGGCCACGAAGACGAGCAGCCCGAGGGCGGGATCGCTCTGCGCCGCACCGAGCGCGAACCCGTCCACGAGCGTGTGCAGGGAGAGGCCCACGAAGGCGGCCAGCCCCAGCGTGTGCACGTCGCAGCCGGTGGCCTCGTGGGCGTGGTCGTGCCCGGCGTGCTCGCGCAGGCCGTGCGGGGGCGGGGCGGGGTGGCCGAGGAGCCGCTCCGACGGGCCCGGCTCGGCGCAGACGTGCACCAGGACGAAGCGCTCGAGCAGGAAGAGGAAGAGGAACCCGGCCACCGTCCAGGGCACGACGTCCGGGCCGCCCAGGTGGACCGCCTCCGGCAGCATGTGGAAGAAGGCCGCCCCGAGCATCACCCCCGCGGAGAAGGAGAGGAGCGCGTCGCTCCGGGCCCGGCGGCCGAGCAGCGGCAGGGCGCCGCCGGCCAGCGAGCCGGTGAGGATGGCCCCGGAGTAGGCGGCGAGGGTCAGGGTCTCGTTCACGGGGAGCTCACTCGGCGATGGCCTCGCGCGCCGCGAGGGACGGGTCGAAGGCGAACGGGGCGTCGGGCGGGAAGTGGCGGACGAGCAGCTCCTCCACGCCGGAGACGGTGGTGGCCGCGGTGGCGTCGCGGCGGAAGTGGACGCCGCCCTGCAGGCCCCGGGTGTACCAGAGGAGGTGCTTGCGCAGCTCGCGCACGGCGTGCCCCTCCGACGCGGTCGGCGTCTCGTCGTCGCGCTGCCGGGAGCGGTGCTGAACTTGAAGTTGGACGTGGCGCATCACCGTGCCGATCCAGTCGTCGCGCGTGGGCGGGCCGGGCATGGGGCGGCCCTCCTCGGCGGCCCGGAGGTCGCGGAAGATCCACGGGTTGCCGCAGGCGCCGCGCGCCACCAGCACCGCGTCGCAGCCGGTCTCCCGGCGCATGCGGAGCGCGTCGGCGGCGGACCAGACGTCGCCCGAGCCGAGCACGGCGATCCCGACCGCCTCCTTCACGGCCCGGATGAGCGACCAGTCGGCCCGGCCGGCGTACCCCTGCGCGCGGGTCCGCCCGTGGAGCGCCACCGCGGAGGCGCCGCCGGCCTCGGCCGCGCGCGCCACGTCCACGCAGTTCACCGAGGCGTCGTCCCAGCCGGCCCGGATCTTCACCGTGACCGGCACCCCGGCGGCGCGGACCACCTCGCGCACCGCCGCCTCGACCGCGGCCGGCTCGCGCGCCAGCGCCGCGCCGGCGCCGGTGCCGCACACCTTGCGGACCGGGCAGGCCATGTTGATGTCGACGATCCCCGCGCCCGCTCCCACGGCCGCCGCCGCGCCGCGGGCCAGCACCTCGGGCTCGGCGGCGAAGATCTGCACCGCGAACGGGACCTCGGCGGGGTCCCGGTCGAGGTAGGAGAGGGTCTGCGCCGTCCCGTGCACGAGGCCGTGGGCGCTCACCATCTCGGTGTAGGCGAAGGCGGCCCCCATCTCCCGGCAGATGGCGCGGAAGGGGCGGTCGCTCACCCCGGCCAGCGGCGCCAGGAAGAAGCGGCCCGAGAAGGCGTGGGGACCGATTCGCATCGGTGCCCCTCCTAGCACGAAGGGGGGCGCTCCGCACGGCGCGGTCGGCGCGCCCCGGGGAGGGCTGGTGTAGGCTCCCCCGGCGTGACGCCCGCCCTCGTGCTCGCCGCCCTCGTGCTCGCCGCCGCTCCCCCGGCGGGGAAGGCGCCCCCGCGCCACGTCACGCTGGTGTACGCCGCCGACCTGGCCGGGTGGCTCGAGCCGTGCGGGTGCAGCGCCGACCAGCGCGGCGGCCTCGCGCGCATGGCCACCGCGGTGGCGCGCATCCGGGCGGAGAACCCGGACACGATCTTCGTCGCCGGCGGCGACCTGCTCTTCGGGGGACCCATCGACCCGGAGCGACGCGCGCAGGAGCTGGCCGCGGCGCGGACGCTGGCCGCCGCGCTCCGGGGCATGGGGCTCGCGGCGACCTGGCCCGGGGAGCGGGACCTCGCCGCCGGGGAGGCGTTCCTCCGCTCGACCGGGCTGCCCTTCGCCCGGAGCAAGCGGCTCGGCGCGGTGGGCTTCGGCGGCCTCGGCCAGGTGCCCGCGGCGCCCATCCGGGTGGCGGTGGTGCACGAGGGGGGCAGCCGGGCCGCGGTGGCCCGCGCCGCCGAGGCGCGCCGCGAGGGGGTGGACGTCCTCCTCGCCGCCCACCGGGAGGAGCTGCTCGAGGACGACGCCAGCCGCGCGGTGCTCGACGCGGCGGTCCCGGTGGTGCAGGTGCAGGGGCGCGGCCAGGCGCTCGCGCGGATCGACTTCCACCTCCGAGGAGACCGGTCGAGGGGCTTCGCGGTCCTCCCCGGTCCCTCCCAGCGGGACGAGGAGCTCGACCTCCTCGCCGAGCGTCGCGCCAGCTACCAGCGGCGGCGCGCGGCGGCGGAGGCCTCCGGCCAGGCGGCGCTCGTGACGGCCCTGGCCGGCAAGATCGAGGAGATCGGGGAGCGCGAGCGCGCCCTGCGCGCGGAGCCGCCCCCCGTGCCGCCCGACGACCGCCCCTCGCTGCAGATCTCCTTCGTGCCGCTCGGGGACGGGGTGCCCGAGGACCCCGCGGTGCGGCGCCTGCTCTCCCGCCACTACGGCGCCGTCGCGCGCGAGAACCTGGAGGCGGCGCGGAAGGGCGGGAAGCCCTGCCCCGACCCGGCGCGCGACGTGCCGGCCTACGTCGGGATCGACCGCGCCCCGCCGGGCGGCACGCAGGACTGCCGGGGCTGCCACCCGGCCGCCTTCGCGTCGTGGGAGCGGACGCCCCACGCGCGGGCCTACGCCACGCTCGAGAAGGGCGGGCGCGCCTTCGACCTCGACTGCGTCTCCTGCCACGTCACCGGCTGGAAGCTTCCCGGGGGTCCGTGCGACGTCGCCACCACGGCCGGCCGCCAGGGCGTCCAGTGCGAGGCCTGCCACGGTCCGGCGAGCCTCCACGCCGTGGACCCGCCGGGGCACATCGTGCGCGATCCTCCCACCTCCACCTGCACCCGGTGCCACACGCGCGAGCACTCCACCGGATTCGAGCCGTCGAGCTACCGCGGCCGCGTCGTCGGGCCGGGCCACGGCCAGCCTGCGACGCCCGGGTCGCCCGGCACCCGGCCCTGACCTGGCAGCAGCGGGCCATCCCGGCTAAAATGTGCCGTCCCCTCCTCGCATGACAAGAGCACCGATGACCAGGACCACCTTCCTGATCGCCTGCCTCGCGATCGCGACCGCGCTCCCCGCCCGGGGAGCGGACGCCGCCGGCCCGGCCGCCGATCCGGCGGCTCCGGCGACCACCGGGGCGACCGCGGAGACGCCGGCCCTCCCGGCCGTGCTGCCCGACGCCGGGGACGTGCCGGAGGTCGAGGAGGTCCTGGAGGCGCAGTCGGCCGAGATCGACGAGGTCCGGCTGGCCGAGGAGAAGGCCGCGCTCGTCCCGCTGCCCCACCCCGAGGACGGCGCGGCCGCAGGGGCGGTCCAGCTGGGAACCGAGTCGCCGCTTCGCCACCGCATCGACGGCGCGCTGGCCCGCGACACCGCGCCCATGCCCGAGGAGGACGAGGGCTCGATCCCGCTCCTTCCCGAGATCCGCCACGACCTGCGCCGCCTCCAGGCCGAGTACGACATCCCCATCGACGTGAACGAGGCGGTGGTCCAGTACGTCCGCTTCTTCCAGGCGCCGGTGGTCCGCAAGCACTTCGTGAAGTGGCTGGGCCGGCTGCCGCGCTACCAGGAGCGCTACCGCGCCATCCTGCGCGAGGCGGGGCTGCCCGAGGACACCATCTACCTCGCCATGATCGAGAGCGGGTTCGCCAACCTGGCCTACTCGCGGGCCAAGGCGGCCGGCCCCTGGCAGTTCATCGCCTCCACCGGCAAGCGCATGGGGCTCTCGCAGGACTTCTGGGTGGACGAGCGGCGCGATCCGGAGAAGTCGGCGCGCGCCGCGGCGGCCTATCTCAAGGCCCTGTACGCCGAGTTCGGCGACTGGCGGCTCGCCTGGGCCGGCTACAACGCCGGCGAGGGCAAGATCGAGAAGGCCCGGCGAAAGGGGCAGCACGACTTCTGGGAGATGTCCCGCGGCAAGATCCTGAAGCGGGAGACGAAGGGCTACGTGCCGAAGCTCATGGCCGCCGCCATCATCTCGAAGCACCCCGAGGCCTTCGGCTTCCGCCCCGAGGAGATCGAGGCGGAGCGCTGGGCCGAGTACGAGCGGGTCACCGTCCCCCACGCGGTCGAGCTCGAGGCGGTGGCCCGGGCCGCCGAGGTGAGCTCGCGCGAGCTGCACGACCTCAACCCGGAGCTGCGCCGCACCTGCACCCCGCCGCGCGCGTACGCGGTGAAGCTGCCCGCCGGGACGGGCGCCGCCTTCGAGCGGAACTGGCCCGCCGTCGGCCCCACGGCCGCGCTCGGGTTCGCCCGCCACACCGTGGTGAAGGGCGAGGGGCTCGCCGCCATCGCCGCGGCCTACGGGGTCTCCGCCGGCACCGTGACCCAGATGAACGGCCTGAAGGCCGGCCGCAGGGTGAAGCCCGGCACCGAGCTCGTCATCCCCCTCGGCGCGCTCGCCCGCCGCTCCGGGGCCCCGGCCAGCGAGGCGCTCGCCCGTGCCCGCATCGAGGAGCCGCAGCGGAAGAACCCGAAGCTCGTGGAGCAGGAGCCGGCCCGGCCGGCACCGCGCGCGGTGGCCACCCGGAAGGCCGTCCCGGGGGAGGGCACCGTCCAGGTCCAGGCGGGCGACTCGCTCTGGGCCATCTCCCAGCGCGTGGGGGTGAAGCTGCAGCAGCTCTGCGACTGGAACGGGATCAAGAACCCCCGGCGGCACAAGCTCCAGGTCGGCCAGGAGCTCGTGGTGCGGCCGCCCCCCGCCGGCGCCGCCGTCCGCGCCAGCGCGGCGGGCTGATTCCCACCCCCACGAATTGAAATTTCCCTCCCGGATCGTGTATCTGAAGGCACCCCTTCCGGGGCTCTCCGACGAGGAGGGCCCGTTCGTGAATACCCGGAAGGGCCCGTTCGTCCCCTCGTTCGGAAGCAGAAGCGACCCTCCACGAAAGGAAGTCCAGACATGAAGCGCATCCTCGTCGCCGCCTTCGTCCTCGCCTTCGCCACCACCGCCTCGGCCGACGCTGCCGCCACCTACGCCGCCAAGTGCAAGATGTGCCACGGCGCGGCCGGCGAGGGCGGCGCCATGGCCAAGGCCCCGATCAAGGGCACGGCTGCCGACAAGGTCCTCAAGGCCATCAACGAGGGCGCCGGAAAGATGAAGCCGGTCAAGATCGACGACGCCGCCGACGTGGCGAAGTTCGTCGCCGCGATGAAGTAGTCGACGTCGTCCCGACGCACCGGCGGGCCGCGGGGGGAGCGTTCCTCGCGGCCCGTTCGCGTCCCGGGGCCGTTCAGGAGATCGACCGGGCCGGGTCGACGCGTGCGGCGAGCGCCGCGGGAGCGAGCGCCCCGACGAGCGCCGCCGCCACCGACACCCCGGCCCCGAGCCCGACGAGCCACGCCGGGAAGACGAAGAAGGTCGTCGGCCGGAAGGGGAAGTCGGGCAGCATGCGCAGCGCGGCGGCGTCCACCCCGCGGGCGGCGAGCAGCGCGAGACCCACCCCGAGCACGCCGCCGAGCAGCCCGACCATCCCGGCCTCGGCCAGCACGAGCGTGCGCACGTCGCCGCCGGTGGCCCCCAGCGACTGCAGGATGGCGATGTCGCGTGTCCGGGCCCGCACGCTCGCCGAGAGGGACTGCGCGATGGCCAGCGCGGCGAGGGCGGTCATGAGCAGGGCGAGCAGCGCCAGCGCGCCGGCGGTGACGGTGATGGCGAGGCCCACCCGCTCGGCGATGGCCCGCTCCCCCTCGTCCACGGCGAACCCCATGCGGCGGACCGCCTCGGCCACCGCGGGGACGTCGTCCGGGCGCCGGGTCTCGAGCACCACCGCGGTGTAGCCCGCGTCCGCCTTGCCGTACTCCTGGTGAAGGCGGCGGACGGTCTCGACCGGGACCGCGAGGGAGTAGAGCGGGACCCGGTCGGAGAGGCCGGCGAGCGCGAGGGATGCGTCGTGGACCCGGTCCTCGGTCTTCTGCGGGATGATGGAGAAGCCGACCTGGATCGGGATCTGCAGGCCGGTGAGCTCGAGCCCGGGCGGGAGGCGGCGCAGGTTCCAGGCCGGCGCGATGGTCTTGTTGTAGACCTCGAGCAGCCGCCGGGAGGCGAGCACCGGGATCGGGCCTCCGTCGCCGGGGTCCTCGAACCTCCGGCCGGGGGCGAGGTCCGAGGCGACGAGGCCCGCGTCGACCCCCACCACCGGGATCTGGACGGTGAACCCGGCCGGCCAGTTCATGCGCACGCCCTCCGGCGGGCGGCTCGCCGCCACCGGCACCCGCAGGGAGAGCCGCCTCCAGGCCCCGGCCACCCCCGGCAGCTCGCGCAGGCGGGCCACCGCGGCGTCGTCGAGCGCGCCGCCGCCCAGCGCCGCGCCCAGCGAGACCGCCCCCGGGACCACCTCGACGAGCCGGGCGTCGCCCGGGAACATGTGGCGCGCGGCCTGGCCCACGCCCATGCCCAGCGCCACGAAGAAGACCAGCGCCGCCGCGCCCACGCAGGCCGCCGCGGCGTTCACGGCGGTGCCGCGCGGGTCCGCCCGCAGGTCGAGCGAGGCCAGGTGGGCGAGGGCCCGAAGCCTCACCGGAGCCTCCCGTCCTCGAGGTGGAGCACCCGCGACGCCGCGGCCGAGACCCGCTCCTCGTGGGTGACGACCAGCACCGTCACCCCGTCCCGGACCATGGCGGCGAAGAGCGCGATGACCGCCTCGCCGCTCACCGCGTCGAGGTTCCCGGTGGGCTCGTCGGCGAGGAGCACCGCCGGCCGCGAGAGCAGCGCCCGGGCGATGGCCACCCGCTGCCGCTCGCCGCCCGACAGCCGGCCGGGCAGGCGGTCCGCCTTGTCGGCGAGCCCCACGCGGTCGAGCGCCTCGAGCGCACGGGCCCGCAGCGCGCGGGGCGGGGCGGCGGGGACGCCCGCGGGGACGAAGAGACCGGGCAGGAGCACGTTCTCCACGGCCGGCAGCGAAGGCAGGAGGTTGAAGGACTGGAACACGAAGCCCACCGAGCCGTTGCGGAAGGCCGCCCGCTCGCGCGGCGAGAGCGCGCGCAGGTCCTTGCCGTCCACGACCGCCTCGCCCTCGAAGTCGGCGTCGAGGCCGCCGGCCACGTAGAGGAGGGTGGACTTCCCCGATCCGGAGGGGCCGACCACCGCGGTGAAGCCGGCGCGGGGCACCGCGAGGTCGACGCCGCGCAGCACCTCGACCGCGCGGTCGCCGTCGCGGAAGGCCTTCCGGATGTGGCGAAGCGAGATCACGGGCGGCGCGGGGCCTCGGTCCGTCCGTCGACGTCGAGATCCAGGATCACCGCGCCCGGGACCAGGTCGAGCCGCAGCGAGACCGACGAGAGCGCGCTCGCCGGCTCCAGGTACCGGTTCACGAGCGACCGCATCACCACCGCATTGGGCCCGGTGCCGTAGGCCTCCTCCGGGAGGGTCTCGACCGCGCGGGCCAGGTGATCGACGTCGAGGACGGCGCCGCCCAGGCCGGTGGCGAGCGCGGCCACGGCCGCGGGGCCCCGGGGCGCG
>JBBIOL010000080.1:0-15193 GCA_037443385.1 Anaeromyxobacteraceae bacterium
CACGCGGGCCGGGTCGAGCCCGTCCGCCGCCAGCGCGGCCGCCAGCCCGTCCATCTCGGCGGCCAGCCCGGCCCCGCCCGCGCCGGCGAGCAGGCGCCGCGCGTAGAAGCCGAGCTGCGTGGGCGCCTCCAGTCCCTGGAAGTCGATGGCGATGGCGGCCCCGCGCAGCAGGCGCGCGAGGAGCGCGGCATCCCCGTCGAGCGCCGCCCGCGCGAGCGGCGACAGGCCGGGTGCGAGACGGGCGAGCGTCATCGCGGCCATGGTGAGTTCGTCCCCCTCGAGCGCACCGCTCTCCTCCAGGTCGCGGAGGACCGAGCGCTCGAGGGCCTCCACCACGCGGGCCATCCCGGAGAAGTGGAAGGCGAAGAGCCGGTCGAAGACCGGGGCGTCGGCGCCGCGCTTCACGAGCGTGGCCCGCAGGGCGGCGCGGAAGGTGGGGCGGTCGGCCACTCCCGCGAGCGTCGCCGCGCGCACGGCGTCGGCGGCCTCGGCCGGGGACACCCGGACGCCGTTCTGCCGGAGCAGGCGGGCGAACTCGACGATGCGCGCTTCCACCCCCGGATTGTAGCGCGCACCGCCGCACTTGCGCCGCCGGCCGCCCTCGGGCGAGATGGGCCCTTGGCCCGGCCGCTCGTCACCCTGGAGGACGTGGACGTCCGCCTCTGGGGCCGCACCCTGCTCGAGCGCGTCACCTTCACGCTCCGCGAGGGCGAGGGCTGGGCGGTCCTGGGCGGGAACGGCGCCGGGAAGAGCACGCTGCTCCGGCTCCTCCGCGGGGAGGCCTGGCCCCACCCCGCGAGCCGCGGCCGTCGCACCTTCCACCTCGACGGGGAGCCCGGCCCGAGCCCGATCGGCGCGCGGGAGCGGATCGCCCTCGTCTCGGCCGAGGCCCAGGACGGCTGGATCCGGCGCGACCAGGCGGTGGCCGTCGAGGACGTCGTGCGGGGCGGCTTCGCCGACGTGATCTGGCCCGGCGGGCGGCTCCACGCGGAGGCGGAGCGCCGGGTGGACGCCGCCCTCGACCTCCTCGGCGTCGCCCACCTCCGCCGGCGGACCCTCCTCGAGGTCTCCACCGGCGAGGCCCGCCGCACGCTGCTCGCCCGGGCGCTCGCCCCCGGTCCGCGCGCCCTGCTCCTCGACGAGTTCGTGAACGGGCTCGACGCGGACTCGCGCCGGCTCGTCCTCGGCGCGGTCTCGGCGCTGGCCCGGACCGGCGCGGCCACCGTGCTCGTCACCCACCGGCCGGAGGAGGTGATCCCGGAGACGCGCTGGGCGATCCGCCTCGAGGGCGGGCGCATCGTGCGTTCCGGTCCCATCGACGCGGTGGTCGCGGCCGGCGCGCCGGCGGGGGAGCCGGGCCGGCCGGCCGGGGCGATCCCCGCCCCCACCCGGCGGCCCCCGGACCCGCTCTTCACGGTCCGTGGCGACGTCCGCGTGGCGGGACGCACCGTGCTGCGCGACCTCGACTGGCGCATGCGCCCGGGGGAGAGCTGGGTGGTCCGCGGCCCGAACGGCTCGGGCAAGTCCACCTTCCTGCGGCTGCTGCTCGGGGAGGAGCACCTCGCCCCGGGTGGCCGCGTCGAGCGGCTCGATCTCGGACCGAGCGCCGACGTGCGGGACGTGCGCGCCCGCGTCGGCCTCGTGGCCCCCGACCTGCAGGCGCGCCACCGCCACCACGCCACCGGGCTCGCGGTCGTCGCCTCGGGGTTCCAGGGATCGATCGGCGTCTCCCGCGCGCCGGAGCCGCAGGAGGAGGCCGCCGCCCGGGCCTGGATGCGCGCCCTGGGCGTGCTCCACCTGGCCGACCGGGGCGTGGAGGACGTGTCCTACGGCGAGATGCGCCGCCTCCTCGTGGCCCGCGCGCTCGCCATCGATCCCGACGTGCTCCTCCTCGACGAGCCCTTCTCCGGCCTCGATCCCGCCGGGCGGCGCGAGCTCGCCGGCATGCTCGACGCCGTGTGCCGCGGGGGGCGCTCCCTCGTGCTCGTCACCCACCACGACGACGAGGTGATCCCCGCCATCCGCCGGGAGCTGCGGCTCCGCGACGGCCGCGTCGAGCGCGCCGGGCCGATCGGCGGGTGATCAGCGTCGTTCGAGGAGGACCACCGTCTCCACGTGCCGGGTCTGGGGAAACATGTCCACCGGCTGGACCCCGGCCACGCCGAAGCCCTCCGCCACCGCCCGGCCGACGTCGCGCGCGAGCGTGGCCGGATCGCAGGAGACGTAGACCACCCGCGGGACGGAGAGGTTCCGCAGGAGGGGGCCCATTCCCTTCATGCCGTCGCGCGGGGGATCGAGCAGCAGCGCGCCGAAGCCTCGCCCCTCGCGGGCGAGCGCGGAGGCCACCGCCAGGGACTCGCCGGCGAAGAAGCGGACGTTCCCCCCGGAGAGGTCGGCCCGCGCCAGCTCGAGGGATGGGCCCTGCCCCTCCACGGCGCAGACCGAGCGGGCCCGCGCCGCGACCGGTGCGGTGAAGTTGCCGGTCCCGCAGAAGAGCTCGAGGACGTCCTCGCCGTCGGGGCGGAGCCAGTCCACGGCGACCGTGACCAGAAGCGCGTTGGCCGGGCGGTTGGCCTGCTGGAAGACGTCGGGCCGGCTGCGCCCGAGCCCGGCGCCGGGGTGGCCAGGCACGCGCTCGTGGAGGAGCACCGGATCCCCGACGGTCGCGGCGGCCGGCCCGGCACGCCGGCCCGCGCCGGCCGGCTCGAGGACCACGCCGGAGAGCTCCGGGACGTCTTCGAGCAACGCCTCGCAGCGGCGCAGGGACGCGGCCCCGGCGTCCACCCCGCGCAGGGAGGCCGTCCCGCGGGCGGCATGGTCCGACCACTCGAGGGCCACCTCCGCCGGGCGCAGGCCGGCGCGCGCCAGGGCCGGCCCGGTGGATTCGCGCAGGAGGTCGAGGCCCGTGACGAGCAGCTGGCAGGCGGAGAGCCGGACCGCCTCGTGCGAGCGACGGCGGAAGAACGCCAGCCGGTCCTCCCCGCGTGGCAGGTGGAACCTGGCCCGGGACCGGTAGCGGAGCGGCCGGGGGGACGGGAGGATGGCGCGCATGGGATAGCTCCCCGGCGCGAGGCGTCCGATCCGGCGGAGCGCCTCCACCACGGTGCGCTCCTTCTCCCGCAGCTGCCGCTCGTACCGGAGGTGAAGCCAGGCGCATCCGCCGCAGCCGCGGTCCGCCCCCGGGCCGAAGTGCGGGCAGGGAGGGTCGACCCGGTCCGGTCCGGCCACGTGGAGCGTCCCCGGATCGACGTGCGCGGTCCCCTCGCCGGGACGGAGCTCCACCTCCACCCGGTCGCCGGGGGCGGTGAACGGGACGAAGACCGTGCGGTCGCCGTACCGCCCCACGCCCTCGCCCCCCGGGGCGAGGTCCGCGATGTCGACGAGCACCGCCACGTCCGCGACTCAGGCGCCGAGGTCGCGCTGGAGCCGCTTCACCAGGGTCTCGAGCTGCTGGCGCTTGGACGGATCGACGTCGGTGAACTGGATCCCCATCCCGGGCACCGTGCGGGGACCCGCGTCGAGCGCGGTGACCCGCGTCACCTTGCCGGAGAGGCCCAGCGGGAACTCCAGCATGGGCAGCTGGATCAGGATCTTCACCTGGGTCCCGACCGGGAGCGGGGCGCGGGTGTTGATGAACATCCCGCCCTGGCTGATGTTGGTGGCCCAGTCGGTGAGGAAGCTGCCGACGCTGCGGTAGGCCACCGGGAGCTCGTGCTGGAGTCGGCGCGCACGTCGCTTGTTGGCGGTGGCCTCGGTCATCCGGTCCGTGGATCCTAGCAGGGGCCCGCGCCTTCCGACAAACCGGCCGCAGGCCAGGCGGCCCCCACCGGCCTGGCCTGCGGCCTCCCCGGGAAGACCCGCGCCGTCTAGGGCGCCCCCTCGCTCCGCCGAGCGGGTCCGCCGTCCATGGAACGCGCGTGGTCCTCGACCTCGGCCCGGTAGGCGGCGAGCGCGGCCCGCGCCTCCTCCACCCGGCCGGCCCGCAGGCTCACCTTGGCGTCGGCGAGCCGCTGGAGCAGTCGGCCGTGCGCCTCGGCGTGGACGAAGCGCCGGGGGTCGTCGCGGAGCCGCATGGTGGTCTCCTCGAAGACGAAGCGGACCCGGGCGCAGTCGAGCTGGAGGCGCAGCAGGACCTCCACCAGGCGGGGGTCCTTCCCGAGCAGGTGATCGACGGCGTCCACCAGCCCGAGCTGCAGCTCGTGGCCGCTGTCCAGCATGGACAGCTCGGCGTCCGGCGACCCGGGCGCGTTGGGCGCGACGATGCGGTCGCGGAGGTGCACGGCGGAGCGGGGCCAGCGGTCGGGGTGGATGGCGAGCACGTCGGCGCGGTCCCGGGCCAGGACCCCGGCCGCGAGCACCCTCCGGCACGCCTGGAGGTAGTCGCCGTCCTCTCCGGGACGGCCGTCCCGAACCGCCGCTGATTGACCCATGGTGAACTCCATCCGACCATCGAGGCGCCCGCCGGGAAGATCCGTCGCGCGCCCCCTCCACCGGAGTGGACAGCGGACGGGGCCGGATCGGACGGGCGGGCGCACTCTTGATGAAGGTCAAGATTTCCATCCAGCCTCCGTACAGCCGGATTTTCTCCCTGGTCCCGGACACTTGCCTCGGACGGGGCCTCGCCATCGAGCGCGCCCCGGGTGGGTTGGCCCGGGTGCCGGGGTGCTGCTAATCTCCCGTTTTCGTTCGGGGGGGCGTGACTGGATGGCCGAGCTGGGCAACGGGAAGGCGGAAGCTCGGCAGGCCTCCGGCCCTGGCCCTCCGGGCATCTCCGGGCTGCTCCAGGACCTGGTGAGTCCGGACGGGGCCGGCACGGCGGACGCCACCGCGTGGAGGCCCGCGCCCGAGCCCGGGACGGTGATCGGACGCTTCCAGATCGTCCGGCAGCTCGGGCGCGGCGGGTTCGGCGTGGTCTTCGAGGCGCTCGACCGCGACCTGGGCCGCTCGGTGGCGTTCAAGCTGCTGCAGGGCTCGGTGGATCCCAGCCCACGCGAGGAAAGGCTCCTGCGCGAGGCGGAGGCGGCCGCGCGCCTCTCCCACCCCAACATCGTCACGCTCCACGACGTGGGTCGCTGCGACTACGGGCCCTTCCTGGTCCTGGAGCTGCTCCACGGGCAATCGCTCTCCGACCGGATGGCCGCGGGCCCCCTGCCCCTCCCCGAGGCGCTCCGCATCACGGTGGAGGTGGCGCGCGGGCTCTCCCACGCCCATGCGCGGGGCATCGTCCATCGCGACCTCTCGGCCGGGAACGTCTTCCTCTGCGAGGACGGCCACGTGAAGCTGCTCGACCTGGGGATGGCCCAGGCGTTCGGCCGCCGGAAGGTGGACGGGGGCACCCCGGCGTACATGGCGCCGGAGCAGTGGCGCGGCGCCCCCGAGGACGAGCGCACCGACGTCTTCGCGCTGGGCGTCATGCTCCACCGGATGCTGACCGGGGAGCTCCCCTTCCCCGACGACGACGGCCGCTCCGCCACGAGCAGCCGCCCCGCGCGCGGGATCGACGTCCCGGAGGCGCCCGAGCTCCCCGAGATCGTGGCGCGAATGCTCGCCAAGGACCCGGTCGAGCGCCACCGGGACGCCGCCGAGGTGGTCGCGGCCCTCACGCCGGTCCTGAGGCACGTCGAGGGTCCCGGCGGCTCGGCCGGGGCGCCGATCCGCTCCCGCGCGCGCGGCGGCCCCTGGCGGCGCGCCTGGATGGCGGCCGCCGCCGTCGCCGCCCTGGCGGTGCTCGCCGGCGGCGCCTGGGCGCTCCTCCGGGAGCCGCGGCGGGAGCCCGGCACCGTCCGCATCGCCGGCCCCGAGCCGGCCGTGGCCGTCCTGCCCTTCGCCGACCTCTCCCCCGCCAAGGACCAGCGCCACTTCGCCGACGGCCTCGCCGAGGAGATCCTGAACGCGCTCGCCCAGGTCGACGGCCTGCGCGTCGCCGGGCGGACCTCCTCCTTCTCCTTCCGCGGCCCCAGCGCATCGCTCGCCGACATCGGACGCGAGCTGCGCGTCGACGCGGTGCTCGACGGCAGCGTGCGGCACTCGGGGTCGCGCATGCGGGTCACCGCCCAGCTGGTCGGCGTCGCCGACGGCTACCAGGTCTGGTCCCAGACCTTCGAGCGGGAGGTCTCCGACGTCTTCGCGATCCAGGACGAGATCGCCCGGGCCGTGACCCAGGCGCTGCGCGTGAAGCTCGCGCCCGGGAAGCCGGTGGCCGCTCCGGAGCGCCGCACCGCCGTGCCGGAGGCCTACGAGAAGTTCCTGCTCGGGCGCCAGCTCTACCACTCGCGCAGCTCGGCCGACGACTTCCGCCGCGCGGTCGCCGCCTTCGAGAAGTCCATCGCCGCCGATCCCGGGTTCGCCCCGGCGTGGGCGGGTCTGGCGGTCGCGCTGGCCGCCTCGGCCGACTTCGGCGAGTCGCCGGCGGAGGTGGCCGCCCTGAAGCAGCGCGCCATCGAGGCCGCCGACCAGGCCGTGCTCCTGGCCCCCGACCTGCCGGATGGGTACGGCGCGCGCGGGTTCGTCCGGGCCGGGATCCTCTGGGACTGGCCGGGCGTGAAGGCCGACTTCGAGCGCTCGCTGGCCCTGAACCCGCGCCAGCCCGACACGCTCCGCCGCTACGGGACCTGGTATCTCGCGGCGACCGGCCGGGTGTCGGAGGGGATCGCCGCGCTGCGCTCCGCGACGGAGCGCGAGCCCCTCTTCGTCTACGCCTGGACCGACCTGGGGCTCCTCCAGATGATGGGGGGCGACCTCGCGGGGGCCGGCACGGCGCTGGCGCGGGCCCTGGAGATCGACCCCGAGAACCGGCTCGCGCTCCGGCACCTCGCCGTCCTCCGCCTCCTGGAGGGCAAGCCCGAGGCGGCGCTGGCGGTCGCCCGGCGCAACGCCGAGCCCCTCTGGCGGGTCATGGGATCGGCGCTCGCCTACCGGGACCTGGGCCAGGAGGCCGATTCGCGGGCGGCCCTCGACGAGCTCGTGCGCACCCAGGGTCACGGGGCGGCCTACCAGATCGCCGAGGTGCACGCCTGGCGCGGGGAGACCGACCTGGCCCTGGAGTGGCTCGAGCAGGCCCACGCGCACCGCGACCTCGGCCTCGCGCTCGAGGTGAAGGGCGATCCGCTGCTGCGGAAGGTGCGGGGCGACCCGCGCTACGCGGCGCTCCTCACCCGCATGGGCCTCTCGCCGTGAGCGAGCCGGTCGACCCGCTGGAGTCGCGCGTCCGGTCCCTGCTCGCCGACGACGACCGCCCGGGGGCCGCCACCGTCGTCATCCAGGAGTACGGGCCGCAGGTCCTCCGCTACCTCCGGTCGCTCCTGCGCGACGAGGACGAGGCCAGCGACGCCTTCTCCATCTTCGCCGAGAACGTCTGGCGGGGGCTCGCCACCTGGCGCGGCGACGGTTCGCTCAAGGCCTGGTGCTTCCGGCTGGGCTGGAACGCGGCCATCAACCTCCGCAACGAGGCCTGGCGGCGCAGGGGAAGGCGCTTCTTCACCGGGGAGGCGTCGGCGCTTGCCGAGGAGATCCGCACCCGCTCCTTCTTGAAGGTGGAGCGGCAGCGCCAGGCGCTCGACCGGCTCCGGGAGTCGCTCGAGGTGGAGGACGTCTCGCTGCTGGCGCTTCGCGTCGACCAGAAGCTCTCCTGGGCGGAGATCTCCGAGGTGCTGGCCGAGGAGGGCGTGCGCGTCGAGCCCGCCGCGCTGATGAAGCGCTTCGAGCGCCTCAAGGCCAGGCTGTCCAGGATGGCGAAGGATCAGGGGCTCATCGAGTAGGCGGCGCCGCGGGCCGCAGGAGGAGCCGGACCACCGCGCCCCGGCCGAGCCCCGGCTCCCGCAGCGCGCTGCCCTCGCGCACGGCGATCTCGAGCCGACCGCCGCTGCCCCAGAGCGCGAGCAGCTCCCCGGGATCTCCCTCGCCGAAGGTGGTGACCCAGCGGGCCTCCCGGCCCGCCACCCGGACGCCGGCGACCGCCGATCCGCCCACGTCGCCGCGCCGGATGCTCGTCACCAGGTTGCCGAACCGGTCGGCGCCGAGGCACGTCCCCTCCACCGCGTCGCCGGCCGCCCGGGCCCGGAGTCCCGCCAGCCGGATGGGGTCGCCCACCCGCGGCCCGAGCCGCGCCGGATCGCCGCCGCCGGCGATCCAGGCCGCCGCCGGGGCGAAGACGTCGCGCCCGTGGAAGGTCGGGCTGGGATCGCGCGGCAGGATCTCCGGGTCGGAGAGGAGCCAGGCGCGCGCACCCGACAGGAACGGCTCGAGGAGCCCGTTGTCCGGGCCGACGAGCCTGCGCCCGCCGGGATCGACCACGCAGATGGGGCGCCTGGCGGTGCCGACCCCGGGATCGACCACCGCCACGTGCACGGCCTCGGCCGGGAACCGCGGGACGCAGGCCTCGAGCAGGAGCGCGCCGGCCGCCACGTCGAAGGGCGGCACCTCGTGCGAGAGGTCCACGAGCGTCGCGTCGGGAAGGCGCCGGAGCACCTCGGCCTTCATCTGGGCCGGAAAGCCCGACCCGGCCCCGAAGTCGGAGAGGAAGGTGACGACGGGGCGGGGCACGGCCGGGCTCAGACCTGCATGGTCCTCACGTCGGGCGCGACGCGCAGCACCGGCTCGGTGAGCGCCTGGACCGCCGCGGCGGTGACGCCCGGCGCGAGCTCGCGCAGCACGAGACCCTCCGGCCCCACCTCGATCCAGGCCAGGTCGGTGCAGATCGCCGAGACGCAGCCCCGGCCGGTGATGGGGAGCGAGCAGGTGCGGAGGACCTTCGG
The DNA here is from genome assembly GCA_037443385.1 of Anaeromyxobacteraceae bacterium. Taxonomy (GTDB): domain Bacteria; phylum Myxococcota; class Myxococcia; order Myxococcales; family Anaeromyxobacteraceae; genus CAIOAK01. The sequence goes on from JBBIOL010000080.1 coordinate 8,754, forward strand.
CTTTCCTTCCTTGTTGGCGTGCTCCATCATCACGATCACCCGCCGCGCGCCGGCGACGAGGTCCATGCCGCCGCCCATGCCCTTCACCATCTTGCCGGGCACGAGCCAGTTCGCGAGGTCCCCCTTCTCCGAGACCTCGAGCGCGCCCAGGATGGCGAGGTCGATGTGGCCTCCACGGATCATCGCGAACGACTCGGCCGACGAGAAGTAGGCCGTCCCCGGGATCTCGCTCACCGTCTCCTTCCCGGCGTTGATGAGGTCCGGGTCCTCCTGTCCCTCGATCGGGTAGGGCCCGATGCCCAGCATGCCGTTCTCGCTCTGCAGCACGACCTCCACGCCGGGCGGGACGAAGTTGGAGACCAGGGTGGGCATGCCGATGCCCAGGTTGACGTAGAAGCCGTCCTGCAGCTCCCGCGCGACGCGCTTCGCGATCTGCTCTCGGGTGAGGGCCATGGGGCTAGCTCGCTCGCGGGCGGACCGTGCGCCGCTCGATGGGCTTCTTCAGCCCGACGGCCTGCACGATGCGCTTCACGTAGATGGAGGGGACGTGGATCTGGCCCGGGTCGAGCTGCCCGACCGGGACGATGTGCTCGGCCTCGACGATGCACACGCGAGCCGCGGCGCACATCATGGGGTTGAAGTTGGCCGCCGTCTTGCGGAAGACGAGGTTGCCCCAGGTGTCGGCCTTCCAGGCGTGCACCAGCGCGAAGTCGCCGCGGATGGGGAGCTCGAGCAGGTAGTCGCGGTCTCCGAAGCGGCGGACCTCCTTGCCGTCCGCCACCACCGTGCCCACCCCGGTGGCGGTGTAGAACCCGGCGATGCCGGCGCCGCCGGCGCGGATCCGCTCGGCCAGCGTCCCCTGCGGAACGAGCTCGACCTCCAGCTCGCCGGAGAGGTACTGCTTCTCGAACACCTTGTTCTCCCCCACGTAGGAGGAGACCATCTTCCGGATCTGGCGGGACTGGAGCAGCACCCCCAGGCCCTCCTCGGTGGTCCCGCAGTTGTTGGAGACGATGGTGAGGTCCTTCGTCCCCTTGCGGTGCAGGGCGGTGATGAGGTTCTCCGGGTTGCCGCAGAGGCCGAATCCGCCGACGAGCAGCGTGGCGCCGTCGGGGATGTCGGCAACCGCCGCGTCGGCGCTGGCGAGAACCTTGTTCACGGCCGCTCCACCACGAGCGCCACGGCCTCGCCCCCGCCGATGCAGAGGCTCGCCAGCCCGCGCCGCGCCTTGCGGTCCTCGAGCGCGTGCAGCAGGGTGACCAGGATCCGCGTGCCGGAGGCGCCGATGGGGTGGCCCAGGCACACCGCGCCGCCGTTCACGTCGACGTTTCCGGCCTCGAGGCCGAGCAGCTGCATGTTGGCGAGCGACACCACGGCGAAGGCCTCGTTGAGCTCCCAGAGGTCGATGTCCTTCGTCGCGAGCCCGGCCTTCTTCAGGGTGGCCTGGATGGCGTCGGCCGGGGCGATGGTGAACTCGGCCGGGGCGCGCGCGCTCCCGCCCCAGGCCACGATCCGGGCCAGCACGGGGCGGCCGTCCCGCCGCGCCCGGTCCGCGCTCATGAGCACCACCGCGGCGGCCCCGTCGTTGATGGACGAGGCGTTCGCCGCGGTGACCGTGCCGTCCTTCTTGAAGACCGGCTTCAGCGTCCCGATCTTCTCCGGCCGGGCGTTGCGCGGCCCATCGTCGTCGGAGACGACGGTCTTCTCGCCCTTCTTGCCCTCGATCTCCACCGGGACGATCTCCCGGGAGAAGCGGCCCGCCTTCTGGGCCTCGATGGCCCGGCGGGTGGACTCGACGGAGAAGGCGTCCTGGGCGGCGCGACCGATGCCGAACTTCTCGGCGGTGGCCTCGGCGCAGATGCCCATGTGGACGCCGTCGTAGGCGTCGGTGAGGCCGTCGAAGACCATCCCGTCGACGAGGGTGACGTTGCCCATCCGCGAGCCGGTCCGCTGGCTGCGATCGTAGTACGGGACGTTCGACATCGACTCCATGCCGCCGGCCACGATCACGTCGGCGTCGCCGAGCGCGATGGCCTGGGCCGCGCTGATGACGGCCTTGAGCCCCGAGCCGCAGACCTTGTTGAGCGTCCAGGCGGGCGTCCCGTCCGGGATGCCCGCGTAGCGGGCGGCCTGGCGAGCCGGGGCCTGCCCCTCGCCCGCCTGCAGCACGTTGCCCATCACGACCTCCTCCACCGAGGCCGGGTCGACCCCGGCGCGCAGGAGAGCGGCGCGGATGGCGACGGCGCCGAGGCGTGGGGCCGGGACGGAGGCGAGGCTGCCGAGGAACGAGCCGATGGGTGTGCGCGCAGCGCCTGCGATGACCACTTCGCGTCCGGACATGTGGGGTGTCTCCGTGTGGGGGCCCCGATCCGGGGCGGGGACGACCATAGGAACCCCGGTGCCGGGCCGTCAAGCCGGGATGCGGCGGGAGAGAAGCGCCTTGCGTCGCGCGCCGCACCGGTTAGTCTCCGGCGGCCATGCCCGACCCCGCACTCCCCGCCATCGCCGTCCACGGTGGCGCCGGCGCCCTCGACGACCCCGGGACCTCCGGGCTGGGCCCCGACGCCCCGCGCGAGGCCGGCGTGGCCCGGGCCGCCACGGCGGCATGGGAGCTGCTCGCGCGGGGAGGCAGCGCGCTCGACGCCGTGGTCCTCGCGGCCACCCTCCTCGAGGACGATCCGACCTTCAACGCCGGGACCGGCGCCACCCTCACCGCCGACGGGCACGCCGAGCTCGACGCCTCGCTGATGGACGGCGCCACGCTGGCCGCCGGCGCGGTGGCCTCGGTGAAGGACGTCCGGAACCCGGTGCTGCTCGCCCGGGCGGTCCTGGAACGCTCCGGCCACGTGCTGCTCGTGGGGGAGGGCGCGTCCGAGTTCGCCCGCGAGTCCGGGATCGCCGCCTGGCCCAACGAGCGGCTCGTCACCCCGGAGCAGCGGGCCCGCTTCGAGGCCGCCCGCGGGGTACGCCCGGTCATCGTCGGCGGCGGGACCATCGGCGCCGTGGCCCGGGACCGTCACGGCCACCTCGCCGCCGCGACCTCCACGGGCGGCACCTTCCTCAAGCGACCGGGCCGTGTGGGCGACTCCCCCATCGTGGGCGCCGGCACCTATGCCGACGACCGGCTGGCCGCGGTCTCCTCCACCGGGCACGGCGAGCCCATCATCCGGATCACCCTGGCGCGGACCGTGGCCGACCTGGTCGGCGCCGGCCGTCCGGCGGCGGAGGCCGCCCGGGAGGGCATCCGCCTGCTCGGCGCGCGGGTCGCCGGCGCGGGTGGCGTCATCGTCGTCGGCCCGTCCGGCGAGCCGGGCTTCGCGTTCAACACGCCGGCCATGGCCCGGGCCTGGTCGGATGCCGCCGGCGTGATCCGCACCGGCCTGCGGTAGCCCGCGGGATCGCCGCTACCCGCGCTGGCGCACCCGGCCCGACCCGGCGGTGGCGACCGAGCCGAGCTTCGCCTCGCCCGACCAGTTCACGTCCCCCGAGCCCGCGATGCGTGCGTTGAGCGTGCCGCCGGTGAGCTGCAGGTCCACGTCGCCCGACCCGGCGATGGCGACGTCCGCCTCCCGCACCGGGAACCCCTTCGCGTCGACGTCGCCCGATCCGGAGACGGCGATCTCGATCCTGTCGGCCTTGCCGGAGAGCTTGACGTCACCGGAGCCGGAGACGGCCACGCGGGCCGGCCCGGTGCTTCCCGCGAGCGTCGCCTCCCCCGACCCCGACACCCCGACCGAGAGCTTCGTGGAGGATCCCTCGGCCCGCAGCGACCCCGATCCGGAGACGCCCACGTCGAGCTCGGCGGCCGTGCCCTTCCACGCGAGCTTGCCGGACCCGCTCACCCCGAGCTTCACGTCGCGGGGAGCCGCACCGGATTCCGCGGTCCCGCTCCCGCTGCCCCCCACCGAGAGCCCCTTGAACTCGGGCAGGACGACCCGGACGACCGCGCCCTTCGCCGGCTCGGCGGAGCGGTCCCGCGTGAGCCGCAGGGCGCCACCGGTGACCTCGACCTGGATCCGCTCGGCGATCCCCGGCTCGGCCACGATGGTCACCGATGCCGGCGTGCCCTCGCGGACCTCCACGTCGAAATCGCCGCGGGACTCGACCCGCGAGAAGGACCCGGAGACCGGCACCGGGGTGGTGACCGGGGCCGCCCGGGCGAGGAAGGGCAGCAGGGCGGCCGAGAGGGAGACGGCGAGCAGGACAGGACGGCGCATGCGGGACCTCCGTCGGCGCGGGGTGCGCCGCTCCGCCCCCTACGGACCGGCCCGCGCCCTATTTCAGGGCGCCCCCGGCTTCTGCCGCGACTCCAGGAACGGCCGGATGAGGTCGAGCGGCAGCGGGAAGATCGTGTTCGTCCCCTTGTCGGAGGAGATCTCGACGAGGGTCTGGAGGTAGCGGAGCTGCAGCGCCCCCGGGGAGCGCCCGATGATGTCGGCCGCCTCCCCCAGCTTGGTGGCCGCTTGGAGCTCGCCCTCGGCGGCGATGACCTTGGCCCGGCGCTCGCGCTCGGCCTCGGCCTGGCCGGCCATGGAGCGGCGCATCTCCTCCGGCAGGTCGACCTGCTTCACCTCCACCGCCGTGACCTTCACGCCCCAGGGCTCGGTGTGCTTGTCGATGATCTCCTGGAGCTGGCGGTTGATCTTGTCGCGCTGGGAGAGCAGGTCGTCGAGCTCCACCTGCCCGAGCACCGACCGGAGCGTGGTCTGGGCGAACTGGCTCGTGGCGAAGAGGAAGTCGGTGACCTGGAGGAAGGCCTTCCCGGCCTCGACCACGCGGAAGTAGATCACCGCGTTCACCTTCACCGAGACGTTGTCGCGGGTGATGACGTCCTGGGGCGGCACCTGCTCGGCGGTGACCCGCATGTCGATGATCACCATGCGGTCGACGAAGGGGATGATCCACTTGAGGCCCGCGGTGCGGAGACCCACGAACCGTCCGAGCCGGAGGACCACCCCCTGCTCGTACTCGTTGATGATGCGGAGCCCCATGGCGAACCAGCCGGCAACCAGGGCGACGGGGATGAGCAGGCCGAAGGCGGGCATGGGGCACTCTCCTCTCCGGGACGGGCCCGGGTCGAGCTCAGGGTAGGACTCCTCGAGGACCGGCGGCGGCCTCGACGTGCAGGACGAGCCCCCGCACCTCGCGGACGCGGACGGTGGAACCGCGGGCGATGGGCTGCGCGGACCGGGCTGACCAGCGCTCCCCGTGGACGAAGGCCTCGCCCGACTCCGGGCCGATGTCGCTCGTGGCCTCGCCGATCTCGCCCAGCATGCCGGGGGCGCCGACCCGCAGCCGCTCCCGCCGGGTGCGTGCGACCTTGAAGCCCACGAAGGCCAGGACGGCCGCGAGCGCGAGCGGCGTCGGCCAGACCACCCAGGGCGAGAGGGTGAGCGTGGCCGGGTCGAAGTGGTACTCGGGGGACGCGCGGTCGATGAAGAAGAGCGTCCCGATGCCGAGGAGCGCGGCGCCGGCCAGCCCGGCGACGCCGTGGGTGGTGACGTACCCCTCGACGACGAGCAGGGCCACGCCGGCCAGGATCAGGACGAGCGCCCCGACGTTCACCGGGATGACCTTCATGGAGAGGAAGGCGAGGAGCAGGAAGAACGCGCCCAGGGCGCCCGGGACGATCCCGCCGGGATGGTAGAACTCGAGCGCGATCCCGAGCGTCCCGAGCATCATCAGGATGGCGATGACGTTCGGGTCGGAGAGGAAGGCGAGCGTCCGCTGGCGCACCGTCATCTCGGCGGGGACGGTCTCGGCTCCCGCGGTCCGCAGCACGTGGGAGGTCCCGGAGCGGATCCAGGTGCGACCGTCGGCCCGTGCGATGGCCGTGGCCAGGTCGGGCGCGATCGCGTCCACGACGCCGAGCCGGAGCGCCTCCTCGGCCGTGGCGGAGACGCTCTCCCGGACCGCCTTCTCGGCCCAGTCGGCGTTGCGACCGCGGGTGGTGGCGATGCTGCGCGCGAACGCCGCGGTGTCGTTCTCGACCTTGCGGGCCATGTCCTTCCCGGCCTGGCGCTCGACGTCCTCGCCGCCGCCCGCCACCGGATGCGCCGCGCCGATGACCGACGTCGGGTGCATGGCGGCGAAGTCGGCGGCCAGCGTGATGAAGACCCCGGCGGAGCCGGCCCGGGCGCCGGCCGGTCCCACCCAGACCAGCACCGGTACCTCCGAGGCGAGCATGCGCTGGACGATGTCCCGGGTGGCCTCCAGGTGGCCTCCGGGCGTGTCGAGCGCGACGGCCAGCGCCGAGAATCCCTCCCGGCTCGCCCGGGCCAGGCCGGCCTCGACGAACTCGGCGGTGCCGGTGGTGATGGGCGCGCGGACCTCCAGGAGGAGGACCCGCGGGCGGGAGGGCTCCGCGGCCCGTCCGGGCGGGAGCGCCGTGACGGAGGCGACCGCCAGCGCGAGGGCGGCGGCGCCGCGGCGCGCGGCGC
>JBBIOL010000081.1:0-15148 GCA_037443385.1 Anaeromyxobacteraceae bacterium
AGGCTCGGGTGGCGCCCCGGGCAGCGGCGGGACCGGCGGCGGGACCGGCGGAGCCGCGACCCCGGTCACGCCGGGAGGCGGCGGCGGCAGCGGAGGCGGGACGCGCGCACCGGCGGCCTCGCCGGCCCGATCGTCGGCGAGGGCCGTCGCGGCGCGGAAGGTGAGGAAGCCCCGTTCAGCGGAGCTCGCCTTGGGGTCGTTCATCGGCCGGTGCCTCCGATCTGGCATGACGTTCCATTCCCTGCTCGACCTCGGCGGCGAGCAGGTCGAACCGGCGCGCCTCCGGTGCCGCCGACCCGCGCAGGAAGGAGACCGGCACCCCCCGCCGGCTCGCCTCGGCGAAGGCCGGCACGCGCGGGATGACGGTGTCGAGGACGTGCGCCTCCCCGGCCCAGACCTGGCCGAGCGCCGCCACCGCGTCGCCGCTCGACTTGTCGACCATGGTGGGCAGGATGCCGAGGAGGCGGAGTGCGGGATTCTCGGCCGAGCGCACGTGATCGACGACCCGGACGGCCTGCGCGACGGAACGGGCCGAGAGGGCCTCGGCCTGGAAGGGCACGAGCGCGAAGTGCGCCCGGGCGAGCGCGGCGCGGGTCACCGCTCCCAGGCCGGCGGGCGTGTCGTAGAGGACGAGATCGTAGGCGGGCTCGACCGGGTCGAGCGCGCGGGAGAGCGCGCCCCCGCGGAGCGCCTCCTCGTACTCGACCGCGTCGACGGGGTCGAGGCGGCCGCGCGCCAGCAGCGCCAGCGCCGGGATGCGGGTCTGGATCACGGCCGCGCCCGGCGCCATGCGCCCCATGAGCACCTCGGCGAGCCCGGAGAGCGAGGTGTCCCCGCGCCCCAGCGAGTGGCCGACGCCGCCCTGCGGATCGAGGTCCACGAGCAGCGTCCGCCGGCCCCGCTGCGCGAGCGCCACGGCCAGGTTGAGGGCGACCGTGGTCTTCCCCACGCCCCCCTTCTGCGCGGTGACGCAGATGCGCCTCACGGCCGCGTCCACCGCCCGATCCAGGCGAGCACCGTCTCGTGCCACTGGATGCTGTTGGCGGGCTTCAGCACCCAGTGGTTCTCGTCCGGGAAGTGGAGGAACTCGCTCGGGACGCCGCGGCGCTGGGCCGCCGTGAAGGACGACAGCCCCTGCGTGTCCACCACCCGGTAGTCGCGTCCGCCGTGGACGACGAGCATGGGGGTCTTCCAGTTCTTCACGAGGTTGGCCGGGTTGTGCCGCTGGTACGACTCCGGGACCTCCCAGGGCGTCCCGCCGTGCTCGCGCTCCGGGAACCAGAGCTCCTCGGTGTCGAAGTAGGCGTGGAACTCGTCGAGGTTGCCGTCGTGGTTCACCAGGCAGCGGAAGCGGTCGGGCCAGGCGCCGGCGATCCAGTCGATCATGTACCCGCCGTAGGAGGCGCCCAGCGCGGCCACCCGGTCCCCGTCCATCCAGGGGTAGCGGGCGAGGGCCGCCGCGAGCCCCTTCTGGAGGTCCTCGAGCGGCTTGCCGCCCCAGTCCTTCGCGATCGAGTCGGTGAAGGCGCGGCCGTAACCGGTGGACCCGTGGAAGTCGACCATCACCGCCGCGTACCCGGCCGCGGCGTAGATCTGCGGATTCCACCGGTAGTGGAACTGGTCGCCGAAGGACCCCTGCGGCCCGCCGTGGATCAGGAAGGCGACCGGGTACTTCCGCGCCGGGTCGAAGCCCACCGGCTTCACCGCCCAGGCGTGGACCGTCTCCCCGTCCCAGCCGGCGAAGGTGAACGGCTCGCGATCGCCGAAGGCGATCCCGGAGAGGGCCTCGGCGTTCACCCGGGTGATCGGCGCCGCGCCCTTGCCGTCGAGCCCCACCGTCCAGACGTCGGCGGGGGAGCCCAGGTCGTCGCGGGTGAAGACCACGCGTTCCCCCGCGACCGACGGGGCGTGGCTCGTGCCGCCCGGGACGAGGATCCGCTCCTTCCCGGTGGCCACGTCGACGGCGAGGATCGGGTGCGTGCCCAGGTGGTCGGCGGTGACCACCAGCGAACGGCCGTCCGGGGTCCAGGCGAGCTCCGACGGGGACCGATCCCAGGAGGGCGCGACCTCTCGGACCGGACCGTCGGGCCAGTCGCGGACCAGGATGCGGTGGCGGTCGGCCTCGTAGCCGGGGACCTCCATCGCGAACCAGGCCAGCGTGCGGCCGTCGGGCGAGAAGACCGGGTGGCCGTCCCAGGCGGCGTTGTCCGGGGTCAGGTTGCGTGGGGGCGAGGACCCGTCGGCCGGGACGAGCCAGAGGTCGAAGTTGGTGGACCAGGCCTCGGCACGGCCGGCGTCCTTGGCGGCGAATACCACCGCCTTCCCGTCGGGCGTGAAGGTGTAATCGTCGGCGCCGCCGAAGGGGCGCGCGGGCGAGTCGGCCTCCATGCCCTTCATCAGATCCACCGGCGCGCCGCCCGCGAGCGGGACCACGAACAGGTGGTTGCGCCGGCCGTCGAGCCACTCGTCCCAGTGTCGGACCGGCAGCCGGGTGTAGAGCCGCCCCGTGGACCGGCTTCGCGACCGTTCCTCGATCCTGCGGGTGGTGCACGCCATCGGGCCCTCGGGGGCCGCGGCGCAGTCCGGGAACACGCTCGCCGAGACCAGCGCCCGGGAGCCGTCGGGCGAGAGCCGGTAGCTCGTCACGTCGAGCGGCAGGCTGGTCACCCGCTCCGCCTCGCCGCCGTCGAGCCGCAAGCGCCAGACCTGCTGCGGACCGCCCCGCGCGGAGAGGAAGTAGATCGACCGCCCGTCGGGTGCCCAGCGCGGGCTCGACTCGTTCTCGGGGCTGGTCGTGAGCCGGCGCGTGCCCTTGCCGTCCACGCCGACCAGCCAGAGGTCGGTGCGGCCGCGGTTCGCCTCGAGATCGGTCGTTCGCAGGACGTAGACCACCTGCTTCCCGTCCGGCGACGGGCGGGGATCGGAGACGCGCTGCAGGGTGACGAGGTCCTGCACGTTGAACGGCCGGGGAGCGGCGGCCCGGGCGGGGAAGCAGGAACCCAGGACGGCCGCGGCGACGGCGAGGTGGCGGGCGGGGACGCGCATGGCGCCGGAGGAAACCACAGCGTGGCCCGCCTGTCGACGCGTGCGAGGGCGGGTCCCGGGCACCCCCGGCCCGGGGCGCCCGGCGCCCCACTTCTGGTAGTCTCCGCCCGATGCGCCGGCCCGTGCCGCTCCTCCTCCTGGTGCTCCTCTCCGCCTGCACGGTGACCACGACCGGGGCCCCGTGCACCTCGGACCTGAACTGCCCGAGCGACCAGGGTTGCGGCAACGACCGGACCTGCAGCACCGCCGCCCTCTCCTGCCCGGGACACCAGACCGGCGGGGAGTGCCAGCCCGGGACGAGCTGCTCCGGCGGCCGGCTCGTCACCTGCTCGCCCGCGTCCGGCGTCTGCTCGACCGGGCCGGTCACGACCGATTGCCCGGCCCACCAGGCGTGCGCGGTCGAGGGGGGCGCCGCGGGCTGCGCCTGCCAGCCCACGGCCTGCGGCGCGGCCACGCCGACCGTCTGCGGGCCCTCCGGGGAGGTCGTGACCTGCGCCCGGGACGCGACGCCGCCGGGGTGCTGGTACGAGGCCTCGTCGGCGCCGTGCGCGGATCCCGCCCAGGCCTGCACCCGGTCCGGGGGCGCGGCGGCCTGCGCCTGCCCCACCGCGAACGCGTGCAGCGTGGAGGGCGCCCTCACCTGCGCGGCCACCGGGCAGGGGGTGCTGCGATGCCAGCCGGCCGCGGCCGGCTCGACCTGCCTCACCTGGCAGGGCGTCACCGACTGCGCCACCGGCGGGCTCGTGTGCAGCGCGGGCGCGTGCGCCTGTCCGCCCAATCCCGGCCCGGTCTTCCTGGCGGACGCCGTGGGGGGCTCGCCGGCTTCGGCCACGCCGTCGCCCACGGGGGTCGCGAACCCGCCGGCCTGCCGGTTCGCCACCCTCACCGATGCCCTCGCCGCCGCCGGCGCCGGGGGAACCGTGCGGGCGACCGGCTGGAGCGCCGCCGTGCCGGGAGGCGTCGTTCGCTTCACCGAGCCCGGGGCGGTCTCGGTCCCCGCCGGCACGACGGTCACGACGGACGACCCGACGCCCGACCCCGACCACTACGCGGTGGTGACGGCGGCGGCGCTCGGCGGGCCGTTCGTCGCCCTCGGGCCGGGAGCATCGTTCTCCGGTCTCGAGGTCCGCAACGGGGCGTCGACGGGGCCCGCGATCCAGGCCGCCTGCCCGGCGACCGCCGACACGGCGCCGGTGACGCTCTCCGGCGTCCGGGTCGCCGCGGCCACCGGCGGCACGCCCCCGACCCGGTTCTCGGCGGGGTTGCAGGTCGGCGGGAACTGCGGCGTCACCGCGACCGACTTCACCGTCTCGGGCGCCGCGATCGGCGTCGTCGTCGATCCGCTCGCGGCGTCGGTGGAGGTGGCCGCCTCCGGCCTGCACGTCACCGGGACGACGCTCGCGGCCGCGACGGTGGTGGACGGCAAGCTCACCCTGACCGGGGGCACCGTCGACGGGAACGCCTCCGGCGTGCTCGTCGGGAACACGGGCGCAGGGAGTCCGTCGTTCACCGCGACCGGCACGACCTTCAGCGGGAACGCCGGCGACGCCGTCTTCGTGGCGCGCGGGACGGTGCTCACCGATGCCTGCCCGTACGTGAACAACGGGACGCACGTGCACGCCCAGCCGACGACCGGGTCGGCGGTCCACTTGACGGTGCAGAACAGTTCCGGGGCCGCGAAGATGACCGGGGCGACGAACTCCGCGTTCCGGCTGCTGGCGATGGGGAGCGGGTCCACGCTCGTGCTGACGGGCAACGAGGTGGTCGGGAACAGCGCGACGCAGGACTACAACGTATCGACGGGATTGAGGCGAGGCGGAGGGGTTGTGTTCACAGCTCCATTTCCGGGGGCGGTCACAACTCGTAGTTGCCAGTACTTTGGCAACAAGTTTGATCAGATTCTCGTCGCAGCTGGCGCGGGCACCCTTGATCTGCGCGGGGGGACCACGTGCGGCGTCGAATCAAACTCGTTCGGTTGCTACGACCAGGGAAGTCCAAGCGTCGGTGTGTTCTCGAACGGGGCCAGCGTGAGCTCAGACTGGAATCGCTGGAGCGTGCAGCCAGGGGTCTTCGGAATCGACGTCGCCGGTACAGGCGTGAGCGGGTTCGACACTCGCGCCTGCTCAGCGGCCGTATTCGTCTGCCCCTGACCCCTGCCGCACCGCGCCAAACCTCGCACGCAAATCTTGCCGCGTCGCGGCATCCAATCCGCGGCGCGCCGTGACATGGACGTGACACTCCCCGGCTAGGGTGCGGCCTTCCCGTCCCGCCCCTCCACGGAGCGTACATGTCGATGCAGACCGAGAACGTCGAGACCTTCCGCCCCTCGTCCAGCCTCGTCGAGGCCCCCAAGCTCGACCGCGCCACCATCCGAGCCATCGTCGCGTCCGGCAAGCGGCTCCTCGTGCAGGGCGGCATGGGCATCCACGCCTCCGACGGGCTCGCCGGGAAGGTGGCCGCGGTCCGCTCCAGCCGCTTCGTGGGCGTCGGCACCATCTCCGCGGTGATCAAGACCCCGGAGCACCTCCGCGCCGAGATCCAGCGCGCCAAGGCCACCGCGCCGGGCGGTTTCGTGGGCGTGAACCTGATGGCGGCCATCAACAAGGCCGACTTCGAGCTGCTCGCCCGCACCGCGCTCGACGAGGGGGTCTCCTTCATCGTCCAGGGCGCCGGCATCTCCCGCGACATCGTGCGCTGGTGCCGCGAGGCCGGCACCCCCTTCGTCGGGATCGTCTCCTCCGGGCGGCTCGCCGCCATGTACGAGAAGTGGGGCGCGGAGTGGGTGGTGGCGGAGGGCGCCGAGGCCGGCGGGCACATCGGCGACATCGACCACCCGCTCCCCACCCTCGTCGAGGAGGTCTGCGCCGCCACCTCGCTCCCGGTCGTCGCGGCGGGAGGCGTCGACGCGGCCGACGTGGGGCGCTACTTCGCCCAGGGCGCCTCGGGCGTGCAGCTGGCCACCCGGTTCATCGCCTCGAGCGACGGCGACGCCCACGAGACCTTCAAGCAGGTCCACCTCGGCAAGAAGGAGGAGGACGTCGCCATCATCACGAGCTGCGTGAAGGGCATGAAGGCGCGCGCCGTCCGCAACGCCTTCACCGACGGCCTGGCCGCGGGCAAGGCGTTCCCCCCGCGGTCCAAGGCCTGGTACTTCGGCCCGTCCGGCTACATGGGGCGCAAGAAGGCCTGCATCGAGTGCCTGGCCGAGGGGCTCTGCAAGTGCCGCGCGAGCGACTTCCAGGAGAGCTTCTGCATCACCGACGCGCTCCTGCGCGCGGTCGCCCTGGGCGACGAGGTGCTCGGGCTCTACTACACCGGGCAGAGCCTGGTCCGCCTCCCGGAGACCCGGGTCGGCCAGCTGAAGCCGGTCCAGGCCATCGTCGACGACATGGACGCCGCGCTCGACGCCTACGACGGCGCCGGGCAGGCCACGCCGGTGCCGCCCAGCCCGCAGTAGCCACCGGGATTCTTCGACAGGTACTGCTGGTGGTAGCCCTCCGCGGGCCAGAAGGCGGGGGCCTCCTGGATCTCCGTGGTGATCGCGTCCGGGTGACCGGCGCGCGCCAGCGCCTCGCCGTAGGCCCGCCGCGACGCCTCGGCCAGCCGCCGCTGTTCCTCGCCGTGGGTGAAGATCACCGACCGGTACTGGGTGCCGACGTCGTTGCCCTGGCGGTTTCCCTGGGTGGGATCGTGGGCCTCCCAGAAGACCCGCAGCAGGTCGGCGTAGCCCACCTGCGACGGGTCGAAGACCACCCGGACCGTCTCGGCGTGGCCGGTGCGGCCGCCGCAGACCTGCTCGTAGGTGGGCGACTCCCGCGTGCCGCCCTGGTACCCGACCGCCGTCACCCAGACGCCCGGGACCTTCCAGAACCTGCGCTCCGCGCCCCAGAAGCAGCCCAGGGCGAAGTCGGCCACCTGCAGACCCTCCGGGTAGGGGGGTGCGAGCGGCCTCCCGTTCACGTGGTGCTTCTCCATGCCGGCCTCCGCCCCCTGCTTGTCGGGGCCGGGGCCGCCGTTCAAGGAGAAGTGCGCGCCCGCTCCCGCAGCACGACCAGGTTCCCGGCCACCACCACCCCGACCCCGGCCAGCGTCGAGAGGCCCCAGGGGAACCCCTCGAAGAGCCCGGAGATCACGAGCGCCACCACCGGCGTCATGACCCCGACGTAGCCGGCCCGGGCCGCCCCCACCCGCTCGAGCAGGGTCAGGTAGGCGGCGAAGGCCGCGATCGACCCGAACCCGGCCAGGTAGACCAGCGAGAGCAGGTAGGCCGGGGTGAACGTGAAGTGAATGCCCTCCCCGGAGGCCACTGCGGCGATCGCGCTCCCGGCGGCGCCCCAGGCCATGCCCCAGGCCATCTTCTGCCAGACGTCGAGCCCCAGCCGGTCGAGCCGGGTGGCGAAGACGTTCCCGACGCCCGAGGCCAGCACCGCCCCGGCCACGAGCGCCATGCCGCCGAGCACGCCCGCGTCGGCCCGCACCCGGCGCAGCTCCGGCCAGAAGACGAGCAGGATGCCGGAGACGCCGAGCAGCCCGCCCACCACCACCCCACGGGTGGCCGGCGTGCCGAAGACCACCCGCGAGATGGCGGCGTTGACGAGCGGGCTCGCCGAGTAGCCGAGCGCGACCAGCCCGGACACGAGCAGGGTCTCGGCGCGGTAGACCGCGAGGTACGACAGGCAGAACATGAAGAGCCCGAGCAGGGCCAGCTGCGCGTGCACGCGGGGCGGGAACCGCAGGGGCACCCCGCGCCACCGGCACCAGGCGAGCAGCGCCGCCGAGGCGAGCGCGAACCGGAGCGACACGCTGGCCTCGGGCGGCGCCCGCCCGAGCTGGAAGGTGATGGCGATCCAGGTGGTGCCCCAGATGGCGGTCGCGGCCGCGAAGAGCCGGGGCGTGGTGATCCGCATCGCGAGCCCGGATCAGGCGCCGTGCACGCCGGCGAGGTCGGTCCCGACCGTGCCCGCCCGCATGGCGCGCGCGTCGACGCGCCGGAGGCGGCGCTCGGCGCCGGGCGGGAGGAGCGGGTGATGCGGGGACCCGTCGAGCCAGCCGGCGATCTCCCGGAGGGGCTCGTCGCGGAAGGTCCAGCCGGCCGGGTCGAAGCGGGCGAGCCGGAAGGGCACCGAGTAGTTGCGCAGGGTCCTCTCGCCGCGCAGGTTGAAGTAGTCGTCGAAGTAGCTCGCGGCCAGCTCGCGCACGGTGCGGTGGATCGGGTCCCGCCAGCGCAGACCGGAGAAGTTGGACTTCGCCACGGCGCCCCAGCGGCCGCCCTCCCGGAACACCGCCAGCACGTGGTCGTCGTCGCGGACCGCCTGCAGGTCGACGAGCAGCGGCGGGTGGCCGAGACGCCGCAGCGCCGCCGCGGCGAAGAGCGCGCCGTCGTAGCAGTTGGCCTTCCCCTCCGCGAGCACCCGGCGCGGGGAGCCCGGGTCGTCCTCGATCCGGTACACGAGCGCGTCGACGAAGTCCTGGATCCGGGAGGGGGAGCGCAGCGGGCGGAGCGCGGCGAGCTCGGCGCGCGTCCACCCGTCCGGCGGGCGCCGGCGGGGTCGGGCTGGGGGCATGGCGGCGGAGTCTACCGCGCCGCGGCCGCGACGATCACCTCGGCGCGCAGCATCTCGCGCCGGATGCGCCGCTCCTCGCGGCGGACCCTGCGGGGGTAGGCCCACAGGGAGTCGGGGACCTCGCCCACCGCCTGCAGGAAGGAGCTGAGCCGGGTGGGACCGGCGTTGTAGGCGATGAGCCCGAGGTCCACGTCGTCGAAGGCCGCCACCATCCGTCCCAGGTACCGCACGCCCATGCGCACGTTGTGGACGGGGTCGTGCGCGTCGCCGGGGGCCACGCCGGCCTGCCGCTCCTCGGTCTCGAGCGCCACGCGGCGCAGCTGCATGAGGCCGCGGGCCCCGCGCTCCGAGACCGCGCCGGCCTCCCAGCGCGACTCCACGCCGATGACGGCCATGACCAGGACCGGATCGAGCCCGGCCGCCTCCGACTCCTCCCGCACCGCCGTGGCCAGCTCGGAGGCCGCCTCCACTTCCAGTGAAGGGAGGCGCTCGAGGACCTGGGCGGCGAGCGGATCGACCGGGCGGGGGAGCGCGGGGGGCTGCGCCGGCGGGGCCGGGTGGCGACCGGTCGGGACGGGCAGGAACGCGATGGCGGCCCCCAGGGCCACCGCCGACGCCTGCACGCTCCGTCTCAGAAGACCCTCGCCCACCGCTCGACCCCCCTTTCACGACGGATGGTGCACGGTTCTTAAACCCCCGGTGATGCCCCGGATAGTCCCCTGATCGGGCCACGAGGACCTTTTTTCACGGGACGTGATGAATGTTTTTTCACCCCGGGAGGGGCGCGACTGGCACGCTTCTCTTAAGCTCGGGGCTTGCCCAGGAAGCGTCCAGCCCACGAAGCGTCCGTTCCGGCGCAGCTCGGCCTCTTCGGCGCATCCGATGCGCCCCGGGTCGCCGCAGCCCCCCATTCACCCGAAGTGATGGACCTGGCCGGACGGCTCCCGCACGGCGTCCGGCTCGGCACCTCCTCCTGGTCCTTCCCGGGCTGGGACGGCCTGGTCTTCGCTGGCCGTGTCACCGCGGACGTCCTCTCCCGCGACGGGCTACCGGCCTACGCGCGGCATCCGCTCCTCCGCGCCGTGGGGCTCGACCGGACCTTCTACGCGCCCCTGCCCGCTGCGGACCTCGCGGCCCACGCGGCCCAGGTCCCCGACGACTTCCGCTTCCTCGTGAAGGCCTGCCGCCTCTGCACCTTCCCCACCGTCCGGGAGGGCGCCGGGCGCGGGCCGGCCCGGGAAAACCCGGCCTTCCTCGACCCCGCCTTCGCGCGCGAGCGCGTCGTCGCGCCGGCCGTGGACGGCCTGGGCGGGCGGCTCGGCGTGCTGCTCTTCCAGTTCCCGCCGCTGCCGGGTCCGCAGACCCGGGACGCGGCCCGCTTCGCCGACCGGCTGGGCGCGTTCCTCGGCGCGCTGCCGCGCGGCCCGCGCTACGCCGTCGAGATCCGCGACGAGGAGCTCCTCGGCCGGCCGTACGCCGCCGCCCTCGCATCCGCGGGTGCCGCGCACGCCTTCACCGTGCACCCGTCGATGCCCTCCCTCGAGGCGCAGGCCCGCGCGCTCCCGGTGGAGGAGCAGCCCGTGCTGGTGGTCCGCTGGATGCTCGGCCACGGACGGGGCTACGCGGAGGCCCGCGACCTCTACTCCCCGTTCGACCGGCTGGCCGCGCCCGACCCGGAGGCTCGCGCCTCGGTGGCCGAGCTGGTGCGGCGCGCGGCGGCGGCCGCGAAGGAGGGGCTCGTGATCGTGAACAACAAGGCGGAGGGCTCGTCGCCGCTCTCCGTCGTCGAGCTGGCCCGCGCGGTGGCGCGGGTCGTCGGCTAGCGCCGGCGGGCGCGGGGCGGCCCGGCCCGCTTCACGCACCGTCGAGGGCGCCGCGGAACTCGCCGAGCAGGTCCCGCCAGTGCTCGATGCCCACCGAGATCCGGACCAGGTCGTCCCCCACCCCGTAGCGGGAGAGCTCCTCCGCGGACATCTCGGAGTGGGTGGTGGTGGCCGGGTGGCAGGCGAGCGTCTCCACCCCGCCCAGGCTCACCGCGTTCTTCGCGATCTGGAGCCGACGCAGGAACTCGAAGGCGGCGCGCTTGCCTCCCTCCAGCTCGAGCGAGAACACGCCGCCCGGGTAGCTGCACTGCGCGTCGCGGATGCGCACCTGCTCCGGATCGGTGAAGAGCGACGGGTAGATCACCCGCCGGACCCGGGGGTGCCCCTGCAGCGCCTCGGCGATGCGCTGGGCGTTCTTCGACTGCCGGTTCATGCGCAGCCCCACGGTGGGGAGCCGGCCGTCCAGCATCCAGGACTCGTCGGGCTGCAGGATGTTCCCCAGGATGGCCCGGGTCCCGCGCAGCCGCGCCAGCAGCTCCGGATCGCGGCCGATGACCACCCCGCCCAGCATGTCGCTGAAGCCGCCCAGGTACTTGGTGGCCGAGTACACGGAGAGGTCGGCGCCGAGGACGAGCGGGTGCTGGAAGGTCGGCCCCATGAACGTGTTGTCCACCGCCACCACCGGGCGATCGGGATGCGCGCGCGCCGCGGCGGCGGCGGCCGCCACGTCGGTCATGGTGAGCGTGGGGTTGGCCGGGGTCTCCACCAGCACGAGTCGCAGGTTGCGCGCCCCGGCCACCGCCCGGGCGAGCCCGGCGCCGTCCCCCGCCAGGACCGGGATCCCCTTCATGCCCATGGGCTCGAGCAGCTGGTGCACGAGGTGCTGGGTCCCGCCGTAGAGCGGCACCGTGTAGACGAAGCTCGCTCCCGGCTGGCAGAGGGTGAGGAAAACCGTGGAGATGGCGGCCATCCCCGAGTTGAAGACCGCCGCCGCCTCCGCCCCCTTCTCGAGCGGGACGAGGTGGTCCTCGGCGATCTCGGCGTTGGGATGGGAGAGGCGCGAGTAGATGAGGTCCACGCTCTCCCCCTCGGCGGGGCGCGACCGGCCCAGGGCGATGGCGAACGCGCGCTCGGCCGCCTCCGGGCTCGAGAAGACGTAGGTGCTGGAACGGAACACCGCCGGCCGCGCCGAACCCACCGAGAGGCGGGGGTCGAAGCCGCGGGTGAGCACGGCGGTGGGGGGGCGGACGAGGTAGGCGGTCCTGTCGCGTGGGCTGGACATGGGACGACCCTAGCACCCCGTGGTTGCCCGGGCGGGGCACGGGAGGGTATGGGGTATCGGTGGACGGGACCGCGTTGCCCCGGGGAGGGCGTGGACTGTTCGAGCGCGGTCTCGCGCTCACCCTGGTCGTTGCGCTGCTCGCCACGGCCTTCACCATCCTGGCGCCGTTCGGCACCATCCTGCTCTGGTCGCTCTTCATGTCGGTCACGGTGTGGCCGCTCCACCGGTGGTTCCTCCTGCGCACCGGCGGGCACCCATCCGTGGCCGCGACCCTGTCCGTGCTGGTCCTGCTCGTCCTGGTGGTGACGCCGGTGGTGCTCTCCACGGTTGCCCTGCTGCCCAGCCTTCGGGCCGTGGTGAACACCATCTCCCACCCGGAGTCCTGGAACCTCCCCCCTCCCCCGGCCTGGCTCCACGACACGCCGGTGGTGGGACACCTGCTCCAGGGCACCTGGCAGGAGATCCTGCAGGCCATCCTGGCCCAGGTGGGCGGGCCCGGCGCCCAGCCCTCCCGGATGGCCCAGTGGGGCGTCATGCGCGCGCTCGGAACCGGGTGGACCATCGTCCAGGTGGTGCTGGCCACCATCCTCGCCTGGCCCATGCTCGCCGGTGGCGACCGCGGCGGCGCGCTCGCCACCCGCATCGCCCGCCGGGTCGGGGGCCGGCAGGGCGTCCACCTGCTCGAGCTGGCGGCGCTCACCATCCGCTACGTCTCGGTCGGCATCATCGGCACCGCCGCCGTCCTGGCCGTGGTCGAGGGCGTCGGGCTCTGGCTCGCCGGCGTGCCGCTCGTCGTGGTGCTCATGGTGGCGAGCTTCGTCCTCGACGTGATGCAGCTCGGCATCCACCTCGTCTACCTGGGCGCCGGGGCGTGGCTCTTCTACGCCGGCCGTCCCGGGGCCGCGGTCTTCACGCTCGTGTGGGGCTTCATCGCCAACAACGTGATCGACTCGGTGGCCCGGCCCTACGTGATCAGCCGCGGGACGGGCCTGCCCATGTCGGTCATCTTCCTCGGCGCCATGGGCGGCCTCATCGCCTGGGGCTTCATCGGTGTCTTCGTGGGCCCGACGCTCCTCGGCCTCACCTGGACGCTCCTCCGCGTGTGGCTGGCCACGCCGGCCGCCGCCGATCCCGACGCCGACGCGGGGCTCTGACCGGGTGGGCGCGGACCTCGACCGCTGGATGGACTTCATCCTCGGTCGCACCGCGGTCGCGGCGGTACCCCTCGTGCCGGAGATCGAGATCCACCAGGCCACCGAGCTGACCGAGCTCTGGCGGGCCACCGCCGCCGACCTGGCCGGATGGGACGACTCGCCCTTCTGGGCCTTCCCGTGGGCCGGTGGGCAGGCGCTCGCGCGCCACGTCCTCGATCGCCCGGAGCTGGTCGAGGGGCGCAGGGTGGCCGACTTCGGGGCCGGCAGCGGCCTGGTGGGGATCGCGGCTGCGCTCGCCGGGGCCCGCTCGGTGGTGGCCTTCGACGTGGATCCGTTCTGCGAGGCGGCGATCCGCCTCAACGCGGCCCGCAACGGCGTCCAGGTGACCTTCGAGCCCCGCTCCCCGCTCGATCGGGACGACCTGCCGGTGGACGTGGTGCTGGCCGGCGACGTCTTCTACGAGAAGGATCTCTCGGCGCGGTTCCTGGCCTGGGCGAGGCGCCTCGCGGCGCGCGGCGTGCGGGTGATGGCGGGGGATCCGGGACGGCTCTACTCGCCCCGGGAAGGGCTCCGCGACCTGGGCCAGCACGACGTCCCGACGTCGACCGCCATCGAGGACCGGCTGGTCATGCGGACCTGGGTCGTCGAGATCCTCCCGGAGTGAACCGGGCCCCGCGCGCCCCGTCCAGCACCCCCTCCAGGATCTCGATCATCCGGAAGGTGAGTCCCCAGACCACGAGCCCGTCCACCACGATGCTCGGGAGCACGAGCGGGTTCCCCTCGTGGACGTACGGGAAGGGCGCGCGCCGGGCCGGGTCGAGGAGGTCCGCGAGTCGGACCCACCGCGTGGCCGCCACCTCGCCGGAGAGGCGGAGCGGTCCGGTCTCCCGCCGGAGCTCCCAGACCCAGGGCTGGATGGAGAGCCCCATGGCACGGCCGCGCCCGATGGCCTGGATCTCGTCGAGCGCGCCGATCCGCACCCCGCTCGCGCGCAGGTCGAGCCCGACCTCCTCCGCCGTCTCCCGGACCGCGGCCTCCTCCACGCCCTCCCCCGGCTCGACCCGGCCGCCCGGGAAGGCGACGTGGCCCGACCACAGGTCCCCCTCCCGCTCGGCGCGCCGGATGAGCAGCACCTCCGGCCCCGGCGCGAGGTCGCGCAGGATCACCGCCACCGCGGCCTGCCGGGGCAGCCGCTCGGGCAGGAGCGCGGGCGGGCGGGCGGCGAGCGCGCGCCGGATCTCGTCGAGGGTGTGGACGGCCACCGGGCGATCCTAGTCGCGCCGGGCCGCGATCGCCGCGGCCAGCGCCACCACCCGCCGCGCCTCCGCGACGTGGAGGGCCTCGACCAGCCGCCCGTCCACGACCACCACGCCCCGGCCAGCGGCCTCGGCCGCCGCGTGGGCCTCGATGACCCGGCGGGCGGCGGCGACCTCCTCGTCACCCGGGGTGAACGCCAGGTTGGCGGCGGCCACCGTCCGGGGATGGATGAGGGTCTTGCCGTCGAAGCCCAGGTCGCGCCCCTGGAGGCAGGCGGCGGCGAGTCCGGCGTCGTCGTCGAGGTCGAGGTGGACCCCGTCCAGGGCCGAGAGCCCGCTCGCCCGCGCGGCCAGCACGACGAGCGAGAGCGCCACCAGCACCTCGGTGCGGGGACCGGTGTGACGCGCCCGCAGGTCCTTCACGAGATCCGACGTCCCGGCAACCAGGCAGGCGAGCCGGGGCGAGGCACCCGCGATCCCGGCGGCGTTCAGGACCCCCCGCGGCGTCTCCACCATGGCCCAGAGCGCCAGCCCCGGCGGGGCGCCGGCGGCGAGCAGGCGCGCCTCGGCCTCCCTGACCCCTTCCGGCCCCTCGACCTTGGGCAGGAGCACCGCGTCCACGCCCGAGCCGGCCGCGGCGGCCAGGTCGTCCTCCGCCCAGGGGGTGCCCGGGCCGTTCACGCGCAGCACGACCTCGGATCGCCAACGGCCGCCCCGAACGGCGCGCAGGGCCGCCCTCCGCGCCTCCACCTTGGCCGCGGGGGCCACGGCGTCCTCGAGGTCCAGGATCACCACGTCGGCGTCGAGGCCGGGCGCCTTCTCCAGCGCGCGCGCGTTCGAGCCCGGGACGTAGAGGGCGCTGCGGCGGGGCCGGATCGGGCTCACGCCTCCGCTCCCCGCGCCACGCGGCGCATCGCCGAGATCCAGAGCCGCGCCTCGCGCCGCGTGAGCCGGGCGCGGCGCAGCGTGCGGGCCAGGTCGCCGACGGCGTGCCGCTCCGGCCCGCGCAGGAACCCGCCGGCGA
>JBBIOL010000082.1:0-14997 GCA_037443385.1 Anaeromyxobacteraceae bacterium
TCCTGGCCGATCTCACCGACCGGGTGGGTGCGCGCCTGGCCGGGTCGCCCGGGGCCGACGCGGCGGTGCGCTGGAGCGAGGCCTGGTTCCGCGCCCGGGGGATCCCGGTCCGGCTCGAGCCGGTCGAGGTCACGCGCTGGATCCGCGGGGAGGAGCGCGGGGAGGTCGTCCCGGCGGCGGGGGACCGGCCCCAGCCGCTCGCCCTCACCGCGCTGGGCCGCAGCGCGCCCACGCCTTCGGGCGGGATCGAGGCCGAGGTGGTGGAGGTGCGCAGCCTGGAGGAGCTGGCCGCGCTCGGGCCCCGGGCCCGGGGCCGGATCGTGCTCCTGCAGCACGACATGCGGGTGGCCTCCGACTACGGCCGGTTCTCGCCCCTGCGGATGCGCGGGCCGGCGGAGGCCGCGCGCCTCGGCGCGGCGGCGGCGCTCGTTCGGTCCCTCTCGACCGCGAGCTTCCGGCTCCCCCACACCGGGACCACCCTGTTCCCGCCCGGCGTGGCTCCCATCCCGGCGGCGGCCGTGGCGGCCGAGGACGCCGAGCTCCTGCACCGGCTGCTCGGACGCGGGCCGGTCCGCGTCCGGCTGGTCCTGGGCGGGCGGATGGCCGATCCGCCCCTCGCCCCGTCGGCCAACGTGGTGGCCGAGATCCGGGGCGGCGAGCTGCCCGACGAGGTGGTGGTCGTCGGCGCGCACCTCGACGCCTGGGATCTCGGGACCGGCGCGGTGGACGACGGGGCCGGCGTGGCCATGGTGCTCGAGACCATGCGCGTGGTGGCCTCGCTGCCGCGTCCTCCGCGACGCACGCTTCGCGCGGTCCTCTTCATGAACGAGGAGAACGGCGCCGAGGGTGCGGTGCGCTACCACGTCCGGGCGCAGGCCGCGGGCGTCCGGCACGTCGCGGCGCTCGAGTCCGACGGCGGGGGAGGTCGGGCGACCGGCGTCGCCGTCACCGGTGGCCCGGGGGCGGTGGACCGGCTGCGCGAGCTCGTGGCCCCGCTCGCGGCCATCGGCGCGGGCGAGACGACCGCGGATGGAGGCGGCGTGGACATCTCCCCGCTCGCCTGGTCCGGCGTGCCCCTGCTCTCCCTCCGCCAGGACACCGCACGGTACTTCGACTGGCACCACTCGGCCGCCGACACCCTCGACAAGGTGGACCCCGCCGCCCTCGCCCAGGCCACCGCCGCCTTCGCCTTCACGGCGTTCGTCCTGGCCGACGCGCCGGAGACGCTCCCGCGCCCGCCGGTGCCCGGTCGCGCGCCGTGGTGGATCCCCGCCGCGCCGGGATTATGAAGACGGTCGACCATGCGAGGCCCGGGCCCCAACGACCCCTGCTGGTGCGGCAGCGGCAGGAAGTACAAGAAGTGCCACCGTGACGCGGACGCGGAGTCGCCGCCCGCCGGCGACGCGGTCCGCGCGGGCACGGTCACGCCCATGCGCACGGTGCCGCCCGGGATCCCCCTGCCCAGCTACGCCCGCAGCGGCCGGCCCCGCGCCGCCGCCCGGATCCCCGACCCGGCCGACCGCATCGCGCGGATGCGCCGCGCCGGGCGCGCCGCGGCCGAGGTCCTCTCCGAGGTGGCCCGCGCCGTCCGCGCCGGCATCACCACCGAGGAGCTCGACGTGCTGGCCCACGAGGCGTGCATCGCCCGGGGCGCCTACCCGAGCCCGCTCAACTACCACGGGTTCCCGAAGGCCATCTGCACCTCGGTGAACGAGGTGATCCTGCACGGCATCCCCGACAGCCGCCCGCTGCGCGACGGGGACATCGTGAGCCTCGACGTCACGCTCTACCTCGACGGCGTGCACGGCGACTGCTGCGCCACCGTGCCCGTCGGGAACGTCGACGACGCCTCCCGCCGGCTCCTGCGCGTGGCCGAGGAGTGCATGATGAAGGGCATCGAGGCGGTCCGACCCGGGCGCCCGGTCTCCGACATCGGCAAGGCGGTGGAGGCCCACGCGTCGGCCCACGGGTACGGCGTGGTCCGGTCGTTCTGCGGCCACGGCATCGGCGAGGACTTCCACGCCGAGCCGCAGGTGCTCCACTACTACGAGCCGCGCGCCCGGGACGTCATGCGCGAGGGCATGACCTTCACGGTGGAGCCCATGATCACGGTGGGCTCGGAGCGGCACGTGGTCTGGCCGGACGGGTGGACGGCCGTCACGGCGGACGGCCAGCGCGCCGCGCAGTTCGAGCACACCGTGCTCGTCACCGGCTCGGGCGCCGAGATCCTGACCGCGTCGCCCGGCTAGGCGAGATCCCCGGGGTCCGGTTCCGGCTCGAGCTCGCTCATCACGTCCACGGCGCGGAGCTGCAGGAACCGGGCATAGGCCTGGGCGGCCGAAGCAGGCGATCCGGACGGCGGCAGGCAGCGCAGGATGTCCCGCTCCGAGATGGTCCCGAGCAGCGACCCGCAGGACGTCACCACGCCCACCACCGGGTTCTCCTCGTCGATGACGGCGCGAAGCACCTCCTGGAGCGACGCGCCGGCCTGGACGCAGCGGGAAGACGGCTGGAAGGCCGGTGCGACGTCCCGGCCGCGAGCGGAGCGGATGGAGGTCAGGGAGAGCACGGACCGTCCTCCTAGCTCGAACCGTGCCCGTTCCGGGGGCGGTCGTGCGACCCGCCGAAGCATGGCAAATCAATCGTTTAGGACACCCCGGACGGAGGGGAAGGTAGGGGTGTTGCCTACCCCGGGTCGAGGAGACCCGGGTCTCGCCGCCGCAGGCACGCCTCGACCTGCCCCACCGCGAACGGGATGGCAACGTCCACGCGGAGCACGCGCGGACCGAGCGAGAACGGGACGAATCCGCGCGCCTCGAGCGTGCTCGCCTCGTAGGGGGTGAGCCCCCCTTCCGGCCCGATGGCGAGCACGGCCGCCGCCCCGGCCGGATCGACCTGGTCGAGCATGCGGGGCGACGCGGGATGGGCGACGAGGCGCGCCGCTTCCCCGGGAGGGAAGAGGGCATCGAGGTGGTCCTCGACGAAGGGCTTGAAGTGCCGGTGGACCGTCACCTCCGGCGGCACCGTGTCGCGCCCCTGCTCGAGACCGAGCCGCAGCTCGGCGGCCATGGCCCCGGGCGCGAGCAGCGGGGAACCGAGGTAGCTCTTCTCCACCCGGTAGGTGCCGACGAGCGCCACGCGCCGGATCCCCATCGAGGCCACCGCCTGGAGCACCTTGCGCAGGATCTTCGGCCGGGGGAGCGCGAGCACGAGGGACACCGGCGCGCGCGCGGGAGGGGCGCGGTCCAGGTTCACGGAGAGGAGAAGGCGGTCCGGCGAGACCTCCCGGACCGTGCCCTGGCCCGTGAGGCCCCGCCAGAGCCCGATGGCGATGCGGTCGCCGGGGACGGCCCGCAGCACCTCGGCCACGTGGCGGGCGCGTCGCCCGACGACGCAGGCACCGCCCGCGCCGTCCAGGTCGTCTTCGTCGAGGAGCAGGAGGTTCAATGGGGTACCATGCCGCGATGCCGGAGAAGCCGCCCTACTGGTACCTCATCTCGGTGCTCGCGAGCACCATCCCGCTCGAGCCGGCGCTGGCCATGAGCCTCTACGAGGTGGCGTCCGGGCTGCACCGCAGCGGGGAGGGGCACGGCGAGGTGGTGCAGGACCGCATGGAGGGGCGGGTCACCAACCTCCACCGGTCCTTCGCGCTGGGGTCCATCTCCGGCCCGGGATTCGAGGCGCTGGTGGAGATGCCGTCCGGCAAGGGGAGGGTCCGCTTCCTGCTCACCCGGGAAGGGATCGAGCTGGGCCGGCGCCGGGCCCGGCTCGACGCGGCGCTGCGCAACTGACGCCCCGGCCGGCCGATTGTCGACCCCGGGAGGCTTGGGGTATCCAGGGGGCCATGAACCTCCGCCCCCGCGTCCTGGTCCTCGCCACCGCGCTGCTCGCCGCCTGTGCCTCCTACCCGCCGGTGCCCGCCGGCGGGGCGAGCTGGCAGGCCGGGAACGACTTCTCCGCCTACCGGACCTTCGACCTCGTCCCGGTGCCCCCGGGCGCGGCGCGGATCGCCGCCACGCTCGACTACTTCGGCGTGGACGGCGTGCTGACCCGCGACCTCTCCGCCGCCGGCCTCTCGCGGAGCATCGGGGGCGATCCCGACCTCCTCGTCGCCTACTACCAGGGAGGCCGCCCCGTCGACGTCGCCGCCTGGGGATACCGCACGGCGGGTGACCCGGTGGTGGAGGTGGTGGACGTGCCTTCCTCCTGCCTGGTCGTGGACCTCGTGGACGCCCGGCGGAAGGTGCTGGTGTGGCGCGGCATCGCCACCGACGCGCTGTCCTCCCCGGCGTCGCTCGACCCGGCGGTGCGCCAGATGCTGCTCGGGTGGCCTCCCCGCCCGTAGCCCCCCGTCCGCCGGCCGCGCCGGCTAGAAGTGCTCGGCGACCACCTGGCGGGCCAGCTCCATGGAGCTCGTGAAGGCGGGCGAGATGGGGTTCAGCACGTGGATCGTGTCGCCCGCACGCTCGACCACGAAGTCCATGAGGAGCTCCTTCGTGCGCCAGTCCACGAGCTGGGGCCGGATGCCCACCTTGTCGGCCGGCTCGACCTCGGCGGGGTCGAAATCGCGGACCAGCCGGGCCGCGTCCCGGTGCAGGAACGCCGGCAGGTACTTGCGCGGCTCGGTGAGGGCCACCGAGCGGAAGCCGGGGTTGCGGAAGAAGAGCACCGCGTCCTCGAGCAGGATCCGCGGGGCCTCCCCTCCCATCCCGGACAGGATCCCGTAGTTCTCCCGGCCGAAGGCGGGGATGGCGGTGGGTCCCAGGTAGACCTCGCCGTGCACGCTCCGGGTGAAGTGCACGCCCAGGAAGGGATTGCGGGGGTCGGGCACCGGGTAGACGTTGCCCTTCACCTGGAGGCGCGCCCCCTTGCGGAGCTTCCGGTAGATGCCCTTGAACGGGATGAGCCGGTAGTGCTCCCCCACGCCGAAGAGCCGGGCCACCCGGTCGCACCAGGCCCCCGAGGCGTTCACCAGCCGGCCGAAGGAGACGTCGCCGGCGGTGGTGCGGACGGTGCGGGGCGCCGGAGCCGCGACCACCTGGACGCCGGTGCGGATCCGGACCCGCCCGCTCCCCTCCAGCTCGTCGCGCAGCGACGCGAGCACGGCGTGGGGGTCGACCACCGCGGTGTCGCGCGACCAGAGCGCGCGCCCCACCGTTCGCGCGAAGGGCTCCACCTCGGCGAGCCCACGCTCGTCCAGCACCTCGACCCGGGCGCCGTTCCGGGTGGCGCGCCGGTGCAGCTCGTCGAGCACCGGGAGCTCCGATTCCTCCCGGGCCACGATCACCTTCCCGCAGCCGACCACGGGGAGCCCGCGCTCCTCGCAGTAGGCCCGCATGGCTCGGTTCCCGGCGAGGCAGGTGGCGGCCTTGCGGCTGTCGGGTGCGTAGTAGATTCCCGCGTGGAGCACGCCCGAGTTGCGACCGGAGGCGTGGCGCCCGAGCGACGGCTCCTTCTCGAGCACCAGCACGTCGCCGGCGCCACGGGCCAGGATGGCGCGCGCGAGCGTGAGCCCGACGATGCCGCCCCCCACGATGACGACGTCGGCGCGCCCGGTGGTCACGGGCCGATGCTAGCCGAGAGCCGCGGGACCCGTTACAAGGAAAGTCCCCCGAGCCGGAGGTGCCCCGTGTTCCGAGCGATCCTCGTCGAGAAGAGCGAGTCCGGGCAGTCGGTCCGCGTGGCCGAGCTGGACGAGTCGGCCCTTCCGCCCGGTGACGTCACCGTCCGGGTGGAGCGCTCGACCGTCAACTACAAGGACGCGCTCGCCATCACCGGCAAGGCCCCGGTGATCCGCAAGTTCCCCATGGTGCCCGGCATCGACGGCGCCGGCGAGGTCGTCGCCTCGTCCCACGCCGGCTTCAGGCCCGGCGACCGGGTGCTCGTGAACGGGTTCGGGGTGGGGGAGGCGCACTGGGGCTGCCTCGCCGGCACGGCCCGGCTCGACGGCAACTGGCTCCTCCCGGTCCCGGCCGCGTTCACCACCACGCAGGCCATGGCCATCGGCACGGCCGGGTACACGGCCATGCTGTGCGTGCTCGCGCTGGAGCGGCACGGCGTGGTCGCCGGCAAGGGCGAGGTGCTCGTCACCGGGGCGGCCGGGGGCGTGGGCAGCGTGGCCGTGGCGCTGCTCGCGAAGCTCGGCCACACGGTGGTGGCCTCCACCGGGCGCGCCGCCGAGGCGCCCTATCTCAAGTCGCTGGGAGCCGCCGAGGTGATCGACCGGGCCACGCTCTCCGCCCCGGGCAAGCCGCTCCAGAAGGAGCGCTGGGCCGGCGTGGTGGACTCGGTCGGGAGCCACACGCTCGCGAACGCCTGCGCCACGACCCGCTACGGCGGGACCGTTGCCGCCTGCGGCCTGGCCGGCGGAATGGACCTGCCCGCCACCGTGGCCCCCTTCATCCTCCGCGGCGTGACGCTCGCCGGCGTGGACAGCGTGATGGCGCCGATGGCGCTCCGGCGCGAGGCGTGGCAGCGGCTCGCGCGCGACCTCGACCCGGTGCGCCTCGCCGGGATGACGCGGGAGGTCCCGCTCGCCGAGGCCATCCCGGTGGCCTCCGACCTGCTCGCCGGCAAGGTCCGGGGGCGGGTGGTCGTGAACACGACGGCCTAGAGCCGGTGCAGCACCCCTGCCGGGGTGCTCGGCTGACGCGATGTGCCAGGGAAACCGGGGGCTTGTCGGTAAAATGGTGTTGACGAGTCCATTTCGCGCGAACAAATAGGGGCCGTCACGCCCCCATGCCCCTCCGCGCCCGCCACACCGCGCTCGTCATGCTCGCGCTCGCCGCCGCCTCCACCGGCGCGGCCCAGACCACCGACCAGCTCCGCCGCGAGGTCGCCGCCATCGGCGTCGTCGAGAAGCTGGGCGCGGCGGTCCCGCGCGACGCCGTGTTCACCGACTCGGAGGGCCGCACCGTCCGGCTCTCCGACCTCGGCGGGAAGCCGGTGCTCCTCTCCTTCAACTACACGAGCTGTCCGCGGCTCTGCGGCCTCCAGCTGCACGGCATGGCCCGCGCCTTCAAGGAGGCCGGGTGGGACGGGGGTTCGTTCACGGCCGTGGCCCTGAGCATCGACCCGGCGGAGAAGCAGGACCAGATGGCCCGCTACAAGCAGGCCGTCGTCCGCGAGGCCGGCGGCGCCGTCGGCGTCGATCGCGGCTGGAGGTTCCTGCGCGGGGAGAAGGCCGCCGTGGACGCGCTCGCCGACGCGGTGGGATTCCGGTACCGCTACGATCCGGCCACCGGCGAGTTCGCCCACCAGGCGACGCTCGTCGTGCTCACCGGGGACGGCCGGGTGAGCGGCTACCTCCACGGCATCACCTACCCGAGGGCCGCGCTCCAGGCCGCGCTCGACCGCGCCGGGGCGAACGCCGTCGCCACCGCGGACGAGCAGCGCAGCGTGGGCGGCTTCCTCCTCTCCTGCATGGGGTTCGACCCGGCCGACCCGGCGCCGCTGGCCCTCCAGGTCATGCGGTCCGGCGGCGTGCTGGCCATCGCCTTCCTCCTCCTCTTCCTCGGCACCCTCGCGTACCGCGACCTGCGGCGTCGCAGAACGGAGACCGGCAGCGCATGATCCCCATCCCCGACCGCCTCGTCGGAGCCCTCCTCGGCGCCGGCCCGGGCTACATGCCCGAGCGCGCCTCCAGCGTCGCCGAGGGCGTGGACCAGGTCTTCGGCCTGCTCTTCTGGGTGAGCGCCTTCTTCCTGGCGGTGATCGTCGGGCTGACGATCGTGTTCGTGATCCGCTACCGGGCGCGCCCGTCGCGGCCGGGCCCGGAGGCCTCCCCGGACCACTCGACGCGGCTCGAGGTGATCTGGACGGCCATCCCGCTCCTGCTGGTGTTCGTCATCTTCGCTGCCTCCACCCGGGTCTACCTGGCCATGACCGAGACGCCTCCCGGCGCCGCGCCGCAGCGGGTCCAGGTGACCGGGAAGAAGTGGTCCTGGTGGTTCGACCACGACGCCGGGAAGGGCTCGAAGGAGCTCCACGTGCTCCTGGGCCGCCCGGTGGAGCTCGTGCTCGCCTCCACGGACGTCATCCACTCCCTGTACGTGCCCGAGTTCCGGCTCAAGCAGGACGCGGTGCCGGGCCGCTTCACGCGCATGGTCTTCACCCCCACCCGCGCCGGCACCTACCCGGTCCTCTGCACCGAGTACTGCGGGACGAACCACTCCACCATGACCTCGATCGTGGTGGTCCACCCCGACCAGGCCTCCCTCGACGCCTGGATGCAGGAGGGGAAGGGCAAGGAGGAGACGCTGCTCCAGGTCGGCATCCGCGCCTTCGACGAGAAGGGCTGCTCGGCCTGCCACAGCGTGGACGGGTCGCCCGGCGTCGGGCCCACCTTCAAGGGGATCTGGGGGAAGACCCACGACCTGGTCGGGGGCGGCAAGGCCGTGGTCGACGAGAACTACGTGCGGGAGTCGATCGTGAAGCCGGGCGCGAAGGTGGTGGCCGGGTTCGAGGACATGATGCCGCCGACCCCGCTCGACGACCGGGAGATCCAGGGCATCGTCGAGTACTTGAAGAGCCTGAAGGAGGGGACATGACCGGCGCGCCCGGAACGTCGGCCCAGGCGGCCGTCGGCGAAAGCTACCTCACCCACGGGCGCGGGATCGGATCCTGGCTCTTCTCGCTCGACCACAAGCGCATCGGGATCATGTACCTGGCGCTCATCGCCTTCTCGCTCTTCCTGGGCGGTGTGTTCGCCATGGTGGTCCGCTTCCACCTGTGGAACCCCTCGGGCGGCCTGGTCTCGAACGACGCCTACAACAAGATGTTCACGCTGCACGGCGCGGTGATGATCTTCCTCTTCGTCATCCCCGGCATCCCCTCGGCCATGGGCAACTTCGTGGTCCCCCTCATGGTCGGGGCCAAGGACGTGGCCTTCCCACGGGTGAACCTGCTCTCGTTCTGGCTCTTCGTGGCCGGGGCGGTCCTCTTCGTGGCCACGCTGGTGGTCGGCGGCATCGACACCGGGTGGACCCTGTACCCGCCCTACAGCCTGGAGTCGTCCCGCGGCCTCGGCATCCTGCTCGCCTTGACCGGCGTCTTCCTGGCCGGCTTCAGCTCCATCCTCACCGGCGTGAACTTCATCGCCACCATCCACCGGATGCGCGCGCCTGGCCAGGGCTGGTTCGACCTGCCGCTCTTCCTCTGGGCCCTCTACGCCACCGGCATCATCCAGATCTTCGCCACGCCGGTGCTGGGCATCACCGTGGCGCTCGGGTTCCTCGAGCGGGTCTTCCACCTCGGCATCTTCATGCCCGAGTACGGCGGCGACCCGGTGCTCTTCCAGCACTTCTTCTGGTTCTACTCGCACCCGGCCGTCTACATCATGATCCTGCCGGCCATGGGGATCGTGAGCGAGGTGGTGGCGGTGTTCAGCCGCAAGCCCATCTTCGGCTACCGGTTCATCGCCATGAGCTCGATCGCCATCGCCGTCATCGGCTTCCTGGTCTGGGGGCACCACATGTTCGTCTCCGGCCAGTCCCGGTGGGCGAACGTCATCTTCAGCTTCCTGACCCTGCTCGTCGCCATCCCCTCGGCCATCAAGACGTTCAACTGGCTCGCCACCCTCTACAAGGGGCACATCGTCCTCAAGACGCCCATGCTCTACGTGCTCTCCTTCTTCGCCATCTTCGGGGTGGGCGGGCTGACCGGGCTCTTCCTGGGCGCGCTCGCCACCGACATCCCGCTCCACGACACCTACTTCGTGGTGGCCCACTTCCACTTCGTCATGGTCGGCGCGGTCATGATCGCCTTCCTCTCCGGGCTCTTCTACTGGTGGCCCAAGATGACCGGGCGCATGTACGACGAGCGGCTGGGCGTGGCCTCGGCGGTGCTCGTCTTCCTGGGGTTCAACGTCACCTTCATCCCCCAGTTCCTGGCCGGCACGCAGGGCATGCCGCGCCGCTACGCCACCTACGCCGAGCAGTTCGTGGGGATGAACCGCGTCTCCACGGTGGGCGCCGTGCTGCTCGCCGCCGGGCTCCTGGTGGCGCTCTGGGCCTTCGTGGCGTCGCTGCGGAGCGGGGCCCGGGCGCCCGCCAACCCGTGGGGCGGGGCCACGCTGGAGTGGGCGACCACCTCGCCGCCTCCCCACGACAACTTCGCGGTCGCGCCCCGGGGGACGCGGCCCTACGACTACCGCGGTCTCCGGCAGGAGCCGGGCCAGGCGGGCTGGGTGCCCGTGGGCGGGGAGGGCGCGCGATGAGCGACCACGCCGGCGGCCACGCCGCCACCGGGACGCCGGAGCAGCGGTTCCTGGCGCACCACTTCCGGGACATGGACGCCCAGCTGCAGACCAGCAAGCTCGGGATCTGGCTCTTCCTGGGCAGCGAGGTGCTCTTCTTCAGCGGGCTCTTCGTCGCCTACGGCGTCTACCGCGCCAACCACTACGCGCTCTTCCACTACGCCCACCACTTCCTCGACTGGCGCATGGGCGCGCTCAACACCGTGGTGCTGGTGTCGAGCAGCCTCTCGGCGGCCTGGTCGGTGCGCTGCGCCCAGCTCGGCGACCGCCGCGGGCTGCGGCTCACGCTCCTCCTCACGCTCCTGCTGGCCGGCACGTTCCTCGTGGTGAAGTACTTCGAGTACAGCCACAAGCTGCACGCCGGGATCACCTGGGGCGCGGGCTGCCGCCCCTCCCCGGAGATCCTGGCCACGCTCCCGGCGTCGGTCCAGGCGCTCCCGGTCCCGAGGGACCTGGGCACGTTCTTCAGCATCTACTACCTCATGACCGGCCTGCACGGCATCCACGTGCTGGTGGGCATGGGGCTCTACCTGTGGCTCATCGGGCGGGCGACCCGCGGCGACTTCGGCCCGGGCTACTACGTCCCGGTCGACGCGGTGGCGCTCTACTGGCACCTCGTGGACATGATCTGGATCTTCCTCTTCCCGCTGCTCTACCTCATCTGACCGGAGCCGCCGTGACCTCGCACACCTCCGACAGCCTCGCGCCCGGGCACGCGACCCACGTCCTCTCGCCGCGGGTGCTCCTCGGCACCGCCGCCTCCCTGATGGCGCTCACCGCGCTCACCGTCGCCACCTCCCGCATCGACCTGGGCGAGTGGAACGTGGTGCTGGCCCTCGGCATCGCCTGCACCAAGGCCGGCATCGTGGCGCTCTTCTTCATGCACCTGAAGTACGAGAACCGGTTCCAGCTCGTGGTGCTCGTGGCCGCGGCGCTGTTCGCCGCGCTCTTCGTGGCCTTCGTGGTCTTCGACACCGTCCAGTACCAGCCCGACATCCGGGCCGCCGAGCAGCAGGCGAGGCCGGCGGGAGGCTGAGGCCCGAGATGTCCCGGCGCGGCGCGAGCGGAGCCTGGATCGCCGGCCTGGCCGCCGCGGCGGCCCTGGCCTCGCCGGCCTCGGCCTACGAGGAGCGGGTCCACCAGCTCATCGGGGAGCGCGCGCTCCCCGTCACCCTCCCGCGCGACCTCGGCCAGGCCACCCCGGCCGACGTCGACGAGCTGCGCGACGCGACCTGGCGGGCCGGCGCGGGCCATCCCGACCCCGCCGTCCGGGCCCGCTTCCTGGCGCGCTGGCCGTCGGAGCGGCAGTTCGACGCGTGGGCCTGGAAGGAGTTCCTCGGGCTCACCCCGGAGGCGCGGGTGGTGGGCGTGGACGTCCTGCCCGAGCGGCCGTCCGACGCGCGGCTGCTCCTGTCGCTCTGCTCCCGCTTCCCCGACGACGACCGGCGCAACGTGGAGCGCTTCGCCCACGACCCGGACCGGCGCGTCCGCCGCGACGCCGCCGGCAGGCCCCTCCCGCTCGACCCGGCCCAGCTCGACATGGGCGCCCTGACCGGGCTCTCCAGCCAGGCCTGGGCCCACTACGGGCTGCCCCGGGTCGCGTTCTCCGACGCGCCGGAGGTCCTGAAGGCCGACCCGCGCCGCTGGGCCTGGCCGCCCACGGCGAAGGCGTTCGCCCCCGACATGGCCCAGGTCCACACCGACGTGGCGCTGGCCGCCGCGACCGCCGGTACGCCGGGGGGCCGCACCCTGGCCTTCGTGTGGCTCGGGGCCTCCCACCACTACCTCGAGGACGTGGCCAACCAGATCCACACCCTCCAGGCGATCTACCCGTTCTTCCGCGACGCCAAGATCGAGAGCTGGAAGGAGAACGTCCGCTCGCTCTGGGGCTGGCTCCGCCCGCGGCCCGGCTTCGAGGAGATCGGCATCGGCATCATCAAGAACCACCACCTCTTCCTCGAGGACCTCTGGGGCGCGCGGGTCTTCGACGCGGGCGGGGGAAGGCCGGCGCCCGCCGGGGCGACGGCCGGGCTCGAGGCGCTCGTGTCCGGCGACGCCGCGGAGGAGGCAGCCCTCGACGGGCTGGCGCTCGACCCGGCCGGCCCGTTCGCGCGCGCCATCGGCGAGCAGGTGGTGGACGCCTCCAGCCGGGAGGGGGCCGACGTCTACCTCCTGGCGCGGGAGATCGCCCGGCCCCGGCTCTCGCGGGCGGGGTACGTCTACGAGGCGGGGACCGCCGACGCCGAGGTCCGGCCCGACGCCGACCCGGGGCGGCTCTCGCGCTTCTACGCCCTCGAGGCGGCCGGCTTCGCCCGTGCCGCCTCCGCGATCCGGCGCCACGTCCGGCTCTTCGACGAGGCGGTCGCGCGCGCCGGACGCTCGGAGACCGACCGGCTCGCCTTCCGGGAGGCCGTGCTCCGGCGCCTCGTCGCCGACCGGGTGGCGGCCGCCGACGCGGCGGAGGCCCGGCTCGCCGCCTGGACGTCGTCCCGGTCCGTCAGCCCGCGCTGAAGGCGTCGCGCAGCCGGGCGGCGACCTCCTCCGGCCAGGCCATGGAGAAGCGCTCCCCGAGCAGCATGTGCAGGTAGTTCGCGTCCGGCGTGTGCAGGACCGGGTCGATGTACATGCGCGGCAGGAGCCGGGCGGAGAGCGCGTGGCGCCCGGTGCGCTCGCCGGCCCGGTCCGGGACGAAGGTCAGGTTGAAGCTCCAGAGGCCGGAGCCGGCGAACCCGCGCAGCGCCCGGCGCAGCCCGGCGGCGAAGTCGGCCACCTCCCGGTCGTCCAGGTCGAGCACGCTCGACTTCCCCGGCAGGACCGCACGGCAGTCGCCGAGGACGCCGGTGGGCGCGAAGGGGACCACCCAGGTCCAGGCGCCGGTGCGCCCCACGACGCGGCCGGCGGTCTCCTCGGCCTGGAGCATCTCCACGGCGTAGGGGCGGCCCCGGGCCTCGAGCCAGCCGTCCTCCGCCGCGAGCTCCCGGCGGATGGCGTTGCCGGGCTCGGACGTCGCCACGACCTGCAGGTGGGGGTGGATCTGGGTGCCTCCGGCGGGCGGCATGTGGTTCCAGGTGACGATGCCGAACGGGTTCCCCTCCAGGCGGGGGACCACCACCCGGAGGAAGTCCCGGGCGGTCGAGACGGCGGCGACCACCAGCGACTCCGGAACGTCGGACATGGCGAGGTCGTGCGCCGCCCCCGGCACGAGCACGGCCGAGACCTCGTCGTACGGGAACAGGTTGGGGAAGACCACCGACTCGCCCCGCACGAACCGCCCGCCCGGCACGAGCGCGTCGGGGAAGCGTGGCGTGATGGCCGCCACCCTTCCCGGGCAGAACGGACAACCCGGGCGGCGGGCCTCCACGATGGCCGCGAGATCGGGCGGGGCGGCGGCCGGGAGGGAGAAGTGGCAGATGCGGGACGACTCCCCGGTGAGGGGGTCGTAGCGGATCTCGCTCTCCACGTCCGTGAGCTCGAATCCGCGGCGGGGGTCGTGCAGCCGCGCCACCCGCGGCTCCCGGCGAAAAACGATTCCTTCCTGCACGACCGGACCCATTCGCGACCTCCGGAACCCAAAAGGGTGCCAACGAAGCGTTAGCCAAGCGACGCGCTTCAGCATTAGCTGAGAGCCACCACCTCAACAACCTCGCCAGGGAGTGAACATGGCCCAGAAGATCGACTTCGCGAAGCTCACGCTCAAGGACGCCCTGGACCTCGCCATCCTGATCGAGGAGGAGGCCCGCGGCCGGTACGACGAGTTCGCCCGCCTGGTGGGCGGCCGCTACCCCGGGGACGCGGACGAGGTCTTCAAGAACATGGCGGTCTACGAGACCCGGCACCGCGACGAGCTCAAGGCGCGCCGCCAGAAGCTCTTCGGCGCGGCCCCGGTCACGGTGAGCGCCGGGGACCTGGACGACGTCGAGGCGCCCGACCGGGGCCAGCCCCGGGTGTTCATGTCGCCGCGCCAGGCCATGGAGGTCGCGCTCGCCTCGGAGGAGAAGGCCTGGTCGTACTTCGACGACGCGCTGAAGCACGTGAAGGACGTGGAGGTGCGCAAGCTCTTCGAGGAGCTGCGCGCCGAGGAGAAGCAGCACCAGGAGTACGTGAAGAAGGCCATGGCCACCATGCCGCCCGGCCCGGACGTCGAGGAGGACGAGGCCGACGCGCCGGGGTCCGACGCGGGATAGCCTTGGTCCGGTTCGTGCTCGTCCGGCCGCGGATCCCCGAGAACGTGGGGGCCGCGGCCCGGGTCCTGCGCAACTTCGGTCACCGCGACTGGGTGCTCGTCGATCCGGGTCCGCTCGACGGCGCGGCCGCGCGCCGCATGGCCGTCGGGGCGGAGGACCTGCTCGACGGCGTCCGCACGGCGGCGACCCTCGACGAGGCCGTTGCCGACTGCGCGCTGGTGGTCGGCACCGAGTCGCGGCGGGTGAGGGGGCGGGTGCCGCTCGAGCCCGACGCCCTCCGCGCGGCGGTGGAGGAGGCGGCCCCGCGCGGCCGGACGGCGGTGGTGCTCGGCGGCGAGCGGGACGGCCTCCGGGCCGGGGAGCTCCGCCGGTGCGATGCGCTCTCCCGCGTCCCCTCCCGGTCGCCGCAGCCCTCCCTCAACCTGGCCCAGGCGGTCGCGGTCTACGCCTTCGCGCTCCGGAGCGGGGTCCGCGCAACGTCCCCGGCGACGGCGGGCCCGGCGGCGGCGAGCGACGGGGAGCTCGTGGCGGTGGAGTCGGCCCTGCGCGATGCGCTGC
>JBBIOL010000083.1:0-14879 GCA_037443385.1 Anaeromyxobacteraceae bacterium
GGAGCGCGCCACCGCGCACGGTGAAGCCCACGAACCCGCCCTCGGCGACGGCCTCCCATGCGGCGCGGCCGATGGGCTCGCTCGCCAGCACCGCGAGCGGCCCCGCGCCCGTGGACGCGTGCAGCGGCTTCCCGTGGCGGCAGGCGCAGAGCAGGCGGCCGTCGGAGACGAGGAAGTTGAGGGTGGAGCGGTGCTCCCCCCGGTCGGCCACGGCGGCGACGAGCGCCACCGTCTCGGCCATGGCCGCCCGGACGTCGGAGAGCGTGGGCCGCCGGTGGCCGGCGCGCAGGTCGAGGCGGGTGAGCAGGAGCTGGAAGCAGCGCTCGCTGTCGGTCTCCCCGGAGAGCCGGCGGCGCCGGGAGGGGGAGATGGCGGCGAGGAGCGCCTCCCGCACGGCGCGCGACCGCTTGTAGCGGGCCACGGTCCCGTTGTGCGCGAAGACCCAGCGCCCCTCCACGAAGGGATGCGTGTTCTCGATGGCGACGCGCCCGACGCTGGCGTCGCGGACGTGGGCCAGCACGATGCGCGAGCGGGCGTGCTTGCCGGCCCGGACGAAGTCCCCGTCGGCGTGGGCCGCCATCACGCCGCGCCTGACCTCGGGGCCGCCCGGGCCGTACCAGGCGACGCCCCAGCCGTGCGGATGCAGGTGCGACTGGGTACGCAGCGCGTTCTCGGCGCTGCAGAGGGGGTCGCAGGCCGATCGGCGCACGTCGGCCAGCTGTCCGAAGAGGCGGCACATCCCGGGGGGAAGGTAACCAGGGAGCGCGGCGCGCGCCGCGGGCCTCAGCCGCCGCAGTCGGCCGCGGCCGGCTCGGTGGCGCGGTGGACCAGGCGGCCGTGCCGGACGACGGCGAGGGCGTGGTTCACCCCGGCGTGCCAGGCGAGGTGGTCGGGGTCGCGGGCTCCCCAGAGGACGAGGTCCGCGGGCAGCCCCGGCGCGAGCCGCCCGGCGCCGGGGAGGCGCAGGGCGAGGGCGCCGCCGCGGGTGGCCGCCCAGAGCGCCTCGCCGGGCGTGAGCCCGTTCCCGAGGCAGGCGAGCGAGAGCGAGAGCGAGAGGTTCTCGCTCATCGACGAGCCCGGGTTCAGGTTCGAGCCGAGCGCGACCGGGACGCCCGCGTCCACGAGCCGCCGGCCCGGCGCGAAGCGCCCCGAGCGCAGCACGAGGCTCGAGACCGGGAGCAGCCCCGCGACCACCCCGGCCCCGGCGAGCGCCGCGATCCCCGGCTCGCCCACGTGCTCGAGGTGGTCGGCGGACCAGGCGAGGACCTCCGCGGCCAGGAGCGCCGATCCGTCGTCGGCGAGCTGGTCGGCGTGGAGCCGCGCCCCGAGCCCGAGCGCGCCCGCCGCCCGGAGCACGCCGCGCGCCTCGTCCACGCCGAAGGCGCTCGCGGCCACGAAGGCGTCGCAGGCGACGGCGAGCCGCTCGCCCGCCACCTGCGGCAGGAGCCGCTCGCGGACCTCCCGCGCCCAGCCTTCGCGATCGCGCCCCGCGGGTAGCGCGTGGAGCGGGAGCACGGTGGCGACGACGTCCATCTCGCCGGCCAGGGCCTCGCGGAGCGCGCCCGCCACCCGGAGGAGCCGCAGCTCCTCCTCCACCGACTCCCCGTACCCGCTCTTCACCTCCACCGTGGTCACCCCGGCGGCGAGCAGCCGGCGCGCCCGCGTGGCGGCGTCGCGGAGCAGCGTGGCGTCGGAGGCCGCGCGGGTGGCCCGCATGGTGGCCCGGATCCCGCCTCCCGCGGCGGCGATGCCGGCGTAGGTGGCCCCGCGAGCGATGGCGCCGAGCTCGGCGGCGCGGGAGCCGTCGTCGCCGAAGACGATGTGCGTGTGGGCGTCGACGAGCCCGGGCGAGACGAGCCGCCCCCCGGCCTGGAGCACCTCGGCCCCGCGGGCGTCCACGGTCGCGTCCAGGTGCGCATCCGGGCCGATCCAGACCACGCGGTCCCCCGCCGCCGCGAGCGCGGGGCCCGGGCGCAGCACCGGATCGGGGCGCGACGCGTCGCAGGTGGCGAGCGTGGCGGCGCGGATCACCAGCGTGGCGGGGATCGGGCTCACGCGGGTCCTCCCGGGCCCGGGATGTGCACCCCGCGCTCCCGCGCCACCGCCTGGGCCTCGGGATACCCGGCGTCGGCGTGGCGGAGCACGCCCAGGGCGGGGTCGCCGCGGAGCACCCGCTCGACGCGGCGCCCGGCGGCCTCGGTGCCGTCGGCCACCACCACCTGCCCGGCGTGGAGCGAGTAGCCCATGCCCACCCCGCCGCCGTGGTGGAAGCTCACCCAGGAGGCGCCGTTCACGGCGTTGAGCAGCGCGTTCAGGATCGGCCAGTCGGCGACCGCGTCGGAGCCGTCCCGCATGGCCTCGGTCTCCCGGTTGGGCGAGGCGACCGAGCCGCAGTCGAGGTGGTCGCGCCCGATGACGACCGGAGCCCGGAGCTCCCCGCGCCGGACCATGTCGTTGAAGGCCACCCCGGCGCGGTCGCGTTCCCCGTACCCCAGCCAGCAGATGCGGGCCGGGAGCCCCTGGAACCTCACCTTCCGCGCGGCGAGGTCGAGCCAGCGAAGGAGCGACCGCCGCTCCGGGAAGAGGCGGGCCACGGCGGCGTCGGTGGCGGCGATGTCGGCGGGGTCGCCGGAGAGCGCGGCCCAGCGGAACGGCCCCTGGCCCTCGCAGAAGAGCGGCCGCACGTAGGCCGGCACGAAGCCCGGGTAGTCGAAGGCGTTCGCGACCCCGGCGTCGCGGGCCCCGGCGCGCAGGTTGTTCCCGTAGTCGAAGACCTGGCTGCCGAGCGCGCGCAGGGCGAGCATGGCCTCGACCTGGCGTGCCATCGACTCCTTCGAGCGGCGGATCACCTGGGCCGGGTCGCTCCCCCGCAGCCGCGCGACCTCGTCGAGCGAGAGGCCGGCGGGGACGTAGCCGTGGAGCGGGTCGTGCGCGGAGGTCTGGTCGGTGACGAGGTCGGGCGCGACGCCGCGCCGGACCAGTTCCGGGTAGACCTCGGCGGCGTTGCCGACGAGCCCCACCGAGAGCGGACGGCGTTCCCGCCGCGCCGCCTCGAGGCGCCGGAGCGCCTCCTCGAGCGAGGGAGCCGCCTCGTCGAGGTAGCCGGTCTCGAGCCGCTTCGCGATCCGGGCCGGATCGACGTCCACGCCCAGGAACGCGGCGCCCAGCATGGTGGCGGCGAGCGGCTGGGCTCCGCCCATGCCGCCCAGGCCCCCGGAGAGCACCAGGCGACCCGCCAGGTCGTCGGATCCGAAGTGGGTGCGACCGGCCTGCGCGAAGGTCTCGTAGGTGCCCTGCAGGATCCCCTGCGTCCCGATGTAGATCCACGACCCCGCGGTCATCTGGCCGTACATCATGAGGCCGCGCCGCTCGAGGTCCCAGAAGTGCTCCCAGGTGGCCCAGCGCCCCACCAGGTTGGAGTTGGCGATGAGCACGCGCGGGGCGTCGGGGTGGGTGCCGACCACGCCCACCGGCTTGCCGCTCTGGACGAGGAGGGTCTCGTCGTCGCGCAGGTCGCGCAGCGCGGCGACGATGCGCCGGTAGCTCTCCCAGTCGCGGGCCGCCTTCCCGGTCCCGCCGTACACGACGAGGTCGCCCGGGCGCTCGGCCACCTCCGGGTCGAGGTTGTTCATGAGCATGCGGAGGGCGGCTTCCTGCACCCATCCCCGGCAGGAGAGGGTCGTGCCACGGGGCGCGCGGATGGCTTCCATTCCCCTGCGTCTAGCACGACCCGGGGGCGCGCGCCGCCGCCCTCGGGTAGACTCGGGGTCCCGTGAACGACAAGGCCTTCATCGCCGCGATGCGGCTGGTCCCGAAGAACGTGCTCTCCCGGGCGGTGGGCGCCGCCACCCGGCTGCCGCTCCCCGCCCCGGTGGGGCGCGGGGTGATGGGCGCGTTCGCACGGCGCTACCGCATCGACCTCTCCGAATGCGGCGAGCTCTCCGGGTTCCGGACCTTCGGCGAGTTCTTCGCGCGCCCGCTCCGGCCCGGGCTGCGGCCGGTGGCCCCGGGGGACGAGGTGGTGGTCTCTCCGGTGGACGCGGTGGTGTCCGAGTCGGGTCGCTCCACCGGGGGTCGCTTGCTGCAGGCGAAGGGGATCGACTACGGCGTCTCGGCGCTGCTCGCCGACGAGCGCATGGGAGAACGGCTCGCGGGCGGCGCCTGGGCCACCCTCTACCTCTCCCCGAGCGACTACCACCGGATCCACTTCCCGCTGGGCGGCCGCGTGCTGGGCTGGCGCTGCGTCCCCGGCCGGCTCTGGCCGGTGAACCCGGCGTCGGTCCGCAACGTCCCGGGCCTCTTCACGGTGAACGAGCGGCTGGTGACGCTGCTCGACTCGCCGCTGGGGCTCGTGGCCGTCGTGGCGGTGGGGGCCACCGTGGTCGGACGCGTCCGGGCCACCTTCGACCCCGCCATCCCGGTCACCAACCTGCCCGGCGCCGGCCTGAGGTCCCACGACTACGCCGCCCCCATCCCGGTCGTGAAAGGGCAGGAGCTGGGCGCCTTCGAGATGGGCTCGACGGTGATCCTGCTCTTCGAGCCCGGCCGGGTCGCGCTTGCGCCGCGGCTCGCGCCCGGCGCGCGCGTCCGCGTGGGCGAGGCCATCGGCGGCCGCGCGGTTTGACCGATCCCGGTGGCTGGTCTAGAAACGCCGGCGTGAAGCTCAACGGCGTCAAGGGCATGAACGACGTGCTGCCCGGCGAGGTCGGCCGCTGGCAGGAGATCGAGCGGGTCGCGCGCGAGGTCTTCGCGCTGCACGGGTACCGCGAGGTCCGCACGCCGGTGGTGGAACCGTACGCGCTCTACGCCCGGGGCGTGGGCGAGTCCACCGACATCGTCAACAAGGAGATGTACGTCTTCGAGGACAAGGGCGAGGAGAGGCTGGCGCTGCGCCCGGAGGGCACCGCCGGCACGGTCCGCGCCTACATCGAGCACGGTGCGCACGTCGACGGGCCGCAGAAGTGGTTCTACGTCGGGCCCATGTTCCGTCGCGAGCGGCCGCAGAAGGGACGCTACCGCCAGTTCCACCAGATCGGCGTGGAGGCCTTCGGGATCGCCGAGCCGGGCATCGACGTCGAGCAGATCGCCATGCTGGACGGCCTCTTCCGCCGGCTCGGGGTGGCGCCGGCGGTCCACGTGAACTCGGTGGGCGACGCCACCTGCCGGCCCGCCTACCTGGAGGAGCTCCGGACCTGGCTGCGCGCCCGGGCAGGGTCGCTCTGCGCCGACTGCCGGGAGCGGACCGAGCGGAACCCGCTGCGCGTGCTCGACTGCAAGGTGCCCACCTGCCAGCCGGTGCTGGCCGAGGCGCCGCGCCTGCTCGAGCGGCTCTGCGACGGGTGTCGCGCGCACTTCGACGCGGTCCGGCAGGGGCTCGACGACCTGGGCGTCGTCCACGAGGTGAACCCGCGGCTCGTCCGCGGCCTCGACTACTACGTGCGCACGGCCTACGAGTTCACGAGCGACGCGCTCGGCTCCCAGTCCGCCGTGGCCGGCGGCGGGCGCTACGACGGCCTGGTCGAGACCCTGGGCGGCCCGCCCACCCCCGGCATCGGATTCGGGATGGGCGAGGAGCGGCTCGCGCTCGTCCTGGAGGCGTCGGGTCGGCCGGTGCCCGAGGTCCGGCCCGAGGTCTTCTTCGTCTCGGCCGACGAGGCCGGACGGCGCGAGGCCATGCGGCGGGCCGCCGAGCTCCGGCGCGCCGGGATCGCCTGCGACCTCGACGCCCGCGGTGGCAAGCTCCCCCGCCAGTTCAAGCAGGCCGAGCGTGTCGGCGCGCGCTACGCGGTCGTGCTGGGCGGGAACGAGGTCGCGAGCGGCCAGGCCAGGCTGAAGGACATGGCCACGCGCGAGGAGGTCCCGGTCGCGCTGACCGGGCTGGCGGCGCGCCTCCGTCCCGCGGCCGGGTAGGGCCGGGTTGGCGGGTCCGATCCCCCTCGTCGCCGTCGTGGCCGGCCCCACCGCGTCGGGCAAGACCCGGCTCGCGATCGCGCTCGCCCTGCGCGCCGGCGGCGAGATCGTGAACGCGGACTCGCAGCAGGTCTACCGCGGTCTCGACGTGGGAACGGCGAAGCCCACGCCCGAGGAGCGCGCGGCCGTCCCCCACCACCTGCTCGACGTGGTCGATCCCGGGGAGGGGATGGACGCGGCGCGCTGGGCCGCCCTCGCCGACGCGTCCATCGCGTCCATCACGGCGCGCGGGGGGCTGCCGGTGGTGGTGGGCGGCACCGGGCTCTAC
Organism: Anaeromyxobacteraceae bacterium; assembly: GCA_037443385.1. Taxonomy (GTDB): domain Bacteria; phylum Myxococcota; class Myxococcia; order Myxococcales; family Anaeromyxobacteraceae; genus CAIOAK01. Next base: position 6,239 of record JBBIOL010000083.1, read on the forward strand.
CTGCGGGCGCTGCTCCACGGCGTGGTCGACGCGCCCCCGCGGGACCCGGAGCTGCGGGCCCGGCTGGAGGAGGAGGCCGCCCGCTCCGGGCGGGCCGCGCTCCACCGGAGGCTCGCCGCCGTGGACCCGGGGGCGGCCGCGCGGATCCGCGAGAACGACCTCGTCCGCGTCGTCCGTGCGCTGGAGATCGCCGCCTCGGGGCGCACCCAGAGCGCGCGCTTCGCCGAGCACGGGTTCGCGCCGCGGCGCTACCGCTACCGGCTCCTGGCGCTCGACGTCCCCCGCCCCGAGCTCCACCGGCGCATCGACGAGCGGGCCGCGGCCATGGCCCGCGGCGGGATCGTCGAGGAGGCGCGCGCCATCCAGGCGCGCTTCGGCGATGCGCCGCCGCGCCTGCCCATCGGGTACGCCGACGCGCTGGCCTGCGCGCGGGGGGAGATCGACGCCAGGACGCTGGCGGCCCGCATCGCCGTGGCGCACCGCCGGTACGCGCGACGCCAGGTCATCTGGCTGCGCCGCGAGCAGGACGTGGAGTGGCTCGCGCCGCCGGCCGACGTGGACGCCCTGGCCGGAGCGTTGCGCACTGCGCCGTGATCCGGTCGGTCCACGTGTTATAAGCCGGCCGTGGCCACGCGCGTCCCCTTCACCACCGAGTTCGAGAAGCCCCTCGCCGCCCTCGAGTCCAAGATCGAGGAGCTGAAGCAGCTCTCCGGCGGGGCCGGGGTCGACTTCAGCGACGAGATCGTCAAGCTGGAGCGGAAGGCCCGGAAGCTCCAGACGGAGATCTTCCGCGACCTGTCGCGCTGGCAGGTCGTCCAGCTGGCGCGGCACCCCAACCGCCCGTACACGCTCGACTACCTCCAGGCCCTCTTCACCGACTGGATGGAGCTGGAGGGCGACCGCCGCTTCGCCGCCGACCACGCCATCGTGTGCGGCCTGGCGCGCTTCGAGGGCGAGCCGGTGGTGGTGGTCGGGGAGCAGAAGGGGCGCGGCACCAAGGAGAACATGCTGCGCAACTTCGGTATGCCCCGTCCCGAGGGCTACCGCAAGGCACGGCGCATGTACGACCTGGCCGACCGGTTTCGCCGGCCGCTCATCACCTTCATCGACACGCCGGGCGCCTATCCCGGCATCGGCGCCGAGGAGCGCGGGCAGGCCGAGGCCATCGCCGTGAACCTCGAGGTCATGTCGTCCCTGGGAGTGCCCTCCATCTCGATCGTGATCGGGGAGGGCGGCTCGGGCGGCGCGCTGGCGCTCGGCGTCACGAACAAGATCCTCATGCTCGAGTACTCCACCTACTCGGTCATCTCGCCCGAGAGCTGCAGCTCCATCCTCTACCGCGACGCCTCCAAGGCCCAGAAGTCGGCGGAGAACCTCAAGCTCACCGCCAAGGACCTGGCCGGCTTCGGCATCGTCGACGAGGTCGTGAAGGAGGCGCCGGGCGGCGCCCACCGCGACCCGCGCCTCACCGCCGAGAACCTGGCCGGCGCCATCCGCCGCCAGCTCGCCGACCTCCGGCAGCTCACGCCCGAGCAGCTCGTCCGCCAGCGCTACCAGAAGTTCCGCGCCATGGGCGTCTTCACGACGGAGGAGTGAGGGGCGTGCCGCTCGTCCCCCCGCACGTCGCGTCGCTGCAGCCCTACGTCCCGGGCAAGCCCATCGAGGAGGTGGAGAGGGAGTACGGCGTCTCCGACGTCGCCAAGCTCGCCTCCAACGAGAACGCCCTCGGGCCCTCGCCGCTCGCCCTGCGCGCCGCCGCCGAGGCCTGCTCCCGGGTGCACCTCTACCCCGACGGGAGCGCCTTCACGCTGAAGCGCGCGCTCTCCGAGCGCTTCTCGGTCCCGGTGGAGGAGATCCTCGTCGGCAACGGCTCGAACGAGCTCATCGAGCTCCTCGTGCGCACCTTCGTGCTCGAGGGCGAGGAGGTCCTCACCTCCGCGCAGAGCTTCGTCGCCTACAAGCTCGCCGCCCACGCCCACGGCCGCACCCTGGTGGAGGCGCCCATGAAGGAGCGCTTCCACTACGACCTCGAGGCCCTCCATGCCCGGCTCGGCCCGCGCACCAAGGTGGTCTTCCTCGCCAACCCGGACAACCCCACCGGCACCTGGTTCCTGGAGAAGGAGCTCGTCCACTTCCTGGGCGCGGTCCCGCGCGAGACGCTGGTGGTCCTCGACGAGGCCTACGTCGAGTTCGTCGAGGCCGCCGGGTTCCAGGACGCGCTCGCCCTGCGGCGGCGCTACCCCAACCTCGTCGTGCTGCGCACGTTCTCCAAGATCTACGGGCTCGCCGGCCTGCGCCTGGGATACGCCTTCGCCCGGCCGGAGTTGGTGGCCTTCCTCGACCGGGTCCGCGCTCCGTTCAACGTGAACGGGGTGGCCCAGGCCGCCGGCGCGGCCGCGCTGGAGGACGACGAGCACGTGGAGCTCTCGCGACGGCTGGTCCGCGAGGAGCGCCCGTTCCTCGAGGAGGGGCTGCGCGCGCTCGGCGCCACGGTGGTGCCCTCGCAGGCCAACTTCGTGCTGGCCGACTTCCCGGGACGTCCCGGCATGCAGCTCTTCGACGCGCTCCTGCGCGAGGCGGTCGTGGTCCGGCCGGTGGCCGGCTACGGCTTCCCCACCGCCCAGCGGATCACGGTCGGGACCCGCGCCGAGAACGCGAAGGTGCTCGCCGCGCTCCGGAAGGTCCTCGGCCGGTGAGCGCACGCCGCCCGTTCATCGTGGCGGTGGACGGCCCGGCCGGCGCCGGCAAGAGCACGACGTCCCGGCGCCTCGCCGCGCGGCTCGGCTTCGCCATGGTGGACACCGGCGCCATCTACCGGACGGTGGCGCTCGCGGCGAGCCGCTCCGGCATCGCCTTCGACGACGACGCGCGCCTCGGCGCGTTGCTCCCGGCCGTGCACATCCGCTTCGCCCCCGCTCCGCCCGGGTCCGGGGGGGCGGGCCAGCGCGTGCTGCTCGGCGACGAGGACGTGTCGCAGGCCATCCGGACCCCGCCCATGTCGCTGGGGGCGAGCGCGGTCTCGGCGCGGCCGGTGGTCCGGGCGGGGCTGCTGGAGCTCCAAAGGCGGCTCGCCACCGCCGCGGGCAACCGGGGCGCCGTGCTCGAGGGGCGGGACATCGGGACCGTCGTCTTCCCCGACGCCGACGCCAAGTTCTTCCTCACCGCCGCCGACGAGGTCCGCGCCCGCCGCCGCTTCCTCGAGCTGCAGGAGAAGGGCGACCCGCAGCCGTTCGAGGCGGTGCTCGCCGACCAGCGCAAGCGGGACCGGGACGACAGCTCGCGCGACGTGGCGCCGCTCCGCGCCGCCGCCGACGCCGTCACCGTGGACACCGGTGGCCTCCCGCTCGACGCGGTCGTCGACCGGCTGGTCGCCGAGGTGGAGGCCCGCCTCGCGGCCCGCGGGTGAGGCGCCCTTTACCCGGACGGCCGGGGCGTTATATAGGGCCCCGGAGAGGACTTGATGCAGGTCAAGATCGCCAAGACCGCCGGTTTCTGCTGGGGCGTCCGCCGCACGGTGGACCAGCTCATGGACGTGGCCCGCGAGCGGCAGACGCCGGTGGTCACGCTCGGCCCCATCATCCACAACCCGCAGTTCGTCTCCCGCACCCGGGAGATGGGGGTGGGCACCGTGGAGCGGGTGGCCGAGGTCGCGAGCGGGACCACGGTGGTGGTCCGCACCCACGGGGCGGTGAAGCCCGAGCTCGACCAGGCCCGGGAGCGGGGCCTCGAGGTCGTCGACGGCACCTGCCCGTACGTGAAGTACCCCCAGGCCATGGCCCAGCGCCTCTCGCAGCAGGGCTATCACCTCGTCATCGTGGGGGACCCGAACCACGCCGAGGTGAAGGGCGTGGTGAGCTACGGCAGCGGTCCGTGCACCGTGGTGCGCCCCGGGGCCGAGATCCCGCCCATCGACGCCAAGAAGGTGGCGGTGATCGCCCAGACCACCTGCATCGGCGCCGATTTCGAGCGGGTGGTGGGGGCGCTGGCGCTCCGCCACAAGGAGGTGCGCGCGGTGAACACCATCTGCGCCGACACCGACGAGCGGCAGGCCGACGCCCGGCAGCTGGCCGCCGAGGTCGACGCGGTGGTGGTGGTGGGCGGGAAGAACAGCGCGAACACGCGCCACCTCGCCGAGATCTGCAAGGAGATCCAGCCCCGCACCTGGCACGTGGAGACCGAGGAGGAGCTCCGGCCCGAGTGGTTCGCCGGCTGCCGGCTGGTCGGGGTGAGCGCGGGAGCCTCCACGCCCGACTGGGTCATCGACGGCGTGGCGGCGCGGCTCGAGGGCATCGGCACCACGCCGGCCGCCCTTGACGCTGTGATCCCGCGAGTGTAGCTTGCTTCGCCTTCGCCGCCGGGGCGTTCCCGGCGGCCCGACGGTCCCCTCGATCCCCGGGGGCCCGGCGCAGGCCAACAGAGGGGGCGATGCAGCTTTCGCCGGTGGTTCCCCGGGCGCCTTGCGCCGCCCACCGACCCAAGCCACGAGAGACCGGGTTCCAATCGAATGGAGAATCAGAACATCCGTACGCCCGACGCCGAGACCGAGGACTTCGCCGCGATGTTCGCGGAGAGCGAGGCCCGCACCGGGCAGGTCGAGGAAGGGCGCGTCGTCAGCGGCACCGTGATCCAGATCGCCAAGGACTACGTGGTCGTCGACATCGGCTACAAGTCCGAGGGGCAGGTCGCCCTGGCCGAGTTCATCCCGCTCCCCGGCGGTGAACCCCAGGTGAAGATCGGCGACAAGGTGGAGGTCCTCGTCGAGTCGCGCGAGAACGACACCGGCATGGTCGTCCTCTCCAAGGAGAAGGCCGACAAGATGCGCATCTGGGACGAGATCTCCGCCGCGTGCGAGCGCGACGAGCTCGTCGAGGGCATGATCGTCGGGCGCGTGAAGGGCGGACTCTCCGTCGACATCGGCGTGAAGGCGTTCCTCCCCGGCTCCCAGGTCGACATCCGCCCGGTGCGCAACCTCGACAAGCTCATCGGCGAGAAGTTCAAGTTCAAGGTCATCAAGTTCAACAAGAAGCGCGGGAACATCGTCCTCAGCCGCCGCGTGCTGCTCGAGAAGGAGCGCGAGGAGCTCAAGAAGGAGACCCTGAAGAACCTGAAGGAGGGGGCCATCCTGAAGGGCGTGGTGAAGAACCTCACCGACTACGGCGCCTTCATCGACCTGGGCGGCATCGACGGCCTGCTCCACGTCACCGACATGAGCTGGGGCCGCATCGGCCACCCGAGCGAGATGTTCGAGGTGGGCCAGGAGGTCCGCGTCGTCGTCCTCAAGTTCGACCCCGCCAGCGAGCGCGTCAGCCTGGGCCTGAAGCAGATCCAGGAGGACCCGTGGCACCGGGCCGACGAGAAGTACCCGGTCGGCACGCGCGTGAAGGGCAAGGTGGTCTCCCTCACCGACTACGGCGCGTTCATCGAGCTCGAGCAGGGCGTCGAGGGCCTGGTCCACGTCTCCGAGATGAGCTGGACGAAGCGCGTCAAGCACCCCTCCAAGCTCCTCAACGCCGCCGAGGTGGTCGAGGCGGTGGTGCTCGACATCGATCCGAAGGCCAAGCGCATCTCGCTCGGCATGAAGCAGATCGAGCCCAACCCCTGGACGCTGCTCGAGGACAAGTACCCCATCGGCTCGGTCATCCGGGGCGAGGTCCGCAACGTCACCGACTTCGGCATCTTCGTCGGCGTCGAGGAGGGCATCGACGGGCTCGTGCACGTGTCCGACATCTCCTGGACCGAGCGCATCAAGCACCCGGGCGAGAAGTTCAAGAAGGGCGACGTGGTCGAGGCGGTGGTCCTCAACATCGACGTCGAGAACGAGCGCTTCAGCCTGGGCATCAAGCAGAACCAGGCCGATCCCTGGACCACGCTCTCCGACCGCCACCCGGTCGGCTCGCGCCTCAAGGGGCGGGTCACCAAGGTCACCGACTTCGGCGCCTTCGTGGAGATCGAGCCCGGCATCGAGGGGCTGGTCCACGTCTCCGAGATGCGCGACGAGCGGGTCGAGAACCCGCACGACGTGGTCAAGGAGGGCGAGGAAGTCGAGGTCAAGGTCATCGACATCGACTCCCACGAGCGCAAGGTGGCGCTGTCCATCAAGGCGCTGAGCCGCGACGGCGGCGAGGACGAGTACCGCGAGTACCTGCGCAAGCAGGGCGACGGGCGGGCCCGCCTCGGCGACCTCATGGAGAAGTTCAACAGAAGGAAGGGCTAGGCTCCGCGGCCTTCAGGCCGCGGAAGAACGTCTCGCTGCACCGCTCCATCCAGCGGCACCGAGACGGAACATCCCGCGCACCGGCCGTCCCTGGCGCCGGTGCGCTTCTCTTTTCCCCTCCGCAAGCGTCCGCACCCCCCGCAGGGCTTTCCTCGCCCAGTTGCGGCCCCCGGGGTCCCGTGGTCTTCTCGCCCCTGCCATGAGCGAGAACACGAACGCCCCGGGCGGCGGACCCGAGCCCCTGCCCACCACGCCCGTCCCACCCGCCGCAGCGCCACAGGCACCGGCCGCCCAGGCGGCGCCCCCGCACGCGCCCTGGCCGCAGCCGCCCGCCGGCTGGCCGCAGGCACCGGGTGGATGGCCCTTGCCCCCGCCGGGATGGGGCGCGGCGCCGCTGCCGCCGCAGCCGCCCCCGCGACGCGATCGCGCCGCGCTGGCGGTGGTGCTCTTCGTGTTCGGCGGCCTCTTCGCGGTCTTCCTGGCCTTCCTGTGGCTCGCCTACGGCGCTGTGAAGGGGGAGGCGCCGCGCCTCGCGTCCGGGCCGCGCATCGGCGTGGTGGACGTGAAGGGGCCCATCGGCATGGGCCGGGGCACGGTCGAGGCCGAGCCGGTCCTCAAGCTGCTGAAGCGCTACGGCGACGACGCCGACATGAAGGCGGTGGTCGTGCGCATCGACTCGCCCGGCGGCGCGGTGGGCACGAGCCAGGAGATCCTCGACGGCCTGCGCCGTCTCGCCGAGGACAAGGTGGTGGTCTGCGCCATGGGCAACATGGCCGCCTCGGGGGGCCTGCTCGTCGCCACGGGCTGCGACCGGATCGTGGCCGAGCCCGGTACCCTGACCGGGTCCATCGGCGTCATCAGCACCTTCCCCAACCTCCGCGGGCTCCTGCACCGCTTCGACGTGGAGATGAACACCGTCACCGCCGGGCGCCTCAAGGACGCCGGCAGCCCGTTCCGCGAGTTCTCCGCCGCCGACCGGGCCTACTGGCAGGAGCTGGCCGACCGCATCCACCGGCAGTTCATCCAGGCGGTGGCCGAGGGGCGCGACCTCACCGTCGAGCAGGTGGAGAAGTTCGCCGACGGGCGGGTGGTCACCGGCGAGCAGGGCGTCGAGCTCGGGCTCGTGGACGAGCTGGGCGGCTTCCAGGACGCCGTCGACCTCGCCAAGGAGCTGGCCGAGATCCGGGGGGAGCCCCGGCTGGTCTACCCGCCCGACGAGCGGGCCCGCTTCCTCGAGGACCTCCTCGGCGGCGTGGCCCAGCGCGCGGCGCAGGCGGTGGCCGAGACCATGCGCAGCGAGGTCCAGCGCCAGTCGGCCGCGGCGGACGGCCCCGGCGTCTACTTCCTGGCGCGGTAGGGGAGGGCGCGTGGAGAAGCCGCTCTGGGCGCCGTGGCGCATGGAGTTCATCCAGGCCGGGAAACCCACCGGGTGCATCTTCTGCCTCTTCCCGGCGGAGCAGGGAGAGGAGGCCGATCGCCGGAACCTCGTCGTGCACCGGTCGGCGCTCGCGTTCACCATCCTGAACCGGTTCCCCTACAACAACGGCCACGTCCTCGTGGTCCCCCGCGCCCACGTGTCGCGGCTCGAGGACCTCGGGCCCGAGGACTTCGCGGATCTCCAGTCGGAGCTGCGACGCGCGGTGGGGGTGGTCCGCTCGGCCTACGGGCCGGAGGGCATGAACGTGGGGATGAACCTGGGGAAGGTGGCCGGGGCCGGGATCGCCGACCACCTCCACTGGCACGTGGTCCCGCGCTGGGGCGGCGACACCAACTTCATGCCGGTGCTGGCCGACACCAAGGTGATGATCGAGCACCTCGACGAGAGCTGGGCCCGGTTGCGGAAGGGTTTCGGCGGCTGAGGGCCGCCGCGGCGTCCCCGTGCACTGGTTCCTCCTCGCCGCCGGCCTGGCCGTGGTCGCGGGCTTCCTCGCCTACCGGCTGCACCGGCGCCGGGAGCAGGCCCGGGCGTATCTCAAGGGCGTCCGGTCCATGATCTCGGACGACCCCGACTCGGCAATCGAGGCGCTCTCCGACGCCGCGCGCCTCTCCAGCCCGGAGGCCGTGGAGACCTACCTGGCGCTCGGCGAGCTCTTCAAGCGCGAGGGGGACCTGCCCCGTGCGCTGCGGCTCCACCGCAACATGCTGCACCGGCCCGGGCTCCCGCCCGGCCGCCGGGCCGAGGTGGAGCGGGCGCTCGCCGACGACCACCGCCGTGCCGGGATGCTGGAGGAGGCGGAGGCCGCCTACCGGCGCCTCATGGAGGCCGGCGACGCCGTTGCCGCCGAGGGGCTGCGGGACGTGCTCGTCGACCGGGGCCGGTACGCCGAGGCGGCGGAGGCCCACCGCGCCCGCTGCAGGCCGGACGACCGGCTGCTCGCCCACCTGCTCGCGGCGCGGAGCCGGGGCCTCCTTCCCGCGGACCCCGGC
>JBBIOL010000084.1:0-14791 GCA_037443385.1 Anaeromyxobacteraceae bacterium
CTGACCGAATCCTTTGCCTTCTGAATCCAGGGGATCCCCCAGGTCGGGCGCACAACCTCGAGGCGGCGCGTCGGGAGTACGGACCCGACTTCATGTCCCGGTTCGCCCCGGACGACCGGGAACGCCGCGGGCAGCCCGGACCGGGAGGAGCAGGGGGACCACGAAAGCCCGGTGGGTCCGGTGGCGTCGGCTCGCCCGCGCCAGGGCCGCCGGGGTAGGGTGCGGTCCATGCTCTGGAAGGAGACCGCCGCCGTCCGGGCCCTCGGGCTCCGCATCCCCGTCCTGCTCTTCATCGCCCCCCAGGTGGTGGAGCTCGACGACGACGGCGCCGTCGTGCGGGTTCCACTCGGATGGCGGACCCGGAACCACGTGGGCTCGATGTACGTCGGCGTGATGGCGGCCGCCGCCGACCTGGCCAGCGGGATGAACGCCTTCTCCCTCATCCGAGCGCGCCACCGCCGGATGGTCCCGGTCTTCAAGTACGCGAACATGGAGTTCTTGAAGCGGGCCGACGGGGACACCTTCTTCCGGACGCGGGACGGGCGGAAGATCCGCGAGGCGATGGAGGAGGCGGCGCGCACCGGCGAGCGCGTGACGCTGCCGGTGGAGGTGGTGGCGACCGTTCCGTCGCGCCACGGCGACGAGCCGGTGGCCCGGTTCGTCATGGGACTATCGGTGAAGAACCGGGCGTGAGCCCGGCGGCGCTGGCCGTGCGAGGGCGTTGCGCGGCCCGAGGGCCGCGCGCTCAGCGGAACGCCGAGATGCCCGTGACCGCCTCGCCGATGACGAGGGTGTGCATCTCGTGGGTCCCCTCGTAGGTGTAGACCGATTCCAGGTTGGCCATGTGGCGCATCACCGGGTACTCGCCGAGGATGCCATTCGCGCCCAGGATGGTGCGCGCCCGCGCGCAGATCTCGCGTGCGACGGCCACGTTGTTCATCTTGGCCATGGAGATCTGGGCCGGCGTCACCGTGCCCGCGTCCTTGCGCCGGGCCACGTGCAGCGCGAGCAGCTGCCCCTTCGCGAGCTCGGTGGCCATCCAGGCGAGCTTCTCCTGGGTGAGCTGGAAGCCGGCGATGGGGCGGTCGAACTGGACCCGCGACCGGGCGTAGTCGAGCGCGCACTGGTAGCAGGCCTCGGCCGCGCCGAGCACCCCCCAGGCGATCCCGAAGCGAGCCTGGTTGAGGCAGCCGAGCGGCCCCTTCAGCCCCTTCACGCCCGGCAGGAGGCTCCGCTCCTCGTCCACGAGCACGCCGTCGAGCACGAGCTCGGAGGTCACCGAGGCGCGGAGCGACCACTTCCCCTTCATCTCCGGCGCGGAGAAGCCGGGCGTTCCCCGCTCCACGAGGAATCCGCGGATGCCGTCGTCGGTGCGGGCCCAGACCACCGCCACGTCGGCCATCGATCCGTTCGTGATCCACATCTTCGCGCCGTCGATGCGCCAGCGCGATCCCTCGCGGACGGCCCGGGTGCGCATGCCGGCCGGGTTGGAGCCGAAGTCGGGCTCGGTGAGGCCGAAGCACCCGATGGCCTCGCCCCGGGCGAGCCGCGGCAGCCAGTGCTCCCGCTGCGCCTCGGAGCCGTAGGCGAAGATCGGGTACATGACGAGCGAGCCCTGCACCGACGCGAAGCTGCGCAGCGCCGAGTCGCCCCGCTCCAGCTCGTACATGAGCAGCCCGTAGGCGGCGCTGGAGAGCCCGGCGCAGCCGTAGCGCGGCGGCAGGGTGGGGCCGAGGAAGCCGAGCTCGCCCATCGGGCGGACCAGGTCGCGCGGGAACGACTGCGCCTGGGCGTGCGACTCGATCACGGGGAGCACGCGCTCGTCCACGAACCGCCGACCCTGGGCCTGGACCAGCCGCTCCTCGTCGGTGAGCAGCTCGGTCACGCCGAGGAAGTCGGTCATCCCTGCGGGTCCGCTCATGGTGCCTCCGCCTCGCCGCCGGAGGCCAGCCCCGACCGGACGTTTCCGAGAAGCGCCAGGAGCCGCGGCCCGATCTCCCGCTTGAGCACCTCGGGCTCGAGCTGGAAGGCGGCGCCGGACACGCCCACCACGACCGTGCCTCCGCCGTCCGGCAGCGCGAGCGGGGCGGCCACGGCGTTGATCTCCCGCCGCCAGTCGCCCAGGCCCAGGCAGAACCCGTGCTCCGCGAAGTCGCGCGCCGCCTGCTCCAGGCGACGCCGGTTCACCGACCAGTCCCCCGGGCGTGCCGTCCGGAGGGCGTCGAGGAAGCGGCGTCGCTCCGGTGCCGGGAGCGTGGAGACCCAGGCTCGTCCCAGCGACGTGGTGGCGGCCGGCACGCGCGAGCCGATGTCGATGACGAACGAGGCGCTGTTCCAGTAGGTGTCCACCACCTGCATGGAGAGCCGGTCGTTCACCGCCAGGTGGACCGAGGCCTTGGCGAATTCGGAGAGCTCCTGCAGGAAGGGGCGCGCCACGCGCCGCACGTCCATCTGCCCGAGCGCCGCGAAGCCCAGGCCGATGGCGGCGCTGCCCAGCGCGTACTTGCCGGTGGCCCCGGAGGAGCGCAGGTACCCGAGCCGCGTCAGCGTGTAGGCCAGCCGCGACACGGTGGGCTTCGCGAGACCGGTGCGTCGCGCGATCTCCTGGTTCGCGAGCCAGCGGTCGCGGGGGCCGAAGCAGCGCAGGACCTCGAGGCCGCGCGAGAGCGCGGTCACGAACTTGCGGTCCGCCGGGGGGCGGGCCTCCGCCGGCGTGCTGCGCCTCGTCGCGGCCACGGGCGGAGCCTAGCAGATCGGCGGCCGCGTTGTGAGGTGCGTACCCCGCGTGCTACGGTGCGAGACTCCGTTTCGTGGAGCGAAACAATTGCGCGCCCTCCTCTGCAGCGCCTTCGGACCGATCGCCGACCTCCGGGTCGCCGACCTTCCCGACCCCGTCCCGGGCGACGGCGAGGTGCTCGTGCGGGTGGAGGCGGCCGGGCTCAACTACCCGGACGGCCTGATGGTGCAGGGCAGGTACCAGGTCCGCCCGCCGCTCCCCTTCGTGCCCGGCATGGAGCTCGCCGGCGTGGTCGAGGCGGTCGGTCGGTCCGCCGGGGCGTTCTCCCCGGGCGACCCGGTCATGGCGTCCACCGTCATCGGGGCCTTCGCCGAGCGCTGCGCCGTCCCCGTCGCCCAGGTCCTGCGCCGGCCCGCCTCGCTCCCGGCCGACGTGGCCGCGGCGTCGCTGCTCACCTTCGGCACCACCCTCCACGCCCTGGAGGACCGGGCCAGGCTCCGGCCCGGGGAGACCCTGCTCGTGCTCGGGGCGGGCGGCGGGGTGGGCACCGCCGCGGTGTCGCTCGGCAAGCTGCTCGGCGCCCGCGTCGTCGCGGCCGCTTCCTCCGCCGAGAAGCTCGCCGCCTGCCGTCTCCTGGGCGCGGACGAGACCATCGACTACTCCCGCGAGGACCTCCGGGAGCGGGTGAGGTCCCTCACCGGCGGGCTCGGCGTGGACGTGGTCTACGACCCCGTGGGCGGCGCGCTCAGCGAGGCGGCGCTCCGCGCCACCGGCTTCGGGGGCCGCTTCCTCGTGGTCGGATTCGCCTCCGGCGAGATCCCCCGCATCCCGGCCAACCTCGTGCTCCTCCATGCCCGCTCCATGCTGGGCGTCTACTGGGGCGACTGGTCGCGCCGCGAGCCCGCACGGAGCGCGGACGGGCTCGCCCGCATCGCCGGGTGGATCGAGGAACGCCGGCTCGCGCCGGTGATCACGCGCCGTCTCGCGCTGGAGGAGGTCCCCGCCGCGCTGGCCGACCTCCTCGCGCGGCGCGCCCACGGCAAGCTCGTCGTCCGGCCCGGGGCGGCCCCGTGAACCTCTCCGAGCTCGTCGGTCGCCCGGTGCCATTCGCCGACCTCCTCGGCATCCGCATCGCCACGCTCGAGCCCGGCCTGGCGCGCCTCTCGGTGACGCTCCGCCCGGAACTGCTCAACAGCCACCACGGCGCGCACGGGGGCGTCATCATGTCGCTCGCCGACGTGGCCCTGGCGGTGGCGGCCATCGCCCGGGACGGGACCGCCCGGGGCGCCTTCACGGTCGAGCTCTCGGTCTCCTTCCTGGGCCAGGCGAGGGGATCGCTCGTGGCCGAGGGACGCTGCCTCAAGCTGGGCGGCTCGCTCGCCTTCTCGGAGGGGGAGGTCCGCGACGAGTCGGGGGAGCTCGTCGCGAAGGCGATCGGCACATTCAAGCTGCGCCGCTGACGGCGGCGCGGGAACGGCCGCGCCCGTCAGGAGGCGACGAGCCTCCCCCGCACGAGCTCCGGCACGACCGCGAGGTGATCCTTGCGGGCGGCCCAGGCCACCTCCTCCGCGAGCCCGCGCTCCCGCATCATCCGCCCCACCCGGCTCGAGGCGAGGCACCCGAGTGCGTCCCTCCCCTCCTGGACGAGGAGCGCGGCGCGCGCCGCGTCGGTGAGGTCGCAGCCGGGGAGGAGGCGCGAGAGGTGGGCCACGAGGTGGCCCGCGCCGTAGAGGTCCTCGAGGTTCACCGCGTCCATCGACCCGGAGCAGACGAGCAGCACGGTGTCGTCGCCGTGGCGGGCGGCGATCCGCTCCCCCACCGCGGCCCCGTTGGCGAGCGCCGCCGCGTAGATCCGCGACGCGCCGGCCGCCTTGTGGAGCGCCACCGTCCCGTTGGTGGTCGCGTACACCAGCGTGCGCCCGTCGATGGGCCCGGAGAGGACCGCGAGCGGCGTGGGGTGGCCGAACCCGGGCAGCGTCTCGGCACCGTACTCGCCCGCCAGCACGTAGCTCCCGGCGGGCATCCCCGCCGCGGCGGCCCGGGCCGCGTCGCCGTCCCGCTCCGGGAGCACCGCGCGCGCGCCGTGGCCGAGCGCCGCCGCGATGGTGGTGGTGGCGAAGAGCACGTCGAGGACCACCACCACCTTGCCGGGCAGCCGCTGCCCGTCGAGCTCCTCCTTCTTCACGAGGACGTGGAGCCTCATCCGAGCTGGTGGATCCGGCCCCGGTCGAGGGCCCGGGTGGCCTGCGTGCCCAGCACCCGCACCATCTGGATGAGCGGGGCGAAGCGGGGATCGGTGGTGTGCCCGTCCCGGTAGCGCCGGTAGATCTGCTGCACGATCACCGCCAGCTTGAAGAGGGCGAAGACGTAGTGGAAGAGGACGTCGCCCACCGGCCGCCCGGAACGCACGGCGTAGCGCTCCACCACTTCCCGGCGGGAGAGGCCGCCCGGCAGGTGGGTGGGGCCGAAGGCCGAGGCCCGCAGCGGGGCCGGATCGTCCGGGTCGGTCCAGTAGCCGAGCGCGGTTCCCAGGTCCATGAGCGGGTCGCCGATGGTGGCCATCTCCCAGTCGAGCACCGCCACCACCCGCGAGGGATCGGCCGGGTCGAGCACCACGTTGTCGTACTTGTAGTCGTTGTGGACCAGCGTGGCCCCGCCCTCCGGCGGCATGTGCGCCGCGGCCCAGGCCGCGGCGGCCTCGATCTCCGGGACGTCGTCGGTCCGCGCCGCCCGGTAGCGCTCGGTCCAGCCATTCACCTGCCGTGCGACGTAGCCGGCGGGCCGGCCCAGCGCGGCGAGTGGCGTCCCCTCCACCGGCACCGCGTGCAGCTCGGCGAGGTTGTCCACCAGCGCGGTGGAGGTGGCGCGCAGGAGCTCCGGGCCGAGCGTCCAGCCGGATCCGGAGCCGTCCCCGCGCAGGATGACCCCGCGCACGCGCTCCATGAGGTAGAAGCGCGCGCCCAGCACCGACTCGTCCTCGCAGAAGGCCAGCGGCCGCGGCGCCCGCGGGTACACGCCCCGGAGCGCCGAGAGCAGCGTCCACTCCCGGTGCATGTCGTGCGCGCTCTTCACCCGGGCGCCGAAGGGGGCCCGGCGCAGCACCGCCTCGTGCTCCCCGATGGAGACCAGGTAGGTGAGGTTGGAGTGCCCCTTGCGGAACTGGCGGGCCACCACCGGGCCCTGCGCGCCCGGGAAGGCCCGCAGCATCCAGGGACGGACCGCCTCGGCGTCGAAGCGCTCCTCGGCGCGGACCTCGTCGGCCTCGTCGAGGCGCGGCCGGGGCTCCTCGCTCACCGGTCCCCCTGCCCCCGGGCGTAGCCGGCCAGGATGCGCTTCGCCACGCTGGAGAGGTGGACCTCGTCGGCGCCGTCGTAGATCCGCCCGGCCCGCTCGTGGGCCCACCAGAACGCGAGCGGGGTGTCGTCGGTCATGCCCAGCGCGCCCAGCGCCTGGATGGCCCGGTCGAGCACGCGCTGCAGCGTGCGGGCCACGGTGAACTTGATGATGGAGATCTCCTGCCGCGCGGCCGGCGCGCCCTCCCGCTCGATGCGCCAGGCGGCGTGCAGCACGAGGAGCCGGGCCGCGTCGATCTCGGCGCGGCTCTCGGCGATCCACTGCTGCACCATCTGGCGCGAGCCGAGCAGGTCCCCGGGGGCGAGCTCGCGGGTGGAGGCGTGGCGGCAGAGGATGTCGAAGGCCCGCTCGCATATGCCGATCCACCGCATGCAGTGGTGGATGCGCCCGGGCCCGAGACGGTGCTGGGCCAGCGTGAAGCCCGCCCCCTCCGGCCCGAGCAGGTTCTCGAGCGGCACGCGGGCGCCGTGGTACATGACCTCGCCGTGGCTCTGCCAGTCGGAGCCGCGGTGTCCCATCACCGAGATGTTCCCCACCCGCTCGAAGCCCGGGGTGCTGGTGGGAACGAGGATCATGCTGGCGCGGCGGTGGGGCTCCTTCTCGGCCGGGTTGGTCACCGCCATGCAGACCGCGAAGGCGGCCCCGTCGGCCGACGAGGCGAACCACTTGTGGCCGCGGATGACCCACTCGCCCCCCTCCTTCACGGCGGTGGTGCCCATCCAGACCGGGTTCGAGCCGGCGAACTCCGGCTCGGTCATGGTGAAGCAGCTGCGGATCTCCCCGCGGGCGAGCGGCCCGAGCCAGCGCTCCTTCTGGGCGTCGGTGCCGAACTCGAGGATCAGCTCCATGTTGCCGATGTCCGGCGCCTGGACGTTGAAGCAGTAGTGGCCGAGCGGGCTCTTGCCGAGCTCCTCGGAGAGGTGCGCGAAGTCGGTGAGCGGCAGGTGCGCGCCCCCGTACGCGGGAGGCATGTGGGCCGCGAAGAGGCCGGTCTCCCGGGCCTTCTCGCGCACCCGGCGGAGCTCGGGGAGGATGGCCTCGAACCCCCCGTGCCGAAAGCGGGGCTCGAGGGGGAAGATCTCCTTCCGCATGAACTCGCGGACCAGCGGCTGGAAGCTCCTGACGCGCTCCGACACCGAGAAATCCATCGACGCCTCCGGCTGCGGGAAGGGGGTACGGGTCACCAGAGCGAGGCGCCGCCGTCCACGACCAGGCACTGGCCGGTGACGTGGCGCGAGGCCTCGGAGGCGAGGAACACCACCGCGCCCTTCAGGTCCTCGTCGCCGCCCAGCCGCCCGAGCGGCGTGCCGGCCACGACCATGTCGCCGATGGCGCCGAGCAGGCCGTGGGTCATCCGGGAGGGGAAGAACCCGGGGCAGATGGCGTTCACGTTCACCCCGTGCTTGCCCCACTCGCAGGCCAGCGCCCGGGTCAGGTTCACCACCGCCCCCTTGCTGGCGTTGTAGGCGATGGTGCTCATGCCGGGCGGGTTGCCGGAGAGCCCGGCCACCGAGGCCACGTTCACGATCTTGCCGGAGCGGCGCGGGATCATGAAGCGGCGCCCGACCTCCTGGGAGAGGAAGAAGGTGGCGTCCAGGTTGAGCCGCATCACCTTGTCCCAGGCCTCGGCCGAGTGATCCTCGGCGGGCGCGCCCCAGGTGGTGCCGGCGTTGTTCACGAGCACGTCCACCGTGCCGAGGCGCGCGGCCACCGCCTCGACCACGCCCGGCACGTTCTCGCGCCGGCCCAGGTCCACCGGGACGGCCATCGCCTCCACGCCCTGCGCGGCGAGGTGCTTCACCGCCGCCTCGAGCTCCGGCGCCTTGCGCGCGGTCAGCGCCAGCCGGGCGCCCATCTCGCCGAGCGCCTCCGCCATCTGCAGGCCCAGGCCGCGGGAACCGCCGGTGACGAGGGCCACCTTGCCGGTGAGGTCGAGCAGTTTCCTGAGGCTCATCGGGGGCGTCTCCTCCGGGCAGCAACCACGTTCGAAAAGCGATATTCTCCGGCGGCGCGAGGCACCGGATCCTGGCACCGGCGCCTTGCCACCGTCAACAGCAGCGTGTTACGGGGTGGACCGGAAGTACGCAAGTCGGACCAACGTTTCGCTCTGCAAAACGAGCTGGGGCGGCCGCCGCGCCCCCGGGAGCGCCCATGGACCTCAGCTTCACCCCGGAGGAGCAGGCCTTCCGCGACGAGGTCCGGGACTTCCTCGCGACGAGCCTCCCGCCCTCCATGAGCCGCAAGGTCCTGGCCGGACTGCACGTGCCGCCCGAGGATACCGTGGAGTGGCAGCGGATCCTCTTCCGGCGCGGCTGGGGCGGCCCGAACTGGCCGGTCGAGTTCGGCGGCACCGGCTGGGATCCGGTGCGCCAGTACGTCTTCGAGGAGGAGTGCGCCGCGGCCGGGACGCCGCGGTTGCTCCCCTTCGGGCTCAAGATGGTGGGGCCGGTGATCCAGCGCTTCGGGAACGCCGCGCAGCAGGCCCGCTTCCTCCCG
This sequence comes from Anaeromyxobacteraceae bacterium, assembly GCA_037443385.1. Taxonomy (GTDB): domain Bacteria; phylum Myxococcota; class Myxococcia; order Myxococcales; family Anaeromyxobacteraceae; genus CAIOAK01. The sequence goes on from JBBIOL010000084.1 coordinate 8,588, forward strand.
CGCATCCTCTCCGGCGACGACTGGTGGTGCCAGGGCTACTCCGAGCCCGAGTCCGGCTCCGACCTGGCCAGCCTGCGCACCCAGGCGGTGCGCGAGGGCGATCACTACGTGGTGAACGGCCAGAAGACCTGGATCACGCTGGCCCAGCACGCCGACTGGATCTTCTGCCTGGTCCGCACCGACCGGTCGGCCAAGGCCCAGGCCGGCATCTCCTTCCTGCTCGTCGACATGCGGACGCCCGGCGTGACGGTGCGCCCCATCGTCATGCTCGACGGCGGGCACGAGGTGAACGAGGTCTGGTTCGAGGACGTGAAGGTCCCGGTGGAGAACCGCGTCGGCGAGGAGAACAAGGGCTGGACCTACGCCAAGTTCCTCCTCGGTCACGAGCGGGCCAACATCGCCGGCATCGGCACCTCCAAGCGCGAGCTGGCGCGACTCCGGCGCATCGCCTCGCTGGAGCGCAAGCACGGCCGCCCGCTCGCCGACGACCCGCTCTTCGCGGCGCGCCTGGCCCAGGTCGAGATCGACCTGATGGCGCTCGAGATGACCAACCTGCGCGTGCTCTCCGCCGAGGCCGAGAAGCGCGCCCCCGGCCCGGAGGCCTCGCTGCTCAAGGTGAAGGGCACCGAGATCCAGCAAACGCTCACCGAGCTCATGGTGCAGGCGGTGGGGCCCTACGCGCTCCCCTTCCGGATCGAGGCCCTGTCCGACGGCTTCGCCGGCCCGCCGGTGGGCCCCGACTACGCCGCCCCGCTCGCCGCCACCTACTGCAACATGCGCAAGGCCTCGATCTACGGCGGCTCGAACGAGATCCAGAAGAACATCATCACCCAGATGATCCTGGGCCTCTGAGGGCGCGCCATGCACTTCCACCTCACCGACGAGCAGCGCGCGCTCTCCGACATGGTCCAGCGCTTCCTCTCCCAGGAGTACGCCTTCGAGGCCCGCCGGCGGATCCTCCGCTCCGCGGAGGGCTGGAGCCGCGAGGTCTGGGGCAAGCTGGGGGAGATGGGACTTCTCGCCCTTCAAGTTCCGGAGGAGCACGGCGGCATGGCCCCGGCCACGGTCGAGACGCTCGTCACCCTGAACGCGCTCGGCAAGGCGCTGGTGGTCGAGCCCTACCTCTCCTCGGCGGTGATGGGCACGGCGCTGGTCCGCTCGCTGGGCACCGCCGCGCAGCGGGAGGCGCTGCTCCCGGCCATGGCCGCCGGCGAGACCATCGCCGTCCCGGCCCACGGAGAGGAGGGCGCCCGCCACGACCTCGCCCGGGTGGCGACCACCGCCACGCGGCGTGGGGCGGGCTGGGTGCTGCAGGGGCGCAAGGCGGTCGTGCTCCACGCGCCGGCGGCCGACCTGCTGCTCGTCACCGCCCGCACCTCCGGCCACGAGGACGGGGAGGAGGGGCTGTCCGTCTTCGCGGTCCCCGCCCGGTCGCCCGGCGTGCGGCTGGTCCCGTACCCGACCATCGACGGCCAGCGCGGCGCCGACGTGGAGCTGGCCGGCGTGGCGCTCCCCGGCGAGTCGCTGCTGGGGGAGGAGGGCCGGGCCTTCCCGGCCATCGCGGCGGCGTTCGACCTGGGCGTGGCCGCGCTCTGCGCGGAGGCGGTGGGGGTCCTGCAGGCGGCCCTCGACGCCACCCTCGAGTACACCCGGACCCGCAAGCAGTTCGGGGTGCCCATCGCCCGCTTCCAGGCGCTCCAGCACCGCATGGCCGACATGCTCATGCACGTGGAGCAGGCCCGCTCCATGAGCTTCCTGGCGGCCCTGCACGCCGCCTCGCCCGACGTGCGCGAGCGGCGCCGCGCCGTGTCGGCGGCCAAGGTGACCGTCGGCCAGGCCTGCCGGTTCGTGGGGCAGCAGGCCGTGCAGCTCCACGGCGGCATGGGGGTGACCGACGAGCTGGCGGTCAGCCACCACTTCAAGCGGCTGCTCGCCATCGAGCTCGGCCTCGGCGACACCGAGCACCACCTGGAACGCTTCATCACGGAGGGCAAATGAGCCAGGCCCACTACACGACGCGCGGCGCGGTGGCGGTCATCACGCTGGACAACCCCCCGGTGAACGGGCTCGGGCACGCGCTGCGCTCCGGGCTGGTGGCCGGGCTCGACCGGGCCGCCGCCGATCCGGCCGTGAAGGCCATCGTGATCACCGGGGCGGGGAAGGCCTTCTCCGGCGGCGCCGACATCAAGGAGTTCGACTCGCCGAAGGCGCTCGCCGAGCCCAACCTGCACACCGTCATCCGCGCCGTGGAGCAGTCCCCGAAGCCGGTGGTGGCCGCCATCCACTCCGTGTGCATGGGAGGCGGGCTCGAGCTCGCGCTCGGGTGCCACTACCGGGTGGCCTCCCCGGGCGCGCAGATCGCGCTCCCGGAGGTGAAGCTCGGGCTCCTGCCCGGGGCCGGCGGGACGCAGCGGCTCCCGCGCGTGGTGGGGGTGGAGGCGGCGCTCAACCTGATCGTCTCCGGGGCCCCGGTTCCCTCGGAGAAGCTCGGGAAGACCCGCCTCTTCGACGCCATCCTGGAGGGGGACCTGCTCGAGGGGGCGGTGACCTTCGCCGGCAAGGTGGCCGACGTCCGGCCGCTCCCGCTCGTGCGCGACATCCCGGTGAAGGACCCGCGCGCCCCCGCCTTCGTCGGCTTCGCGCGCAACACGGTCGCCGCGGTGGCCAAGGACTACCCGGCGCCGCGCAAGTGCGTGGACGCGATCGAGGCCGCCGCCACCCGGCCCTTCGAGGAGGGGCTCGCCTGGGAGCGGGCCGCCTTCCTCGAGCTCGTGCAGACGCCCGAGTCGCGCGCGCTGCGCCACGCCTTCTTCGCCGAGCGGGCCGCCTCCAAGATCCCCGACGTCCCGGAGGACACCCCTACCCGGAAGATCCAGTCGGCGGCGGTGATCGGCGCCGGCACCATGGGCGGCGGGATCGCCATGAACTTCGCCAACGCCGGCATCCCCGTCACCGTCCTCGAGGTGAAGGAGGAGGCGCTCCAGAAGGGCCTGGGCGTCATCCGCAAGAACTACGAGGGGACGGCCAAGAAGGGGAAGATCACCCCGGCCCAGGTGGAGGAGCGCATGGCGCTCATCCGCCCCACCATGGACTACGCCGCCATCGGCCAGGCCGACATCGTCGTCGAGGCGGTCTTCGAGGACATGGCGGTGAAGGAGAAGGTCTTCCGCATGCTCGACGAGGTGATGAAGCCGGGCGCCATCCTGGCCACCAACACCTCCACCCTCGACGTGGACCGGATCGCGTCCTTCACCCGGCGCCCGCAGGACGTGGTCGGCACCCACTTCTTCAGCCCGGCCAACGTCATGAAGCTGCTCGAGATCGTCCGCGGGAAGGCCACCGGCAAGGACGTGCTGGCCACGGTCATGGGGCTCTCGAAGAAGCTCAAGAAGACCGGGGTGGTCTCGGGCGTGTGCGACGGGTTCATCGGGAACCGCATGCTCCACGGGTACCTGAACCAGTGCCTCGCGCTGCTCGCCGAGGGCGCGCTGCCGCAGCAGGTGGACCGGGCCATCGAGCGCTTCGGCTTCGTCATGGGTCCGTTCCGGGTCTCCGACCTCGCCGGCAACGACGTGGGCTGGTACATCCGCAAGCGCCACTACGAGGAGCACCCGGGCGCACCCCGGCAGATCATCGCCGACCGGGTCTGCGAGCTGGGGCGCTTCGGCCAGAAGACCGGCGCGGGCTGGTACCGGTACGCGGCGGGCCAGCGCGACCCCATCCCCGACCCGGTGGTGGAGGAGATCATCGTCGCCGGGTCGAAGGAGATGGGGATCACCCGGCGCAGGATCTCGAACGAGGAGATCGTGGAGCGCTGCGTCTTCGCGCTCGTCAACGAGGGCGCGCGGATCCTCGAGGAGGGCATCGCGCTGCGCGCCTCCGACGTGGACATGGTCTACCTCACCGGCTACGGCTTCCCGGTGTTCCGGGGCGGCCCCATGCGCTACGCCGACGAGGTCGGGCTCTACAACGTGGTCCGGGCCATGGCCCGCTACGCCGCGCTGCCCGGCGCCGACCGGGAGTTCTGGAAGCCCGCCGCGCTGCTCGCCCGCCTGGCCGCCGAGGGCAGGTCCTTCACCTAGGGGAACGGAGATCGCCATGTCCGACGCCGTCATCGTCTCCACCGCCCGAACCGGCCTCGCCAAGTCCTGGCGCGGGGCCCTCAACATGACCCACGGCGCGACGCTCGGCGGCCACGTGGTGAAGGCCGCGGTGGAGCGCGCCCGGGTCGACCCCGCCGAGGTGGAGGACGTCCTCTTCGGCTGCGCGCTGCCCGAGGGAACCACCGGCGGCAACGTGGCCCGCCAGATCGCGCTCGCCGCCGGCCTGCCGGTGGGCACCGCCGGCACCACGGTGAACCGCTTCTGCTCCTCCGGGCTGCAGACCATCGCCATGGCCGCCCACCGCGTGATCGTCGACCGGGTCCCGGTGGCCGTCGCCGGCGGCATCGAGCAGATCTCCTGCGTCCAGCAGGAGCTCAACCAGCACATGTTCCAGGACCCGGCGCTCGTCGAGCGCAAGCCCGCCATCTACATGAGCATGCTGGAGACCGCCGAGGTGGTGGCGCGGCGCTACGGCATCGGGCGCGAGGCGCAGGACCGCTACGGCGTGCAGAGCCAGCAGCGCGCCGCGGCGGCCCAGGCGGCCGGCCGCTTCCGGGACGAGATCGTCCCCTTCACCACCGTGATGGGCGTGGGCGACAAGGCCACCGGCCGGATCTCCATGAAGGAGGTCACCCTCGACTCCGACGAGGGCATCCGGGCCGACACCACCTACGAGGGCGTGGCCCGCATCAAGCCGGTCGTGCCCGGCGGCACCATCGCCGCCGGCAACGCCAGCCAGTTCTCCGACGGCGCGTCGGCCTGCGTGGTGATGGACGGGAAGCTGGCGGAGAAGCGCGGGCTCTCGCCCCTCGGCGTCTTCCGCGGCTTCGCGGCGGCCGGCTGCGAGCCGGACGAGATGGGCATCGGCCCGGTCTTCGCCGTTCCCCGCCTGCTCGAGCGGGCCGGGGTGAAGGCGTCGGACGTGGGGCTCTGGGAGCTCAACGAGGCCTTCGCCGTCCAGGTGCTGTACTGCCGGGACCGGCTCGGCATCCCCGACGACCGGCTCAACGTGAACGGCGGGGCCATCGCGGTCGGTCACCCCTACGGCATGTCCGGGGCCCGGCTCGTCGGTCACGCGCTCATCGAGGGAAGGCGGCGCGGGGCGAGGCTCGTGGTCGTCACCATGTGCATCGGGGGCGGCATGGGCGCGGCGGGCCTGTTCGAGGTCGCCTGACCGGCGGGCCCGGCGCGTGCTCGACGCGTACCTCCTCGACGGCCTGCGGACCCCCTTCGGCCGCCACGCCGGCGCCCTCGCGCCGGTGCGCCCGGACGACCTCGCGGCCGGGGTGATGCGCGCGCTGGTGGCCCGCTCCCCCTGGGAGGCCGGGGAGCTGGAGGACGTCTACCTCGGGTGCACCAACCAGGCCGGCGAGGACTCCCGCAACGTGGCCCGCCACGCCGCGCTGCTGGCCGGGTTCCCGCCGGCGGTGCCGGCCCAGACCCTGAACCGGCTCTGCGCGAGCGGGCTCGCCGCGGTGGTCGAGGCGGCCCGGGCCGTCACCGTGGGAGACGGGGAGCTCTACCTGGCCGGAGGCGTCGAGTCGATGAGCCGCGCCCCATTCGCGATGGCCAAGGCCGAGGCCCCCTGGTCGCGCGAGGCGCGCGTCTTCGACACCACGCTGGGCGCGCGCTTCCCCAACCCGCGCCTCGTCGAGCGCTACGGGTCGGACACCATGCCGGAGACGGGCGACAACGTGGCCCGCGAGCAGGGCATCTCGCGGGAAGAGGCCGACCGCTTCGCGGCCCGCTCCCAGGCGCTCGCCGAGCGCGCCCGCGCCACCGGCTTCCTGGCCGGGGAGATCGCGCCGGTCGAGGTCCCCGGGCCGCGCGGCGCCACCACCGTGGTCCGGGAGGACGAGCACCCCCGGCCCGGCACCACCCCCGAGGCGCTGGCCCGGCTCCGGCCGCTCTTCCCGGGCGGCGTGGTCACCGCCGGGAACGCCTCCGGCGTGAACGACGGCGCGGCCGCGCTGCTCGTGGGCTCGCGCGCCGCCGCCGCGCGCGCCGGGATCCGGCCGCTCGCGCGCATCCTCTCCGCCGCCGCGGCCGGCGTGGAACCGCGGGTGATGGGGCTCGGCCCGGCGGTCGCCATCCCGAGGGC
>JBBIOL010000085.1:0-869 GCA_037443385.1 Anaeromyxobacteraceae bacterium
GTCACCCGCTACGACACCGCGCCCGAGGTGCGGTCGCTGCCGCGCGTGGGCGGCTTCCTCGACCCCAGCCCGGAGGCGGTGCTCGGGCTCCGCCCCGACCTCGTGCTCTGGCTCGCCGACGGCGGCGCCTGGCCGGCGGTGCGGCGCATCGCGGAGCTGGGGGTTCCGGTGCTGGCGCTCCCGGTGGTGGGCGTCCCCGACGTCCTGCGCGCCGCCCGGGAGGTGGGCGCGGCGCTCGGGAACCCCGCCGCCGGCGAGCGGCTCGCCGCCGGGATGGAGGCGGCCATCCGGGAGGCGGAGGCCCGTGCGGCCGCCGCCCGCGCGACCGGCGCCGCCCCCCGGCGCGTGCTCCTCGTGGTGGGTCGGGACCCGCTCGTGGTAGCCGGGCCGGGGACCTACCCCGACGCGCTGCTGCGCATCGCCGGGGCGGCGAACGTGGTCCGGGGAGAGCGCCCCTGGCCGGTCTACTCCCTCGAGCAGGCGGTGGCCGACGACCCCGAGCTCGTCGTCGACGCCGCGGTGAACGAGCCGGCCGACACCGTCTCGCGCCTGGCGGCCATCCCGGCGGTGCGGGCCGGCCGGGTGGTCCGGCTCCCCGACGACCGCGTGCTGCGCCCCGGACCGCAGCTCCCCGCCGCGCTCCGCCAGCTCCAGGCGGCGCTCGCCACCGGGGGATCCCGGTGACCCGCCGCCGCCTCCTCCTCGCGCTCGGGGCGGGCGTGGTCGTGCTCGCCGCGGCCACCGCCGCGGGGATCCTGCTCGGCCCCCAGCCGGTCTCCCCCGGCGCGGCGCTCGCCGGCGTCGAGCCGGACCGGACCATCCTCGTCGGGCTCCGGCTGCCCCGGGTCCTGCTCGGCGCGATCGTCGGC
>JBBIOL010000085.1:953-14772 GCA_037443385.1 Anaeromyxobacteraceae bacterium
CCGCGTGTCGGGCGGAGCGGCGCTGGGCGGGACGGCGGCCCTCGCCGCCGCCTCGGCGGCCGGCCCGGCCTCGGTCGTCGGCGCGCTGGTGGGATCCGGGACCTCGGTGGCGCTGGGGGCGTCGCTGGGAGCGGCGGGGGCGACGGCGCTCGTCTTCGCGCTGGGGCGGTTCGGCGGGCGGCTCGTCCCGGAGGCGGCGCTCCTCGTGGGCGTGGTCTTCAACGCCTTCGCCGCGGGGGTCATCACGGTGGTGAAGGTCATGGTCCCGCCCGAGGAGGCGGCGCGCCTCCTCTACTGGCTCATGGGGGCGGTGGGCTACGCCACCACCGGCACCCTCCTCACCGGCGCCGTCTTCGTCGCGGTGGCGCTGGCGGTGCTCGTCGCGGCGTCGGCCAAGCTCAACCTGCTCTCGCTCGGCGACGACGAGGCCTCCTCGCTGGGCGTGGACGTGGGCCGGTCCCGCGGCGCCGTGTTCCTGGCGGCGAGCCTCGCCACCGGCGCCGCCGTGGCACTGGCCGGCCTGGTCGGCTTCGTGGGGCTCATCGTGCCGCACCTCCTGCGGCGCGTCCTCGGCCCGGACCACCGGGTGCTCCTCCCCGCCTCCGCGCTCTTCGGCGCCGCCTTCCTCGTGCTCGCCGACGCCGCCGCCCGCGTGGCCTTCCTGCCGCTCGGCTCCGAGCCCCCGGTGGGGGCGCTCACGGCGCTCCTCGGGGGACCCCTCTTCCTCTGGCTGCTGCGCCGGGCCGACCGGAGCGGATAAGTTGGGACGCATGACCCCGCGCCGCGCCTGGCTCGCCGCCTCCGTCCTGGCGATCGCGCTCCTCGGCGTTGCGGTGGCGACGGCCACCGTGCTCGAGCCCCACACCCGGGACTTCGACCGCTTCCAGGGGCTCGCCGTCTGGAAGGTCGACGTCCACCAGCGCATCGACCCGGAGGTGCTGGGCTTCGCGGTGAGCGTGGCCTCGAGCCAGGGGATCCTGGGCATCGTGAACCTCGGCGGGGGACACGCCGGCGGAGGCCTGGAGGAGCAGCTCGCCGCCGCCGCCCGCTTCCCGGGGCGGGTCCAGGTCTTCATGGAGCTCGACGAGCGGGGCTGCTGCGACGCCGCCTGGGTCGACCGGGAGGTGGAGCGGCTCGTCACCGGCCGGGCGCAGGGCGCACGGGGGCTCCACGTGCCCCGCCGTCTCGCCGACGCCGCGGGCGCCCCGGTGGCGCTCGACGGGCCGGCGCTCGCACCGCTCTGGCAGGCGGTGGAGGGCCTGTCCATCCCGGTCGCGCTCGACGCCGGCAGCGGTGCCGACGACCGGGAACGGCTGGTCCGGCTCGTCGCCGCCCGCCCCGCCATCCCCTTCCTGGCCCTGCGCATGGCCGGGCTGGCCGGCAACCCGGGCGCGCTCTCCGCCCTGCTCGGCCGGCTCCAGAACCTGCACGTGGACACGGCGTCGTCCTTGCCGGAGCTCTCCCGCGACCCGGAGCGGGCCCGCGAGCTCCTCGCCGGCCACGCCGACCGCGTGCTCTTCGGCTCGGAGCTGGCCTGGCTGCAGGGGCCGCGGCCCGAGCAGCGCGCCCTCGTCATCGGCGACGGGGCGCCGGTGCGCAGCCGCGACGCGCTGGCCCGCTTCTTCGACTCGACCTGGCGCTGCCTGGGCACCCGCGACACCGACATCCCGGGCCCGGTGGCCGGCGAGCCGGCGCTCCAGGGGCTGGCCCTCCCGCCCGACGTCCTCGAGGCCGTGTTCCACGGGAACGCCCGCCGCGTCCTCGGGTTCGGCGATCTGGAGGCGCAATGACGACGCGGGCGGAGAGGCCACCGCCCCCGGCGCCGCCGCCGCGCGGGCCGGCACCCGGCGGCGTCGAGGCCCGCGAGGTGTCGTTCGCCTACGGCGCGCGCCTCGCGCTCGACCGGGTCTCCTTCTCCGCGGGTCCGGGAGAGCTGGTGGCGCTCGTCGGGCCGAACGGGGCCGGCAAGAGCACGCTGCTCCGGCTGGCCGCCGGCCTCCTCGCCCCCTCCTCGGGCCAGGTCCGGGTGGGAGGACTCCCGGCCCACGCGGCGCCGCGCCGCGCGCTGGCCCGGGTCTGCGCGCTCGTGCCCCAGGAGCCGCGCGCCCCCTGGCCATTCACGGTCCGTGAGGCAGTGATGATGGGGCGGGCCCCGCACCAGGGGCTGCTCGCCCTGCCCGGCCCCTTCGACCACGGCGCCGTGGACGGCGCGCTGCGCGCCTGCGACCTCGAGCACCTGGCCCACCGGCGCCTCGACGCGCTCTCCGGCGGCGAGCGGCGCCGCGTCTTCTTCGCCCGCGCGCTGGCGCAGGAGCCGCGGGTGCTGCTGCTCGACGAGCCCACCGCCTTCCTCGACCTGGCCCACCAGGTGGCGGCCATGGAGATGGCGCGGGTGGCCGCCCGGGGCGGGCTCTGCGTGGTGGCGGTGCTGCACGACCTCAACCTGGCCGGCGAGTCGGCCGACCGGATCGTGGTGCTGTCCCGCGGCCGGGTGGTGGCGGACGGCGCACCGCGCGACGTGCTCTCGGCCGACCGGGTCGGGGAGGTCTGGGGGGTCCCGGTCTGGCGCGGCGAGAACGGCGTGACCGGCGCGCCGGTGGTGCTCCCGGTCACATCCCCGGGACGGCGAACTTGATCATGGCGGCGAGCGTCCGGAAGGTGGTCCCGCCGAAGCTCTGCCGGTAGGCGAAGTCGGCGCCGAACCCCTGGTAGGCGAAGCCGGCGCCCACCGACCACCACTGCTGGTTCCCGCCCGCGTCGTAGAGCCATCCCCCGCGGCCGGAGAACATGTCGGCGACGAAGACCTCGGCCCCGAGCGCCCACTTGTCGGCGTGGATCCCGTCGGCGCCGAAGTCCCGGTTCCAGTCGGCGACGACGTGGAAGGTGTCTCCCGGCCCGACCGCGACGCCCGCGCCCATGCCGAGGGGGAGCAGGTCGGGGTGGTAGGTGTTCACGAGGTTGTAGCCGACGAAGCTCCCCGAGAACCACTTGCCGAAGCGGAGCAGGGCCCCGGCGGTCACGGTGATGGCGCTCACGCTGCCCGCGTCGGCGAAGAGGTTCAGGTAGGTGCCGGTGGCGCCGACGTACAGGTTGTCGCCCACCGGGAAGGCGAGCGCCATGTTGAGCATGCCGCCGAAGGCGCCCCGCGTGCTGTATCCGAGCGTGGTGACGTAGTTGTAGGAGAACCCGGCCGCCACGGTGGACGAGACCGAGTCCACCACCGAGCCGCCGAACATGGTCCCGTCGGTGTCGGCGCCGACCCGGTACATGAGGCCGCCCAGGTTGATGGTGAAGCGCTTCGAGGCCGCGAGCACGGCGGGGTTGTAGAAGATGCCGTCGTTCTCCCCCACCACGGCGCGGTAGGCGCCCATGCCCATGGAACGGGCGTAGACGTAGTTGGTGGGCGTGGGGGGCAGCGCGCCCTCCTCGGCGCGCGCCGGCGCGGGGACGCCGGCCACGAGCACGGCGGCCGCGAGCACCAGGACGGCGCGGGCCCGGACGGCGGCTCGGACGGCGGGGATCGGTCGGGCGTCGGGTCGGCGCACCGGCGCACGATATCACCGGCCGATCCCGCGGCAAGGAAGCATCGCGCGCGGGTGCCGCGTCCATGGCCCTTCCCGCGGCAGGTCCGCGCGGCTACAGTCGCCGGCCATGGCGAAGATCCGCAAGGCCGTCATCCCCGCCGCGGGGCTCGGCACCCGCTTCCTCCCGGCCACCAAGGCCGTGCCCAAGGAACTGCTCCCCATCGTCGATCGCCCCACCATCCAGTACATCGTGGAGGAGGCGGTGGCGGCCGGCGTCGATGAGGTGGTGCTGGTCTGCGCGCGCGGCAAGGACTCCATCGTCGACCACTTCGACATCGCTCCCGAGCTGGAGGCGCACCTGGGGCGCACCGGCAAGGAGGCGCTGCGCGCCGAGATGCGGGCCATCGCCAAGATGGCCAACGTGGTCACGGTGCGGCAGCAGGAGCCGCTCGGCCTGGGTCACGCCGTGCTCTGCGCCCGGCAGGTCGTCGGCGACGAGCCCTTCATCGTCATGCTGGGCGACGACATCATCGACGCGGCGGTGCCGGCCGCGAAGCAGCTGGCCGACTGCTTCGAGCGGAACCACCTCGGCACCATCGCGCTCATGGAGGTCCCACCCGCCGAGGCCCACATGTACGGCATCGCCGCCGGACCGGCGCTGGACGGCCGCACCATCCGCATCGAGAAGCTGGTGGAGAAGCCGCGGAGGGACGCCCCCTCCAGCCTGGCCGTCATCGGCCGCTACGTGCTCCCGCCCCGCATCTTCGGGATCCTGGAGCAGGTGACGCCCGGCGTGGGCGGCGAGATCCAGCTCACCGACGCGCTGGCGGTGCTGGCGCGCGAGGAGGGGCTGCTCGGCTACCGCTTCGAGGGCGAGCGCTACGACGCCGGAGACCGCTTCGGCTTCCTGAAGGCCAACATCGCCTTCGCGCTGGAGCGCCCCGAGCTCCGGGAGCCGCTGCTCGCCTACGTCCGCACGCTCGTCGGGTAGCGCCCCGCGCCTACGGCGGCGCGCAGGTGGACGGGCAGTCCACCCAGTCGCCCGGGGCGTCGTGGCGGGGGAAGCTCTTCGCCGCGCACTTCATGTCGGCCACGTGCCCGTCGGCGACCAGGCGCTGGACGGTCCGGCACTCGGTCCAGACCGCGCTCGAGCGGCCGGCCCAGACCACCGTGCCCCCCGAGTCGTCGGTGACGAAGAAGCGCGCCCGCACCGTGCGCCCGCCGCCGTGGAAGAGCTTCGCCATCGAGGCGTAGGCCACCGAGTAGTTGGCCCAGATGGCGTTGTTCTGGTCCCAGGTGACCGGGAACGGATCGACGTAGACCTGCCCGTGGAGCCTCACCTGGTCGGTGGGTGGGGTCACCGACTCCTGGCTGGCCCGGTCGGTCCAGCGCTCCGACTCGTTGGCCTGCCGGTAGGCGGCGTACTGCCAGTCGCCGTTGCCCATGATCCAGATGGCCTTGGCCGGCGTGCGCCCGGCCTGCCGGCCGGCCCAGTTCGTGGTGTCGAGGTAGGCGAGCGCGCGCCCGCGGTTGTTGGGGCCGCCGAAGAAGGCCATGTGGATCTCCGGGCTCACCGACGAATCCACGAGCCACGGGTCCTGGTGCACGTACTGGTCGTAGAGGGTGCGCGAGAAGCCGTCGACGTCGCCGGTCCGGGCGATCTTCTCCACCGGATCGGCGAAGACCGGATCGGGGATGTCGCCCGGAGGCGGGCTGCCACCCCCCGACCCGGAGCAACCGGCCGCGGAGAGGAGGAGCGCGAGGGACAGGGCGAGGAGCCCGGCGAGGTTCCGGCCGGTGGGATGCGAGGGAGCGGGCATGGCGACCTCCGGGGGGTGCCCGGGGATCGTGCAAGAGCCGAACCGCGCGGGCGGGCCGCGGCGCAGGCGAACCCCCCGGACTTCGGCCCGTTCCCGGCCGGGCACCCGGACGGAGACGCGGGTGCGCCGGACCCCGGGTGGCGGCCAGGGTCGGCTGCTACACTCGGCGCCCCGTGCTCGTCGAGGTCGCCGTCGCCGCCGCCGTGCGCGGCACTTTCACCTACCGTGTACCGGCGCGCCTCGCCCCCGAGGTGGCGCTGGGCAGTCGCGTGGCGGTGCCGTTCGGCCGGAGCCAGCGGGCCACCGGCTACGTGGTGGGGCTGCCCACCACCCCGCCGGCGGGCGTGGAGCTCCGCGACGTGGCCGGGGTCCTCGACGCCTTCCCTCCCTTCACGCCGGCCCTGCTCCGGCTCATCCGCTGGGCGGAGGACTACTACCTGTGCCCGCCGGGGGAGCTGCTCCGGGCGGCGCTCCCGCCCGGCCTGAACGCGCGCCGCGGCGGGAAGGCACCGATCCGGCGCGGCGTCGAGTACGCCTCGCCCGCGCCTGGCGCCGAGGGCTCCCTGCGGACCCTGGGGGCCCGGGCCCACGCCCGCCGGGCCGTCCTGGAGTGGCTGCTCGCGCGCGGGCGCATCCCGGTGGAGGAGCTCCGGGCCGCCTTCCCGCGGGGTCGGCCGGCACTGACGGCGCTGGCACGCCAGGGGCTCGTCACCCTGGAGACGGTCCCGCTCGCCGCCGGGGACGACGCGCTCCTTCCGGCCTCCGGCGCGGCGCTTCCCCTCACCCCCGACCAGGCCGCGGCGCTGGAGCGCATCGTCGGCGCGTCGGGCGCGTTCCGGACCTTCCTCCTGCAGGGCGTGACGGGCTCCGGGAAGACCGAGGTCTACCTGCAGTCCATCGCCCGGGCCCGGGAGGCCGGGCGCGGCGCGCTGGTCCTGGTGCCGGAGATCGCGCTCACGCCGCAGCTGGCGGGGCGCTTCCGGGCCCGCTTCGGCGCGGAGGTGGCGCTCCTCCACAGCGGGCTCTCCGACGCCGAGCGCCACTCCGAGTGGCTGCGGCTGCGCGGCGGGGAGGCGCGCATCTGCGTGGGGGTGCGCAGCGCGGTCTTCGCGCCGGTGCAGGATCTCGGGATCGTCGTGGTGGACGAGGAGCACGACCCGTCCTTCAAGCAGGAGGACGGCCCGGGCTACCACGCCCGGGATCTCGCCGTGGTCCGCGCCCGGGAGGAGGGGGCGGTCTGCGTGCTCGGCTCGGCCACGCCGTCGCTCGAGACGCTCGAGAACGCGCGCACCGGCAAGTACGAGCGGCTCGAGCTGCCGCGCCGCATCGACGACCGCCCGCTCCCCGAGGTGGAGGTGGTGGACCTCTCCCGCATCCTCAAGGGCGCGCCGCTGCCCGGGCTGCTCTCGCCGGTTCTCCGCGACGCGCTCGCCGACACGGTCCGCGCCGGTCGGCAGGCCATCCTCTTCCTCAACCGCCGCGGCTTCCAGACGCTCGTGCTCTGCCGCGACTGCGGGCGCGAGGAGCGCTGCGCGAACTGCGCGGTGTCGCTCACGCTACACGCGCGACGCGGCGTCCTGCTCTGCCACTACTGCGGGGCCACCCAGCGGATGGGCCGCACCTGCCCGGACTGCGGCGGCGAGCGGGGCGGCGTGGGCGTGGGCACCGAGCAGGTCGAGTCCGCCGTCCAGGACCTCCTGCCCCGGGCCCGCGTGGCCCGCATGGACCGGGACGCGGTGAAGGGCACGGGCGACCTGGCCGAGCTGCTCGCCCGCTTCGCCCGCCGCGAGGTGGACGTGCTGGTGGGCACCCAGATGGTCACGAAGGGCCACGACTTCCCCGGGGTGACGCTCGTGGGCGTGGTGCTCGCCGACACGGCGCTCGCCCTCCCCGACTTCCGGGCCGCCGAGCGCACCTTCCAGCTGCTGGCCCAGGTGGCCGGGCGGGCCGGCCGCGGAGACGACCCGGGCCGGGTGCTGGTGCAGACCTTCCACCCCCATTCACCCGCGGTCGCGTTCGCGGTGGGGCACGACCACGCCGGCTTCGCCGAGGTGGAGCTGGACCGGCGCCGGGCGCTCGGCTACCCGCCCTTCGGGCGCATGCTGGCGGTCCGGGTCGAGGGCTCGGAGTCGGGCGCCCGGCGGACCGCCGAGGCGCTCGGGGAGGCGGCCCGGCCGGCACTGGGAGCGGGCGTGTCCATGCTCGGTCCAGCCCCGGCGGCCATCGAGCGCATCCGCGGCAAGAGCCGCTGGCACCTGCTCTTCCGGGCCGCCGACGCCGCCGCCCTGCGCCGGGTCCACCGGGTGCTCGGGCCGGCCGCGCTGCGACCCCCGGGCGGAGCCTCGGTCCGCTTCGACGTCGATCCGCACGCCATGCTGTGAACCGTCGGTGCGCGGAAGCCGCTTCCCGATTATCATCGGGGCGCACCCCGGAGCACCGAGCATGGTCCGCGACATCCTCATCTGGCCCGATCCGATCCTGAAGCAGAAGTCCGTCCCGGTCGACCGCGTCGACGACGGCGTCCGCCGCCTCCTCGACGACATGGCCGAGACCATGTACGCCGCCGACGGCGTCGGCCTCGCCGCGCCGCAGATCGGCGTGCTGAAGCGCTGCATCGTCATCGACACCTCCCCCCGGCAGGAGGGGCAGAAGCTGCTCCACCTCGTGAACCCGGTCATCGTCGCGGCCGAGGGCGAGACCACCTACACCGAGGGCTGCCTCTCCATCCCCGGCGAGGCCGAGGACGTGGACCGCTTCGCGCGGGTCCGGGTGCGCGCGCTCGACTACGCCGGCAAGGAGTTCGAGGTCGACGCCGACGAGCTGCTCGCCATCGCGGTGCAGCACGAGCACGACCACCTGGAGGGCACGGTCTTCGTCGACCACCTCTCCAGCCTGAAGCGCGAGCTCATCCGGCGCCGGATGAAGAAGCTCAAGGCCGAGCACGCCTCGGGGAAACCCGAGGAAGTGAAGAAGGCCGCCGAGCACCGGTCCGCGCTGTAGGCCGCGCCGCCCCGGCGACCCCCACCTTCGGGCACAGGTCCGCGACCGCGCAGGCCGCGCAGTCGGGCCGCCGCGCGTGGCACACCCTCCGGCCGTGCCACACGAGGAGCTGGTGGGCCTTGCCCCAGCGCTCGGGCGGGAGCAGCGCCGAGAGGTCCTCCTCGACGCGGTCGGGGTCCTCCTCCCGGGAGAACCCGAGGCGGCGGGCCAGCCGCCCGACGTGGGTGTCCACCGGGAAGGCGTGGCCGGCGCCGAGGTGCACGAGCACCACGCCGGCGGTCTTGCGCCCCACCCCGGGGAGCGCCTCGAGCGCCTCCCGGGTCCGGGGGACGGCCCCGCCGTGCTGGGCGACGAGCACCCGGGCGGCGGCAACGATGGCCCGCGCCTTGTTGCGGAAGAGCCCGAGCGTCCGCACGTGCGGCCACAGGTCCTCGGGCCGGGCCGCGGCGTAGGCGGCCGCGTCCGGGAAGGCGGCGAAGAGGCCGGGGGTGGCCTGGTTCACGCGCGCGTCGCGGGCCTGGGCGGAGAGGATCACCGCCACGAGCAGCTCGAGGTCGCTCCGGTGGTCGAGCTCGATGCGGGCCCCGGGCATGGCCGCGTCGAGCCGGTCGATCACCCGGGCCGCGCGCCCGCTCTCGCTCCTCCGCCCCGCCACGGCCGGCGATGCTAACATCCGCGCCCCCCGGAGGATCCCGTGAAGACCATCGACCTGCGCTCCGACACCGTCACGCTCCCCTCGCCGGCCATGCGCGAGGCCATGGCCCGGGCCCCGCTCGGCGACGACGTCTACGGCGAGGACCCCACCGTGAACCGGCTGCAGGAGCTCTGCGCCGACCTCCTGGGGAAGGAGGCCGCCCTCTTCGTCGCCTCCGGGACCATGGCCAACCAGGTGGCGCTCGGCGTGCTCACCCGTCCCGGCGACGAGATCATCTGCGACCAGGGCGCCCACCCGGTGAACTACGAGGGGGGCGCGCTCTCCGCCCTGTGGGGCATCCAGGTGCGGACGCTCCGCGGCGACCGGGGGCTGCTCGACCCGGTGGAGGTGGAGGCCGCCATCCGACCGGAGGGGGAGCACTTCCCCCGCACCCGCGTGGTCGAGGTCGAGAACACCCACAACCGGGGCGGCGGGGCGGTCTACCCGCTCGCCCGGGTGCAGGCGCTCGCGGAGGTGGCCCGCCGCCGGGGCCTCGACCTGTACCTGGACGGCGCGCGGCTGCTCAACGCCGTGGTCGCCTCCGGCGTGCCGGCGCGGGACTTCGCCGAGGGGGCCACGCTCGTCTCCCTCTGCTTCTCGAAGGGGCTGGGCGCGCCGGTGGGGTCGATCCTGGCCGGCGACCGGGACCGGGTCCGGGAGGCCCGGAGGCTCCGGAAGCGGCTCGGGGGCGGGATGCGCCAGGCCGGGGTGCTCGCCGCCGCGGCCATCTTCGCGCTCGAGAACAACGTGGCCCGCCTCGCGGAGGATCACGACAACGCCCGTGCGCTCGCCGCGGCGCTCTCGGTGATCCCCGGGGTGGAGATCCCCCACCCGGTGGAGACGAACCTGGTCTTCGCCGCCTTCGCCGGCAGCGACGCGGTGGACCTGGTGGCCCGCTTCCGCGCGGTGGGCGTGCTCTCGAACCCGGAGGGGTCGCGCCCCGACACGGTCCGCTTCGTCACCCACCTGGACGTGACCCGCGACGACGTGCTCGAGGCGGCCGGACGGGTGGCCGCCGCGCTGCCGGCCTGACGCGCGCCGTCCGGATCACCGGGTTGCGGCCCCCGTTTGGGTGGCATATGAGGCCGGGAGGGGAATCGTTGCCTCGACAACCCCCGGGCTGCGTGCCAGCCTTCCCTCGAGCCCCCCCGCAGCCAGGAGGATCGCGCCCGAGATGCAGATCAACCTGCGCAAGGCCATGTTCGTGCTGCCGAACCTGTTCACGGTCAGCTCGATCTTCCTGGGCTTCTACTCGATGACGCTGTCGGCCGGGGACGCCACCCCGGAGCAGCTCTACCGGGCGGCCCTGGCCATCTTCTTCGCGATCTTCTTCGACATGTTCGATGGCCGGGTGGCCCGGATGACCCGCACCCAGTCCGACTTCGGTGTGCAGCTCGACAGCCTGGCCGACGTGGTCTCCTTCGGCGCGGCGCCGGCGCTGCTCGTCTACAAGTGGGCGCTCGCCCCCTTGGGGTTCCTCGGGCTCTTCCTCTCCTTCGCCTTCGCGGCCTGCGGCGCCCTGCGGCTCGCCCGCTTCAACGTGCTCGCGGCCCGGGGCGACAAGGCCTCCCACCGCTTCTTCGTGGGGCTGCCCATCCCGCTCGCCGCGGGCGCGCTGGTCTCGGTGGTGATCGCCCACTACCGGCAGTACGGGGCGCCGGTCTCCCCGTCCGCCCAGGCCCCCATCGCCGTGGGCGTGGCGCTGCTCGCCTTCCTCATGGTGTCCACCGTCCGCTACCGGACCTTCAAGGACACCCACCTCACCGTCCGCAGCGTGGCCACCTTCGGGTTCGTGCTCGCCGCCGGCGTCGCGGTGGGGCTCGCCACCCGGGCCTCGTTCGTGCTGCTCGTCTACATGGGCGCCTACATCGTGATGGGTCTCGTCGAGTCCATCTTCTTCCGGCACACCGTGGAGCGGTCGGCCCTGCCGGCCGCGGTGCAGCGGGAGATCGAGTCGGACGAGGCCCTCGAGCCGGACGACGACGACCTCGAGGCGAAGGACGAGGGCGACGAGTACATCTAGCCGGTGGCCGCGCTCGCCCTGAAGAGAGGCCGTCCCGACGGCCCGCCCTCCGCGTGGGTGCTCTTCGCCTCCTGGGGGCCCTGCGGCTACGCCCCGGTGGCCCCCGGGACCTTCGGCACCCTGGGAGCGGTCCCGCTCTTCTGGGCGCTGCGGCAGCTGCCGCTCGCCGGCTACCTCGCGGCCACCGCGCTGCTCCTCCTCGTGGCCGTCCCCGCCGCCACCCGGGCCGGCGCCTACTGGAAGGTGGTCGACGCCTCCCCCATCGTCGTCGACGAGGTGGTGGGCTACCTCGTCGCCATGGCCCTCTTCCCCTGGTCCTGGGGCACCGCCGCGGCCGGGTTCGTGCTCTTCCGGGTCATGGATGTGGCCAAGCCCTGGCCGGCGTCGGCGCTCGACCGGGTCAAGTCGGGCCTGGGCGTGGTGCTCGACGACGTGGCCGCCGGCGCCTGGGCGGCGCTGGCGCTCGGCTTCCTCCGGCTGGCGCTCTCCCTGCTCGTGGGCTGCGGCGACGGTCTTCACTGGTGGTGCATGGAGCTGACCCCGTGAGCGAAACCTCCCCCCTCCACGTCGAGCTCCTCGCCACCGGCGACGAGCTCCTCACCGGCCAGGTGGTGGACACCAACTCGCCCTGGCTCATGGACCGGCTCTGGGACCTGGGCGTCCTGCCGCGCCGCAAGACGCTCGTCGGCGACGACCGGGACGACCTCACGGCCGCGCTCCGCGAGACGACCGGCCGTGCCGAACTCGTGGTCATGAGCGGCGGGCTCGGCCCCACCGAGGACGACCTCACCGCCGAGGTGGTGGCGGCCACCCTGGGGGTGCCGCTCGAGCTGCACGCCCCGTCGCTCGAGGCCATCCGCGAGCGCTTCCGCAGGCTGGGGCGGGAGATGACGGAGAACAACGCGAAGCAGGCCCGCTTCCCGCGGGGCGCCACCGTCATCCCCAACCGCCACGGAACGGCGCCGGGCTTCGCGGTCCGGCTCGGCAGGGCCGACCTGGTCGCGCTCCCCGGCGTGCCGGTCGAGTACCGGGGGCTCTGCGAGGAGTGGGTGCTGCCGCGGGTCGCGGAGCGGACCGGCTCCACCCCGGCCTTCCGGCTGGTGAAGCTCCTCGCCGTGCCCGAGTCCCACGCCGACCAGGCCATGAGGCCGGTCATGGACGACCCGGAGAACCGCGGCGTCCGCTTCGGCTACCGGGCCCACTGGCCGGAGATCCACGTGAAGTGGGCGGTGCCGCCGCCTCCGGGCGGCGCCGGGGCCGAGGCGCACGCCGACCGCATCCTGGAACGGGTCCGCGCCATCTTCGGCGACGCCATCTTCGCCGAGGGCAAGGAGGAGCTCGCGCCCACCGTGGTCGCGCAGCTCAGCCGGCGGGGCGAGCGGGTGGCGCTCGCCGAGAGCTGCACCGGCGGCATGGTGGCCGAGATGATCACCCGCGTGCCGGGGGCCTCGAACGTGCTCGACGTGGGCGTGGTGGCCTACGCCAACGAGGCCAAGACCGCGCTCGCCGGCGTGCCGGCCGCCGTCGTCGCGGAGTACGGCGCCGTGTCGGAGCCGGTGGCCCGCGCGCTCGCCGAGGGCATCCGTCGCGTGGCCGGGGCCACCTGGGGCATCGGGATCACCGGGATCGCGGGGCCGTCGGGCGGCACCCCGGAGAAGCCGGTGGGCACGGTGCACGTCGCCCTGGCCGGGCCGGAGGGCACGCAGGCGGTGCACCGGGTGTGGCGGGGCGACCGCGATCGCGTCCGCAAGACCACCGCCTACGAGGCGCTCGACCTGCTCCGGCGGGCCACCCGCGGCTAGGAGGCGGCCGGCCGGCAGAAGAGGCCGGTGAACCGCTCCCAGGAGACGAACCCGCCGCGCGTCTCCATGAGGTGCGCGTGCAGCGCCGCGCCTGCGTCCTCCATCTCGGCCTCGGGTCGCGGCGTCCAGCGGGTGCCCAGGCCGGCGGTGGAGATGACCCGGGCCACCGTGGCCCGCAGGCTCCCGCCCCGGCCCCGGAGCGCCGTCCCGTGGTCGATGACGAAACCCACCAGCTTGCCGATCTGCTCGCGGGCCGCGACCCGGCCGAGCGCGCCGCCCTCGACCAGGACCTCGTTCACGCGGTCGGGGTCGGCGTCGCGGACGACGAGCCAGGTGAGCTGGGCCTCGGGGACGAGCCCGGCCTTCGCGAGGAGGGCGCGGCAGCGCGCATCGTCCTCCGGAGAGGGGCAGCGGATGCGGACCACGGGCTCGGGCGTCTGCACGCGCCTCCACCTATCGCGCTCCCCCCGGCCGCGCAACGGCCGGGCGCCCGGCTATGATCGGGCCGTGCCCGGACACCCCGCCTCGCCCGCAGGCCTCTCCATCGACGACGAGGGGCGCTTCCTCGTGCACGGGGAGCCGGTGACCCACGAGCGCACGCTGGAAGTGCTCTGGGCCGGCCTCTCCCCGGCGGAGGGCGGCGGCTGGCAGGTGCGGGTGGGGCGCGAGGTCGCCCCGGTGGACGTCCCGGGCACCCCCTTCGTCGTCACCTCGGTCTCCGATCCCGGCGCCCGTCCCGAGCTGCAGCTGGCCGGCGGGGCGCGGGAGCCGCTGCTCCCCGCCACGTTGCGCCTCGGCCGGGACGGCGTGCTCCGGGCCACGCTGGCCTCGGGGCACGCCGCCCGCTTCTCCCGCGCCGCCCAGGCCGCCCTGGGCCAGCGGCTCGCCGAGGACCCGTCGGCGCCGGGCGGTTACCGCCTCCCGCTCGGCGGTCGCGACTGGCCGGTGGGGTCGGA
>JBBIOL010000086.1:0-14672 GCA_037443385.1 Anaeromyxobacteraceae bacterium
CTCCGGCTGGCCCGCGCCACCGCACAGGCCGCGGGCGACCCGGCGGCCGCCCGGGCCGACTGGGAGGAGGTGGTCGCGCTCGACCCGGGCTGCCTCGAGGCCATCCGGACGCTCGCGGAGATCCGGCGACGGGCCGGCGACCGGGCCGGCCATGCGGAGATGCTGGTGGCCGAGGCCCGCCGTCACGAGGATCCGGCCCGCGCCGCCGACGGCCTCGTCGAGGCGGCGCGGCTGCTCGAGCTGGAGGGGCGTTCCCGGGAGGAGACCGGCGCCCTCTTCGAGGAGGCGCTGGCGCGCGTTCCGGACCATCTGCCGGCCACGCTGGCGCTCTCGGAGGCGCTGGAGGCCCGGGGCGACTTCGCCGGCGTCGCACGGCTCCTCGACGGCGCGGTGGGCCGGCTCGCGACCGCCGAGCCCCGGGAGCGGGTGCGGCACCTGTGCCGGCTCGCCCAGGCCCGCGAGCACCTGGGCGACGTGCCCGGGGCGCTCGCCGCCTTCCGACAGGCCCGCGAGATCGACCCGGCGTCCCTGACGGCGCTGAAGGGGCTCGCCGCCATCCTCGGACCGCGGGGAGACGCGCCCGACGCGCTCCCGGTCCTGGAGGCGGTGCTGTCCCACCACCGCGAGGCGCTCTCGCCCACCGAGGTCGCGGTCACGAGCTGCTGGGCCGGCCAGATCCTGGAACGGAAGGGGGACGCCGCGGGTGCCGCCGCGAGCTACGAGCGGGCCCTGGAGGCCGACCCGGGCCACGTGGGGTCGCTCCGCGGCATGGCGCGCGCGCTCGCGTCCCGGGAGGACTGGCCGCGCGCCGCCGGCGTGCTGGAGCGGCTGCTCCGCATCCCGGAGGTGCAGGCCGACCACGGCGGGGCCGCGCGGCTCCACCTGCAGCTCGGCGAGATCCTGCGCGACCGCGTGGGGGACGAGGAGCTGGCCCTCCACCACCTCGAGCTGGCGCTCGACGCCGATCCACGCCTGGTGAAGGCCTTCGCCGCGCAGGAGCAGCTGCTGGCCGGGAAGCGCCGCTGGCGCGAGCTGGCCCGGGCCATCGAGCGCATGATCGAGCGGCTCCCCGAGGCGCCGGACACCGCGCGGGCCCGGACGGCGCTCTGGAAGGAGCTCGGGGCGCTCCAGATGCGGGCGCTCGGCGATCTCGGCGCGGCGCGTGCGTCCTACGAGCGGGTGGTCCGTGCCGCCCCCGACGACCTCGACGCCCTGCAGGCCTACGCCGAGGTCTCGGCGGCGGTGCCCGGGCAGGAGCAGGCGGCCGCCGAGGCGCTCCGCTCCATCGCGGTCCGCCAGCGCGACCCGTCCCGCACCGTCTCGAAGCTGCTCTCGGTGTACCTGGTCCGCAAGGACCTCGACCGGGCCTACGCCGCGGGCGACGTGCTCGCCCACCTGCTCCGGGCCGCCGGGCCCGAGGACATGGAGACGGTGGACCGGCTGCGGAAGCTGACCCGCGAGTTCGCCACCCGCTCCCTCGACGACGTCCTCTGGCAGCGCCTGCTCCACGAACGGCTGCGCGCCGGGCCGGTGCCGGGGATCCTCACGCTGCTGGCGCGGGACGCCGGGGCGCTCTTCGTCCAGGCCCCGAAGGACCTGGGCCTGAACCCCCCCCGCGACGAGGTCGATCTCGCCACCTCTGGCCTCGTGCTCGCGAACGGCATCAAGTACGCGGCCCGCTCCCTCGGGATCGAGGGAGTCCGGCTCTTCCGGGTGGCCGGCAGCCCCATGCGCCTCGGGTTCGCCAACACCGACCCGCCGTCGCTCGTGGCCGGCGAGGAGACCTACCAGGACCGCCCGCGGCGCGAGCTCTGGTACGTGGCTGCCCGGGCCGTGTCCTTCTACCGACCCGAGCTGCGGCTCGCGCGGCTCATGCCGCACGACCAGCTGCTCGCGGTATTCCAGGCCGCCTGCGCCGTGGGCGCGCCGGAGTTCGTGCCCACCGCCGATCCCCGCGTCGTGCAGCGCATGCGCGGCCCCATCGAGCGGGCGCTCCAGGAGCGGGGCCGGCTCCCGGTGCTCGCCCGGCTGGCCGCCGAGTACGTCGCGAGCGGCCGCCCCGGCGACGTGCGCACCCACATGGACGCCGTCGAGCTGACCGCGAACCGCGCCGGCGCGCTGCTCTCCGGCGACCTGCAGGTTGCGCGGCGGCTCGTCTTGGAGGAAAAGGCGCAGGTGTCGAAGCTGCAGGACGAGGCCAAGGTGAGGGACCTGGTGCAGTTCTGCCTCTCCGAGGACTGGGCGGTGCTCCGCGAAGCGCTGGGGCTCTCGGTGGCGGCGAGGTGACGGAGGCGCTCGATGCGGTTCAGCTGTGAAGGCTGCAACGCGAAGTACATGATCTCCGACGACAAGGTCGGGCCGGGCGGCGTGAAGGTGCGCTGCAAGAAGTGCGGCCACGTGACGCTGGTCCGCCGCGGGGAGCCGGAGGGCGCGCCCGCCGCCCCTCCCGTCGAGTGGTGGATCGCCATCGACGACCAGCCCGTCGGGCCCGTCGGGATCGAGGCCGTGCAGCGTCACTGGGACCTGGGCGAGATCGGGCCGGACAGCCTGGCCTGGTTCTCCGGCCTCGTCGAGTGGACGCCCATCTCCGCCGTGCCCGAGCTGCACGCGCAGCTGGTCCACGGGATGCCCGTGGCGCCGCCCCCGCCGCCGCCCGTCGCTCGCCCGCCCGCGGCGCCCCTGCCGACCGAGGACGACGAATGGCGCCCGGCGGCCGCCTCCGCCCTGGCGGCGCTCGAGGAGCCCTCGACGCCCGCACCCGGCCTGGCCCCGGTTCCCGACGGGGACGGCGCCCCGGGCCCGGAGTTCCCGGAGGCACCGGTCCCGGACGCGCCCGGAGTCGGCACCGACCCCACCGGCGTGCAGCCGCTGCCCATGGCCGGGCTCGAGCGAACCGGCGAGCGGCGCGTCGCCACCACGCCCGGCGCCGGCGGTCCGCAGGCGCGGCGCGCCTCGCCACCCGGCAAGGAGAGCCGGTCGCTCACGGTGGTCCTGCTGGTGGCGCTGCTCGTCGTGGCCGCGGTCGCGGGCGGCCTCTGGTGGCTCACCCGGTAACGGGGCCGGCCGGTGGACGCCGCGGCGACGGAGGTCCTGCGCCTCATCCTGGCCGGCGGTTCGGTCATCGACTGGCGCCGCCTGCACTTCCGCGACGCCGCGGAGGTCGACCGCTTCCTCCACCTGCACCTGCTCGACCTCGGCGACCCCCGCGACGAGGCCCGGGTGCGCGCCATCCTGGCCCAGGCCGTCGAGTACCTCCGCTCCACCTACGGCTACCGGGTGGCTGCCACCGTGGCCGCGCCGGAAGACCTGCGCACGCTCTTCCTGCTCGCGAGCGGCGTGGCTGAGCCGTCGCGCTACCGCCGCATCGCCTGCGTGGTGCTGAAGGTCATGCACGTGGTCCACCACGTCGAGGCCCGGGAGCTGCTCTTCCGCACGCCCATGCGCGAGGCCGACCTGGCCGACCGGGTGGAGCGGCGCGTGCTCGCCGTGGCCCGCAGCCTGTCGGCCTCCGGCCTGCCCGTCGTCGAGTTCCAGGGCAACCGCAAGTCGCGGGCGTCCCTGGTCACGAAGCTGCTCGTGAAGAAGGAGTCGGTGGCCGCCCAGGTCTTCGACCGCGTGCGCTACCGGATCCTCACCCGGACCGCGGACGACGTGGCGCCGGTGCTACGCCACCTCTCCGAGGAGCTCTTCCCGTTCAACTACGTCGTCCCCGGACAGTCGGAGAACACGCTCGTGCCGTTCCCGGGCCTGGTGCGCGGCCGCCGCTCCCGCGACAACCCCTTCAGCGGCGACGGGTACCGGGCGCTCCACTTCGTGGTGGACCTGCCGGTGCGCATCGACGACGTGCTGCCCGCCGGCCCGCCGCCCGACGGCGAGGACCTGGGACGCATCGTCTTCTCCATGGTGGAGTTCCAGGTCATGGACGAGGAGACGGCGCGCCGCAACGATCAGGGGCCGGCCAGCCACCGCCGGTACAAGAAGCGCCAGGCGGTCTCGGCGCTGCGCCGCCTGTCGCGCGGCCTGGTCGTGCCGCGCCGCCGCAGCACCCGCGTGTAGGGCGACTACTTCCTGCGCCGGGCCTTCTTGCGGGCCTGCCGCTCCTGCTTGCGCTTCTTCTTGCGGGCCTCGCGCTCGGCGGCGCTCTCGGTGGAGATGGGCTCGGGGGCGTAGCCCATGAGCCGCGCCCGGGCCAGCGCGCCGGCGGGGAGCCGCGGCTGCATGCCCTTGGGGAGGCCGGCCATCTGCGCGGCGAGCTGCGAGGGGTCGGGCTGCCGGCCCTCCATGAGCGCCTGCACGGCGTCGGCGTCGGCGCCGAGCACGTCGTCGAGCCCCTGTCCCTTGGCCTTGCGCAGCCCGGCCAGCTGCTTGATCCCCGGCAGCCGCGAGAGCAGGCCCGGGGCAGAGCCCACCGCGCGCATGATGCCCTTCATGCCGTGGTACTGCTTGAGGAGGTCCTTGACCTCCTTCTCCTTGCGCCCCGAGCCGCGCGCCACGCGCCGGATGCGGGACTCGTTGAGCGAGTCGGGCCGGGCGCGCTCGCCGGGGGTCATGGAGTCGACCATGGCCACGATGCGGCCGAGCGCGGCCTCGTCGAACTGGAAGCCCTCCGGCATCTCCCCGAAGATGGGGAACTTCTCCATCAGGTCGCCGATGGGCCCCATCTTGCGGATGGTGCGGATCTGCTTCACGAAGTCGTCGAGGGTGAAGTCGCCGGAGAGGAGCTTCTTCGCGTCGGCCTCGGCCTCCTCCTCGTCGACGTGGGCCTCGAAGTCCTTCATGAGGCCGACCACGTCGCCGAAGCCGAGGATGCGGCCGGCGAGTCCGTCCGGGCGGAACTCCTCGAGCTTGTCGAGCTGCTCGCCCATGCCCAGGAACTTGATGGGCTTGCCGGTGACCTCCTTGATGGAGAGCGCCGCTCCGCCGCGGGCGTCGCCGTCGAGCTTGGTCAGGACGAAGCCGTCGATCCCGATGCGGCGGTCGAACTCGGCGGCGGTGCGCACCGCGTCCTGGCCGATCATGGCGTCGCAGACGAGCAGCGTGTTCTCGGGACGGACCGAGCCCTTCACCTGCTCCAGCTCGGTCATGAGGGCGTCGTCGATGGCGAGGCGGCCGGCGGTGTCGTAGATGACGACGTCGGTCCGGTCCTTGCCCGCCTGCTCGTGGGCCCGGCGGCACAGCTCGGGGGGCGCCACGCCGGGCTCGTGGAAGACCGGCACGCCGAGCCGCTCGCCGAGCTGGCGGAGCTGCTCCACGGCGGCGGGGCGCTGCACGTCGGCGGCCACGAGCAGGACCGACTTGCCGTCCTTCCGGTACCGGTTCGCGATCTTGGCCGCGGTGGTGGTCTTGCCGGAGCCCTGCAGGCCCACCATCATGATCCCGGTGGGCTTGCGCGCGCCCACCGCGAGCGTGGTGTCGACCGGGCCCATCAGGGCCTCGAGCTCGTCGTGGCAGATCTTGACGAAGTGGTCCTGCGGGGTGACCCGCACGGTGCCCTTGCCGGTCTTGACCCGCGTCTCGACGACCTCGCCGACCGCCTTCTCGCGGACGCGGGCGACGAAGCGCTTCACCACCTCGAAGGAGACGTCGGCCTCGAGCAGCGCCACGCGGATGTCGCGCAGCGCGTCGTCCACGACCTCGGACGTGATCTCGGTGCGACCCTTGAGCTTGTTCCTGGCGGCCTTGAAGCCTTTGGCGACGGTTTCCAGCATCGGCGGGCGTGCCCTTTCGAGGAGGGGGCTTATAACACGGCCATGGCGCCGCGACCGCCCCCACGGGGACCCCGCATGTTCACCGTCGAGGAGGCCAACGACCTGGTCCCCGACCTGGAGCTGGCCTTCGGCCGCCTGGGGCGGCTGCGGGGGGAGGCGAGCGCGCTCGTGGACGCGCTGGGCGGCGGGGATCGGGCCATGGAGGTCCTGAACGGCGGGGAGGCCGGCCCGGGCCTGGGCGCGCTCGCCGACCGCTTCCGGACCCTCGTCGAGGAGATCAACGCCGTCGTCGAGCAGGTGAACGAGATGGGGTGCCTGGTGAAGGACATCGACGCCGGGCTGGTCGACTTCTACGGGGTCCGCGAGGGCGAGCCGATCTTCCTGTGCTGGCAGTTCGGGGAGCCGGCGGTGGCCCACTGGCACCCGGTCGAGGAGGGCTTCGCCTCCCGACGGCCCATCGAGGGGGTCTCCATCGAGCCCCCCCCGTTCCCGAATTGAGGTGGAATGGCGGGATGCGCCCTCGCCTCCCGCTCGTCCTCCTGGCGGTCGTCGCCCTGGGCTGCGCCGGCACGGCGCGGAAGCCCGACGCCTTCTACGCGCCCCCCGAGCCCCTCCCCGCCGGGAAGCCGGGCGACGTCCTGCGCATCGAGCCGGCGGCCGACGGCCCCGACGGCGCCCGCTCCTGGCGGGTCCTGTACCGGTCCACCGGGATGAAGGGGGAGCCGGTGGCGGTCTCGGCGCTGCTCGTGGTGCCCGACGGGCCTGCGCCGGAGGCGGGGCGCGACGTGGTGGCCTGGGCCCACCCCACCACCGGGGTCGTGCCCGACTGCGCGCCCTCGCTGCTGTCCAGGTGGCGCCGGACCATCCCCGGGCTCGACGCGATGGTGAAGGCCGGGCAGGTGGTGGTGGCCACCGACTACCCCGGGCTGGGAACCCCGGGCGTGCACCCGTACCTGGTCGGGGAGAGCGAGGCCCGGGCGGTGGTGGACGCGGTCCGGGCCGCACGGAACGTGAAGGAGGCCGGGGCCGGGACGCGATTCGCCGTCTGGGGCCACTCGCAGGGCGGCCACGCCGCGCTCTTCACCGGGCAGCGCGCCGGGGCGCTCGCTCCCGAGCTCACCCTGGTGGGCGTGGCGGCCGCGGCGCCGGCCACCGACCTCGCCCGGCTGCTGGAGAAGGACCTCGGGACCAAGCTCGGGAAGGTGCTCGCCGCCGAGGCCCTCCACTCCTGGTCCCAGGTGTACGGGGCCCCGCTCGAGCCCGTGCTCTACCCGGACGCCATCCCGGTGGTGGCCCGCGTCGCCGCCGACTGCATCCGCGACCCCGCCGAGGGCGTGACGGCCTTCTCCGACGCGCTCCCGCTGCGGGACGGGTTCCTCAGGGTGGACATCGCGCGCACCGCGCCCTGGACGGCGATCCTGCGGGAGAACGCGCCGGGCGCCGCTCCCATCCCGGCGCCGGTCCTGGTCGTGCAGGGCACGAACGACACCGTGGTCGATCCCGCGGTCACGGCCCAGTACGCCGGCGGACTCTGCGCCCGCGGGACGCCGGTGCGCTACCTGGTCCTCCCCGACGAGAACCACTTCCTGGTGGCGATGCACGGGGCCGACGAGGCGGTGGCCTGGATCACCGAGCGCTTCGCCGGCAAGCCGGCCCCGGACGATTGCGTGCGGGGGAGGTAGGGCCGCCCGGGGTCGAACCGGGACGCCGCTTCCGCGGCAGCGGATTTTAAGTCCGCCGCGTCTGCCATTTCGCCACGGCCCCGTCGGCAGGATAGCCCGCCCGGGGCGCCGCGGGCAGCCTACCGCAGGAAGCGCGCCTCGAAGTGCGCGCGCAGCCGGGGGTTCCGGCGCAGGAGGTCGAGCGAGAGGTCGGCGTGGCCGGGGACGTAGCCGTTCCCGATGAGCAGGGTGGCGTCCTTGCCCACGCCCTCGGCCCCCAGCGCGGCGGCCGTGAAGCTCGTGGCCATGGAGAAGTAGATCACCGTGCCGCCGTCGCGGACGAGCAGGAGCGACGAGAGCTCGGTGCCCCCCACGTTGGCGCAGTTCACCACGAGGTCGAAGAGGCCGCCCGCCGACTCGACCCGGTGCAGCGCGTCCACGCCGCGGGTGGCGTCGAGCTGGAGCGTCCGGTTCACGACCCCGATGCGGAGGAGGTCGGCGAGCGACTGCTCGTTCACGTCGGCCGCCACCACCTCGCCCGACCCGGAGAGGGTCTCCATGGCCTGCGCGCAGACGAGCGCCCCCGACTTCCCGGCGCCGATGACGAGCACGCGGGCGCCGGGCCGGGCGTGCCGGGCCACGAGGGCGGGCGCGCCGCAGACGTCGAGCGCGGCCAGGGAGAGCTCGTCGGGGAGGTCCGTGGGGAGCCGCGCCCAGAGGCCGGTGGCGAAGAGGATGGCGCGGCCGCGGACGTCGATGCGCTCGACCTCCGGGTGGACGGCGCGGAGCTCGTCGATGCGCAGGGGCGTCAAGGTGAGCGAGACCAGGGTGGCGACGCGGTCGCCCACGGCGAGATCCTCGGCGGCGGGGTGCCGGGCGCCCACCTCCCGGACGCGGCCGATGAGCATGCCGCCCGAGCCGGTGACCGGGTTGTGCATCTTGCCCCGCTCCCCGACGATGCGCGCCACCTCGGCGGCGATGCGGTCCGGGTCGCGCCCCACCGTCTCGGCGATCTGCCGGAAGGAGGCCGAGTCGATGTTGAGCGCCTCGACGTCGATGGCGAGCTCGTCGTCGCCGAGCGGCAGGTCGGGATCGAGCCGGTCGGCGCGCTGCGGGAGCACGCCGGCGGGGGAGACCACGCGTCGGAGTCCGTAGGGGTCCACGATGGGCGGCACACTAGGCCGGCGGCGCCGGGGCCGCAACGGATTCCGGCCGGCGGGGCGGGTGATCGCCGGGCCGATTCCGGCTAGCATCGCCGCCCCATGCGCTACCGGGTCTCCGTCCCCGAACCCCACTCCCACCTCCTCCACGTCGAGGCGACCCTCGACGCCCCCGGACCGGCCCCGGTGCTCGTCTTCCCGGTCTGGACGCCGGGCAGCTACCTCGTCCGCGAGTTCGCCCGGCACGTGGAGGGGATGGCCGCCGACGACGGCGCCGGGCGCCCGCTCCCGGTGGTGCGGCTCGACAAGCACCGCTTCCGGGTGGACGCCGGCGATGCCGCCCGGGTCCGCCTGCGCTTCCGGGTCTACGCGAACGACCCGACCGTCCGCACCTCGCACGTGGACGGGACGCACGCCTACTGGAACGGCGCCAACGTCTTCCCGTACGGGGAGGGGAGGGTGGACGAGCCGGTCGAGCTGGAGGTGGCCCCTCCCCCGGGCTGGCGGGTCGCGACCGCCCTGGACGGCGGCCCCACCCTCTTCACGGCACGTGACTACCACGCGCTGGCCGACTCGCCGGTGGAGGTCGGCACCCACGCGCTCGCCACCTTCGAGGCGCTGGGGAAGCGGCACGAGGTGGCGGTGGCCGGGCGCGGCCACCTGGACCTGTCGCGCCTCGTGGCCGACCTCTCCCGGATCGTCGAGCACCTGGGCACGCTCATGGGCGGGCTTCCCTACGACCGGTACCTCTTCATCGTGCACCTCTCCGACCGGCGCCGCGGCGGGCTGGAGCACGAGCGCAGCACCACGCTCGACGTGGCGCGCGGCGCCTTCTTCCCGCGCGAGGCGTACGAGGAGACCCTGGCGCTCGCTGCCCACGAGTTCCTGCACCTCTGGAACGTGAAGCGGCTGCGTCCGGCCGCCTTCCACCCCTACGACTATGCGCGCGAGCAGTACACCCGGCTCCTCTGGTGGTTCGAGGGGGTGACGAGCTACTACGACCGGCTGGCGCTGGTCCGGACCGGGCTCTCCGACGCGCGCGGCTGGCTGCGGCACCTGGGGGAGGGGTTCACCGCGCTCGCGCGCCAGCCCGGGGCCTCGAAGATGAGCCTCGAGGAGGCGAGCCTCACCGCCTGGGTGAAGTACTACCGGCCCGACGAGAACAGCCCGAACAGCGCCGTCTCCTACTACCTGAAGGGCGAGCTGGTGGCGCTGTGCCTCGACCTCGCGCTTCGCGGCGCGGGCGGCTCGCTCGACGCCCTGCTCCGCACGCTGCTCGCCCGCCACGCGGCATCGGGGCTGCCCGAGGACGGCGTGGAGCGCGCCGCCGCCGAGGTGCTGGGGGAGGCCGGGGCCCGGTCCTTCTTCGACCGGCTCGTGCGGGGCACGGCGCCGGTGGAACCGGGCCTGGAGGCGGTGGGGCTCCGGCTGCAGCGCCGGGCGGCCCAGACCCTCGACGACAAGGGGGGAGCCCCCGCGCGGCGCAACGGCGACGAGCCGCCGGCCGGCTGGCTCGGGGCGGAGATCCCGGCCGGGGCGAGGCTCGTGGTGCGCACGGTGCGGGAGGGGAGCCCGGCCTGGAGCGCCGGGCTCTACGCCGACGACGAGATCGTGGCCGAGTCGGGCTTCCGGGTGGACCGGGCCGCCCTGTGGGACCGGATGCGGCAGGTCGGCCCGGGCGGAAGGCTGGCGTTCACCGTCTTCCGCAGGGACGAGCTGGTCGAGGTGCCGGTGACCCTGGGCGAGCCGCCGGTCGAGGTGGCCTGGCTCGAGCCCGTGCCCGAGCCCACCGCGGCGCAGCGGGAGGCCTTCCGGGCCTGGACCGGAGCGGCGCTCCCGTGACGGGAAGGCTATAAGGGGACCTCATGTTCGACATCGCCATCCACGCCGCCCGGCGCGCCTCCGTCCAGGCCGCCATGCGCGCGGCGGGCGGGGGAGCCATGCTGCTCCCGGCCGCCGACGAGAAGGTCCGCAACGCCGGCAACCACTACCCCTTCCGGCAGGACTCCGACTTCGCCTGGGTCACCGGGTTCGACGAGCCGGAGGGCGCGGCGCTCCTCTTCGCCGATCCGGCCGGGGGGAGGTCCGGCCTCGTGCTCTTCGTCCGGCCCCGGGACCGGGAGCGGGAGATCTGGGACGGCCACCGGGCCGGGGTCGAGGGTGCCGTCGCCGACTTCGGCGCCGACGCCGCGCACCCGGTCGCCGACATGGAGTCGAAGCTCGAGGAGTACCTGGCCCGCGGCGGGACCCTCTGGTACCGGCTCGGGTTCTCCCCGGAGTGGGACGCACGGGTGGTGCGGGTCATCGAGCGGCTGCGCGCCCGGGTGCGCACCGGCGTGCGCGCGCCCGATCCCGTCCGCGATCCCGGGGCCGTCCTGCACGAGCTGCGCCTCGTGAAGTCGCCCGAGGAGGTGCAGCGGCTGCGCCGCGCCGCCGAGATCACCGCCGAGGCGCACATGGCGGCCATGCGCGACGGTCGGCCCGGCGCGCGCGAGTACCAGGTGCAGTCGGAGATCGAGTACGCCTTCCGCCGCCGCGGCGGGAACGGCCCCGGCTACGGCACCATCGTGGCCGCCGGGCCGAACGCCACCGTGCTCCACTACCGGGCCGGCGACGCCGAGCTCAAGGCAGGCGAGCTCTGCCTGGTGGACGCCGGCGGCGAGTACGACCTCTACACCGCGGACGTGACGCGCACCTTCCCGGTGTCCGGCGAGTTCACGAAGGCCCAGCGCGCCGCCTACGACGCGGTGCTCGCCGCCCAGCTCGCCGGCATCGAGGCGGTGCGCCCCGGGGTCACCATCGACGCCATCCACGACCTCGTCACGCGGAAGCTGGTCGAGGGGATGATCGCGCTCGGCCTGCTCGCCGGCACGGCCGTGGAGCGCATCGCCGACGGGTCGTACAAGAAGTACTACATGCACCGGACCAGCCACTGGCTGGGCATGGACGTGCACGACGTGGGCAGCTACCACGTGGACGGCGGATCGCGGCCGCTCGCGCCCGGCAACGTGATCACGGTGGAGCCCGGGCTCTACGTGGCGGCCGACGACGCGACCGCGCCGGCCGAGCTGCGCGGCGTGGGCATCCGGATCGAGGACGACGTGCTCGTGACCCAGGACGGGCACGAGAACCTGACCGCGGCGGTGCCCAAGAGCCCGGACGAGGTCGAGCTTTGCTGCACCCGGTGACGGAACCGGTCGGGACCCGCGATCGCCGTCGCGGGGATCGACGCGCCGTCGTCCTGGGGCTGGCCGGGATCGCGCTGTTCGGGCTCGCCTGCTACGCCGGCGCGCTCCAGGGCCCCTTCGTCTTCGACGACCTGCCCGAGATCGTCGAGAACCCGAACATCCGGCGGCTGGGGGCCCTGTTCGGGAGCCTGGAGGCCTGGCGTCACCTGCCCGTCCGCGTCGTGGGGTACGCCACCTTCGCGGTGAACCATGGCCTGGGTGGCCTCGCGCCCGCGGGGTACCACGCCGTCAACGTCGCCATCCACGTCGGCTGCGCCATGCTCGTCCTGGTGCTGGTCCGCCTCGTCTTCGAGACCCCACGGATGCGATCTTCCCGGATCGCTCCCCAGTCCACCGCCATCGGGTTCGTCGCCGGCGTCGCCTTCGTCGCCCACCCCCTGCAGACGCAGGGCGTGACCTACGTCGTCCAGCGTTTCGCCTCGCTCGCCACCCTCTTCTACCTGGGAGCGGCGGTCGCCTTCACGTGGTGGCGCCTCGGGGTGGAGCGCGGCAGCCTGTCCCGTCGCGGCCGGATGGGGGGATACGCGCTCGTCCTGTGCCTCGTCGTGCTCGCCATGCGGACGAAGGAGGTGGCGTTCACCGCGCCGATCGTGCTCGTGCTGCTGGAGGTCGCGTTCTTCGGCTGGCCGGGCCGGAGCGCCCTGCCGCGACTGGTGCTGCTCGGGGCGACGCTGGCCGTGATCCCGCTCGCGCTCGTTCGCGCCGATGGGCCGAGGGCGACCTTGCTCGTCGACGCGGCAGCGGCCACCCGTGTGCAGACGGACATGGGACGCGTCGACTACCTGCGCACCCAGGTGGCCGTCGTCGGTCGGTATCTGCAGCTGCTCGTCCTTCCCGCCGGCCAGAACCTCGACTACGACTTCCCTATCGTCCGATCGCTCCTCGAGCCGCGCGCGGTCGCCGGGGCCGTCGCCATCGCGGCGCTCCTGGTCGCGGCTGGCCTGTCCTGGTGGGCCGCCCGTCGCAGGATCCCTCCGGCCGATCCCGCCCTCCTGCTCGTTGCATTCGGGATCGCCTGGTTCTTCGTGGCGCTCTCCGTGGAGTCCGGGTTCATCCCGATCGTGGACGTCATCTTCGAGCATCGGGCCTACCTTCCTTCCATCGGGTTGTTCATGGCGGGCGCCGCCGCGCTCGGCCTCGTCGTCCACCGGTTCGCTCCATCCCGCGTCGCCCTGGTCGCGGTCTCGTTGGGCGTCCTCGTGGCGGCGAGCGAGTCGGTCGCGACCGTACGTCGAAACGAGGTCTGGTCGGACCCCGTCCGCCTCTGGCGCGACGTCGTGGCGAAGTCGCCGAGGAAGGCCCGCCCACACCACAACCTCGGTGCCGTGCTCCTGCAGCGGGGCGAGCTGGGAGAGGCCCGCGAGCAGTTCATGCTGGCCATCGGTCTCGACCGCGAGTACACCGACGCGTGGATGAACCTGGGAGTGCTGGAGATGAGGGCGGGCCGGCTGGGGCTGGCGATCGAGGCCCTGCGGGAAGCGTCTCGCCTGGACCCGGAGTCGGCCCAGGTCCGGGGCAACCTCGGCGTCGCGCTCCTGAAATCGGGTTCACCCGCGGAGGCGATCCCGCACCTTCGCCTTGCGGTGTCGAGGGCTCCCGGGCAGTCGCGGCACCTGGTCCACCTGGGCGCCGCCCTCGAGGAGGTCGGAGCGGTCGACGAGGCGGTATCAAGCCTCCGGCGGGCCATCCAGCTGGATCCGGACCTGCCGGACGCCCACGCCAACCTCGGGATCGCGCTCTACCGGACGGGAGACGTGGACGGCGCGATCGCCGAGTTCCGGCGTGCCATCGCGCTCGACCCACGTCACGTGGAAGCGCACGAGAACCTCGGCATCGCCCTCGGCCGGCTGGGTCGCAGGCAGGAGGCGTTCGAGATGATGTCCACCGGCATGCGCCTGCGCGCCCAGCAGGCATCGCAGGGGACGCCCGGCGTACCCCCAGGAAGGTGATCGACGGATGAAGCGAGACACGCAGGACCAGCGCATCGCGCTGTTCGTGGACTTCGAGAACCTCGTCACACGGACCGGCATCGCCTCCGAGGCCTTCGACCTCCAGCCCGCGGTCGACACGCTCCTCGAGAAGGGCAAGGTGGTGTACCGGAGGGCGTACGCGGACTGGGCGCGGTTCGAGGCCGCGGCTTCCCACCTGCACGACCTGGGCGTGGAGCTCATCGACGTGCCGCCCTCGACCCGCTCGGGGAAGAACGGCGCCGACGTTCGCCTCGTCATCGACGCGCTCGAGCTCTGCTACCTCCGGGAGCACATCGACACCTTCGTCATCGCCTCCGGTGACTCCGACTTCTGCCCGCTGGCCCACAAGCTCCGGGAGAACGACCGGACCGTGATCGGCATGGCCGTGAAGGAGGCGACGAGCCCGCTCTTCGTCAAGGCATGCGACGAGTTCATGTACCTGCGCGGGCCCGGCCAGCGGCGGCGGGAGGTGGCGCGGGAGCCGCAGAGGCCCAAGGAGAAGGTCATCCCGGAGGGCGCGCGGGAGGCGGTGGCGGCGCTGCTCGCCAAGGCGACCGCGCCGCTCAACCCGTCCGCCATCAAGGCAGCCATCGTCCGCAAGGAGCCCGACTTCGACGAGCGGGACCACGGGTTCTCCTCGTTCAACCGGCTCCTCGAGGCCATGGAGAAGGCGGGGCTCCTGAAGCGCGAGCAGGGGGCGAAGGGGCAGTGGTACGTCGTGCCCGCCGACGCGCCGCGCGGAGCCGAGGGCGCGGCCGATGGATCTTGACTCGATCCGGGGAGTCCAGTAGATCCGCCCGGTTCCGTCGTCGCGCCTCCCGGGCGCGGCGGGTGAAAAGGCTTCCGTCGGGGAGTGGCTCAGCCTGGTAGAGCACTTGGTTCGGGACCAAGGGGTCGCAGGTTCAAATCCTGTCTCCCCGACCAT
>JBBIOL010000087.1:0-9752 GCA_037443385.1 Anaeromyxobacteraceae bacterium
CGAGCGCTTCCCCGGCCTTGCCAACCAGGAGGACCCCTTGCTCCAGATGGTCGACCGGCTGCGCTGCGGCCTGCGCTTCCTGCAGAGCATGGAGCCCACCGGCGTGGGCGCGGCCAACCTCGCCGACTGCCTGGTGCTGCAGCTGCGCGCGCAGCCGCGCAGCGAGGCCGCGTCCACGAGCCCCGTCGCCCGCGCGACCTCGAGCGCGAGGAGCCGGCCGGCCAGCGGGGAGAGCAGCGTGCGCGACTCGCCGGCCGAGGCGAGCAGCCCCGGGACGAGCTGCGACAGCGTCACGACCCGGGGGCCGAGCAGGGTCCCGCCCTGGGCGTCGCAGAGGCGGCGCTCGGCCCGCGACTTCCGGAGCAGCGAGGGGACGACGACGAGATCGGACACCGTCCGGAGAGGATACGGCGCGGGGGTGTCATCGCCGGACCGCCCGGTTCAACCGGTTGAACCACGCTGGCCCGGTTCTTGCCGTTCCCGGATCCCCTCCGCGCCGGATCTCACCCCGGGTGACGCACCGCGTTTTCAAGCTGCATCATTGATGCCCGTCACTTGCGCCCCGCCCGGGGCCCTCGAAAACCCGCGTGGGCCATGCGTACCGTCACACCTACATCCGGGCTCGCTCCTCCACTCATCGGTCGCGGACGCGTCGGGCGTCCAGTTCAGGGGGACTCGATGGAGACGCGCGGGACGCGAGCGTGGCGCATCCTCCGGACGGCGGGAACCGCGGCGCTGGTCGCCTGGGCCGGGATCGCGGAGGCGCAGACCACCGGCACGCTGGTGGGCACGGTGACCGACGCCTCCACCGGGAAGCCGGTACAGGGCGCGCTGGTGATCGCCACCAGCCCGGCGCTGCAGGGGGAGCAGACGGCGGTCACCGACGCCTCCGGGCACTACGCCATCACGCTCCTCCCCCCGGGGAGGTACCGGATCACCGGCCGGCTCGCCGGCTACCTACCGTCGGAACGCGGAGGGCTCGTCCTCCAGGTCGACTTCACGCTCCGTTCCAACCTGTCCATGGCGCCGGAGGCGGTCGAGCTGGAGACCCAGGTGATCCGGACCGCCGTCGCACCCGCCGTGAACGTCGGCAACGCCGAGGAGGGGGCCGTCATCACCCGGGAGTTCCTGTCCACCGTCCCCACCACGCGCGACTACGAGGGGACGCTCCTCATCGTCCCCACCGCGCTCCGGGACGCGGGCGGGATCAGCCTGGGCGGCGCCACCTCCCCCGAGAACAACTACGTCCTCGACGGCTTCCGGGTGGGCGAGCCCGGCTTCAACTCCATCGGGACCAACCTGCTCACGAACTTCGTGAGCCAGGTGGACGTGAAGACCGGCGGCTTCCTCCCCGAGTACGGGTACGCGTCGGGCGGCATCGTGAACACGGTCACCAAGTCCGGGTCAAACGAGTTCCACGGCTCGCTCTGGGGCAACCTGACCCCGGGCCTGTTCTCCCCACCCGGCGAGGCGGTCGGCCGGAACGGGGAGGCCATCGCCTCCTTCGCGTCGCCGTACCAGGGCGGATACCACGGCGATTTCGGGCTCGAGGTGGGCGGGCCCATCGTGAAGGACCGGCTCTGGTTCTACGCCGGCGTGGCGGCCCAGCTCGATTACACCCCGCGCACCGCCTTCTACCGCACGCGCGTGGCGAGCACCGAGGACCCCCACGTCTCCGCCTTCGACCCCAACGGGATGTTCGTCATGCGGGAGCTCCCCGGGACCCAGCTCGTCTATGGCAACGCGTCCGACCGCGTGTACGCCGTGGGCAAGCTCACCTGGCTCGTAAACGAGGACCACGACCTCTTCCTGAGCCTGAACACGCAGCCGACACGGGAGAGCTCCCGGGGCGGCCTGGGCGGCTCGCGCCCGGCGAACACGATGGACGCCCTCTACAACAACACCAACGTCATCCTGGGGTACGGCGGGAAGCTCCTCGAAAAGCACCTGCTCGTCGAGGCCAACCTGGGCTGGTACGAGAGCCCGTGGAACAACCGCCCCACCTTGGTGGACGGCGTCGATCAGGCCACCACCGCCGGAATCATGTGGCGGACGCTCCAGCCCCTGCAGAACTTCGTCCCCGGAGTCGCCGAGGCCTGCCCCTACGAGAGCCGGCAGGCGGGTATCGGCGCCGCGCCGGGCTGCTACGTCCAGCTCTACCGGACCGGAGGCCCGGGCGGATTCGAGGACAGCGTGACCCGGCGCATCGCCGGGACCGCCGCGGTGTCGGCGCTCTTCGATCTCGCCGGCCAGCACGTGCTCAAGGGCGGCGCCCAGGTCGACTACGCGGAGTACAACGGGTCGAGGGGGATCTTCGGCGGCTCGTTCTGGGATGCCTGGGGCCGCTTCCTCGGGCCGGGCGTCCCCGGGACGGGGGGAAGCTTCAACGCCTTCCAGATGACGGCCTACGGCCAGGTCGATCCGGCCAGCGTGCTTCCGGGATCGACCCCGGTCGTCCACGCGAGCTGGTGCACGAGCATCGAGGACGGCCGTTGCGTGAACCCGGGCGGGAAGGACGGGACCCAGTGGTCCACCGCCTCGGTGCAGAGCCACAACTGGTCGAACGGCTACTTCCTCCAGGACTCCTGGACCATCGCCAACGTCCTGACCCTCGGCTTCGGCGTCCGGCTCGACACCCAGACCATGACGAACGCCTCCCCCGGCAACCCGCCCTGGACCCCCGATCTGGACGTGAAGGACAGCTGGGCTCCCCGCGTCCAGGCCATCTGGGACTTCACCGGCAGCGGGCGCGGCAAGGTCCAGGCGAACTGGGGGCGCTACTACGAGTCCGTGCCGCTCGTCATGGCCTTCCTCTCGCTGGCCACGGTCCCGGGGGTGACCGGGAGCTACCAGATGTCCACCTGCTCGGCGGCCCTGATCCCCGGGCCCACCTCGACCGGGAACCCCGCGGTGAGTTGCCCCAACGTGTACGGACTGCCCGCGGGTGCCGGTCCCGGGCCCAACACGCGCACCCTGGGCCCGAGCCCGCTCACGGGGTCGGGCTTCTCCGTGACGGCGCCGTACTTCACCCCCATCGCCCCGGGCATCCAGGGTCAGTACACCGACCAGTTCGGCGGGGGAGTGCAGTACGAGGTGCTCCAGGATCTCACGCTGGGTATCGAGTACCTCGGGCGGCGCCAGGGCACGGTGATCGAGGACATGTCCTCCACCGAGGGTATGAGCTACTTCCTCGCCAACCCCGGCGTCTCGCAGCCCTGGAACGTGGCGGAGGGCCCCTACGCCGGGACGACCTTCAACCCCCGCAACGCGGCCGGCGTCGATCCCTCGTCCGGGACGGTCTACACGGCGGCCTTCACGCCGCCGGTCCGTTCCTACGACTCGGTCACGGTCTCCGCGACCAAGCTCTTCTCCCGTCGATGGCTGGCCCTGGCGAGCTACACCTGGTCGTCCCTGCGCGGCAACTACTCCGGCCTCATCCGCACCGACGTGGGCCAGGTCCTGCCCAACCAGCTCACCGAGTACGACCTGGTGTCCCTGCTCGGGAACCGGTCCGGTCCGCTGGGAGCGAACCGGACCCATCAGGTGAAGGCGGCGGGCTCGTACCTCGTGCCGCTCGGATCGGACCTGACCTTCACGCCGGGCCTCCAGCTGCTCGCCCTCTCGGGCACGCCGGTGAACGCGTGGGGAGCGCATCCCCTGTACGGCAACGCGGACGGCTTCCTCCTCCCCCGGGGGATGGCCGGCACCCTCCCCTGGCGCGTGGACCTCGACCTCTCCGCCCAGCTCTCGTGGGCGGTCTCCGGGCCCTACACGCTCACCTTCACGGTGAGCGTGTTCAACCTGCTGAACGGGCAGGCCGTGAACAACGTCGACCAGCGCTACACCTTCGACTTCATCAGCCCCATCCAGGGCGCGCAGTGCGGCAACAAGAACGCCATCGCGCAGAAGAATCCCACCGAGGCCCTGCTCGCGGCCTGTCCCGACCTCGCCTACGCACGGACCATCGACGGGCAGCGGGTCACGCCCAACCTGAACTACGGAAGGCCGACCGCGTACCAGGGCCCGGTATCGGCGCGGTTCGGGGTGCAGCTCTCCTTCTAGAGGAGCCCGCGGCATGGACATCGGACGGGATGGCGACGGGGCTGGCCCGGATGGCGCAAGGGGCGCAGCGGAGCCCGGGACCTTCTCCCGACTGCTCCAGGAGATCGCGGCCGCGGCGGACGTCGCCGAGACCTGGCGGGAGCCGCTCGTCCCGGGGAATGTCGTCGGCCGCTACCAGATCCGCCGGGAGATCGGCCGCGGCGGGTTCGGGGCGGTGTACGAGGCCTTCGATCCGGAGCTGGGGCGCGTCGTCGCGCTCAAGGCCCTCAAGCCCGGGAAGAACCGGCACCCGCTCTCCGAGGAGTGGATCAAGAAGGAGGCCGAGGCGGTCGCGAAGCTCGATCACCCGGCCATCGTCACCATCTTCGACGTCGGGACGTGCCCCGCAGGCGCGTACCTCGTGATGGAGCTGCTCCGGGGAGAGACGCTCGCCCGGCGGATCGAGAAGGGCCCACTGCCGGTGGATGAAGCTCTGCGGGTGGCGGAGCAGATGGCGGAGGGGCTGGCGCACGCGCATTCGCGAGGGGTGCTGCACCGGGATCTCAAGCCCGCGAACGTCTTCGTCTGCGAGGACGGCCGGGTGAAGCTGCTCGACTTCGGGCTCGCGCACCTGCTCGGGACACCCGGATCATCCGGCGCCGGGACGCCGGCGTACATGGCGCCGGAGCAGGCGGCGGGCGCCACGGTGGACGAGCGGGCGGATGTCTGGGCGGCGGGGATGGTGCTCGGGGAGATGCTGACGGGAAAGCGCCCGGTGGAGCGGACGCCGACGCCGGAGGTGAAGGAGCCGACCCGGGCCACCGAGGACCGCACCGCGCTCCTGTGGCAGGCGCCGACGGTGGGAGCGCCAGCCGCGGAAGGTCAACCGGATCTCGGAGGGATTCCGCGGCCAGTCGCGAAGGCACTGGCGGCGGCGCTGTCCGAGGATGCTGAGGCACGCCCGAAAGACGGGCGGCCTGGCTCGCGGGGCTTCGCTCCGCTCGCCAGCGCGTGGAACGACCAAGGCGCATCCGGCGCGTGGCGATTCTGGGAGGCGTCGGCGCGGTCCTCGGCCTCACGATCGCCGGCCTCGCCACCTGGCACGTCTGGGAGCGCCAGATCCCCGGTGGCCGCCCGACCGTCGCCGTCGCCGACTTCGTGAACGAGACGGGGGATGGCGAGCTCGACGGCATCTCGGACCTCCTCATCACCTCACTGGAGCAGGGGTCCGCGCTGCGGGTCCTCACGCGCGGCCGAATGGTCGACATCCTGAAGCAGCTGGGCAAGCCCGACGTCCAGCGCATCGACGAGTCGCTCGCACGGGACGTCGGAAGCCAGGCCCGGGCAACCGCGCTGCTCCTCGCCTCCATCCGGAAGCTCGGCACGGCCTACGTCGTCGAGATGCGTGCCCTCGACCCGCTCCACGACGAGTACCTTTTCACGGTCAGCGATCGCGCCGCCGGCAAGGATGGGCTCTTCAACCTGGTGGACCGCCTCGGCGCCGTCACCCGGAAGCGGCTCACGGCGGCGGACGACGCAGTCCGGTTCCCGCGCCCGTCTCCTCCATCACCACCGGGAACGTGAAGGCCTGGGAGCTGCTGTCCGAGTCCCGGCGGGCCTTCGATCGGGACGAGCTCACGGAATCGAAGCGGCTCGCCGAGGAGGCGCTGAAGGAGGAGGCGGACTTCCCGCTCGCCCACTACCAGCTGGCGGTCGCAACTCACTGGCTCTCCGATGGGTCCCCCGATCACGCACAGAAGACCCTGGCCAGCGTCGAGGCGGCCGAGCGGAGGGCCACGCACCTGCCCGACAAGGAGCGGCGGTCGCTCGAGGCGCTCCACGCCCAGCTCGACGGCCGGATGAACGAGGCCACTGCCCTCTGGGACCGCTTGGCGCAGGCCTACCCCCTCGACAAGGACGCGCTTCTCCACGCCGGCGACGTGAGGTTCCACCGTCACGACATGCCGGGCGCCCTGCCCTACTTCGAACGCGTTCTCCAACTCGACCCCGACCAGACGCTCGCAGCCGAGCACCTGCTGCAGGGGATGATCCAGGAGGGCACGTCCCGGCGAAACGTCGCGTGGCTCGAGGAGAGGGCCAGGAAGAGCCGCAATCCCGACGAGCTGGGCTCCGTCGCGTGGGCGCTGCTCGATGCCGGCCGGGAGGACCTGGCCGTCGAGACCTGGCATCGCTCACAGGATCTGAAGGGCAGGCGATTCACCCCTCCCGTGTACGCGAGGTACCTCGTCCTCGCGGGGCGCGCGCCGGAAGCAGAGCGCAGGGTCCGCCACGATCTCGCGAACATGCCCCCGGCGCGAAGCCCGGGCGCGTCACCCTCTGGAGACTTCTCCTCTCGTTGAGCCTCATCGGGCAGGGACGGTTCGCGGACGCCGTCGCCGCAATGGGCGGTCCGCTGGACCCGGAATCGGATGGAGCGGCGGTCCGCGTCTACGCCTCCCTCGCGTCCGGGGACCAAGCCGGCGTCCGGGAAGGCATTCTGCAACTGGAACGTATGGGGGAGCTCGAGGACCTGAACGCCCTCCTCGGGTACGGGCTCATCGCCGCAGGTTCAGGCGACTTCACGACGCTTTCCCGTCTCTTAGAGAAGGCTGCCGCAAGCCCGCAGCTGCCCCAAGCGGACGCGCCCAGCCGGGCATGGCTCTCGCCCATCATCGCGTGGGGACGAGGCGCCCGGGAGGAAGCGCGCCAGGGCTTCGCGGTGCTCTCCTCGCATGGACACGTGGCGGCACGCTTTTGGGGCCATTTCATGCTCGGCGTCCTGGCCCTGGAGGACGGGGACTGCGCCACGTCCGTCGCCGAGATGGAAGAGGCCTGGAACGCCGGCATCGTCTATCCCGCCGATGACCGGATCGCCATGCAGAGCGTGCTGCTCCTCCGAATGGCCACTTGCCACGAGAAGCTGGGCGACCTCGTGAAGGCGCGTGCCCGGAACGAAGAACTCCTCCGGCGCTGGTCAAGGGCCGACCCGGACATCCCGCTGCTCCTCGAGGCGAAGGCCATGCGGGCTCGCCTGGCGGTGAAGTGAGGTGGTCGATCTCTCCAACTTCCTCGTGGAGATCGCCGCCGCAGCGACCGGTGGAGGCCGATGGCCCGCCCTCGATGGCCCGGCTGGGTCGTCCGTCACAACTTCCACGCTACCGCCTCCAGTACTGCGAACGGATTGCCAACCCCGACGCGGAACCGGAGAGCGCCATGACCGCCCAGAACTCGACGAACCTGACCTTCAACGTCACGAAGCACGGCTGGAAGGACGCCTTCGTGGTCAGCTTCCTCGCCATCGTCCTCGGAGCCTTCGTCGCGCAGATCTCCTCGACCCCGAAGCACGCCTCCGCCCCGCAGCCGGTCGCTACGGCCACCCTGAACGCCGCCTCGGCCAGCTAGGGAGTGGAGGGTCGTCCCCGCTGGGGGGACGATCGAGGCCACCCGGGCGACGTTCGGGTGGCCATTTCTTACCTGGCGCGACTCGTAGCGATGGTCCGCGCCCTTCCGTCCAACCGGTTGAACTGAACCTGACCCGCCCCGAATGGGGGGGGCGAAGCAAGGGCCTCAAGGTGCGGGCGAGCCTCGCGCCGGCTGAAGCCGGCGCCGCTCACTCCTCCCGGTACACCGCCAGGGACCCCTCGTTCTCCCAGACCTCGACCTTCGACACCCGCACCCGCTCGCCCTCGGTCTCGGCGAGCTTCCGGTTGGCCTCGTCGTAGAAGAACCGGGCGATGTTCTCGGCGGTGGTGTTCACCTCGTCGAAGGGCGGGACCTCGTTCACGTTGCGATGGTCGAAGCGCGAGCCCACGTCGGCCACGATGCGCTGCAGGTCGGCGAAGTCCACCACCATGGAGAGGTGGTTGAGCCGGGACGCCCGGGCGTGGAGCCGGATCCGCCAGTTGTGGCCGTGCAGCCGCTCGCACTTCCCGGGGTGGAACCGGATCTGGTGCGCGGCGCTGAAGAGGAAGTCCTTCGAGATCTCGTAGACGGGTACGCCCATGGCGGCGCGCAATATAGCCGGGAATCCCGATCGCCGCCGCGACGTTCCCGGGGTAGCATCCGCGCCGATGAGGACCGTCCTCCAGATGGCCGCCGTGGCCGCAGCGGGAACCGCCATCGGGCTCGGCGCGAACGCGCTCTCCCCGCACCCGGCGGCGCTCGCCCAGCCGGTGCTCTCCGTCGCCGAGTCGGGAGGCGGCGCCTGCGCCATGCCCACGGCTCCCCAGGCGCCGGTCTCGAGCCCGGCTCCCTGGCGGGCGACCCGCATCACCGTGGAGGAGGCGAAGGGGCTCTGCGACGCCTGCCTGGCCGGCTTCGTCGACGCCCGCGGCTCCCACGAGTACGCCCACGGCCACATCCAGAACGCGCTCCACCTCCCGCCGGCCGGCCACCCGGACGAGGCGGCGGTCGTGGCCCAGCTCCGGACCTATCCCCTGGTGGTGGTCTACGACGGCGAGTACAGCTGCGCGGTGGCCGACGACGTCGCCGGCCGGCTGCGGCGCGCCGGCCTCCAGGACGTCCGGGTGCTCCAGGGCGCCTGGCCCGCCTGGGTGGCCGCGAAGGCGCCCTCGGCGGCGGGCATGTGCGGCGTCTGCGGCCTGGAGGCGCTCGTCAAGTGAGGACGGTCGCCGCCGCAGCCCGCCTCCTCCTCGGGGGCGTCTTCCTCTGGGCCTCGGTCACCAAGATCCCGGACATGGCCGCCTTCGCCGAGAGCGTGGCCAACTACCGGATCGTCTCGCCCCACCTCGTGCCGGTGGTCGCGGCCGCCGTGGTCGGCGTGGAGATCGCCGCCGGGATCACGCTGGTCCT
Organism: Anaeromyxobacteraceae bacterium; assembly: GCA_037443385.1. GTDB lineage: Bacteria > Myxococcota > Myxococcia > Myxococcales > Anaeromyxobacteraceae > CAIOAK01. Next base: position 8,854 of record JBBIOL010000087.1, read on the forward strand.
CAACCTCTGGACGCGGGCCGCGGCGCTCCTGCTCGCCGGGCTGCTCGCCGTCTTCACGCTCGGCCTCTCGAGCGCGCTGGTCCGGGGCATCGACCTCGCCTGCGGCTGCTTCGGGGGCAACACCCCGGCTACCTGGTGGACCGTGCTGCGCGACGTGGTGCTGCTGGCGCTCGCGATCGGGGTGGCCGCCGCGTCGCCCCCTTCCCCCGCGCGCCCGTCCGCGGTGCCGTCGGGCCAGCCCGCCGACCCGGCGCCCGCGCCGTGACGGGCGCGAGCTCCAGGAAGTACTGGTAGGGCAGGAACCGCCGCTCGCGGACCAGCCCGAGCCCGGCGCGGCGGGCCTCCGCGACCACCTGCGCCCGCGAGAGCTTGTGCCCCGCGGGCGGGCCGACCGGCAGCTCCCTCCGGTGGAAGTCGACGAGGACGATGCGTCCGCCCGGGGCGAGACGCCCCGCGAGCCGGCGAAGGTAGGCCGCGCCGTCCTCGAAGTGGTGGAACGCGTTCACGATGAGCACGACCCGGCAGCGACGCGGCGGGAGCGCGGCGCGGCCCGGTCGGGAGAGCAGGGGGTGGACGTTTTCGAGCCCGGTCTCCGCCGCCCGCGCCGTGACCGCCTCGATCATCCGCGGATCCACGTCGATGGCGTAGACCGCGCCCCGGGGCCCCACCGCCCGTGCCATCCGCAGGGCCAGGTACCCGGGACCGGCGCCGACGTCGCAGGCCACGTCGCCGGGCTCGAGGCCGAGCGCGGCGACGAGCGCATCGGGCTTCTGCCAGGCCGCGCGCTCCGGGTTCTCCAGCTTGCCGAGGTAGCGGGCGAAGTCCACCGGGTTCCTGTGCTTGTCGTACGGACCGTGACCATGGTCGTGCCCGTGGGCGTGACCATGGTCGTGCCCGTG
>JBBIOL010000087.1:9852-14588 GCA_037443385.1 Anaeromyxobacteraceae bacterium
TGGGAATGCCCGTCGTCCTGCCGTCGCCGGTCTCGCCTGGTCACGTCTCCGTCCTCCCTCTCAGGTGCTTCTCATCTCCGTCGCCTCCAGCAGGCGCCGGACCATCGCCGACGGGTCGCTGGCCTCCAGCCACGCCCGGATGGCCGCAACGCCCTGCGCCCCTGCAGCGACCACGTCCGCCGCGTTGCCCGCGTCCACGCCCCCGAGCCCCACGAGCGGGAGCCCGAGCGCGGCCGCCTCGGCCAGCCGCCCGAGACCCACCGGCGCACCGTATCCGCGCTTCGACGGCGTGTCGAACACCGGCCCGAAGGTCGCGAAATCCGCCCCGGAATCGCGCGCCCGGGCCACGTCGGCCGCGGAGTGGCAGGAGACTGCGACGATCGCTCCCGGCAGCATCCCGCGCACCTCCCCGGGCGGGATCCCGGCCGCGGGCAGGTGCACGCCATCCGCCCGGGCCGCCATCGCCACGTCGGCGCGATCATTCACCAGGAGCAACTGCCCGGCAGCGCCGACCACCTCCCGCAGCGCCCTCGCCTGCTCGAGGAGGTCCCTCCCGGGTGCACCCCGGGCCCGGAGCTGGACCGCGACGACGCGGGGCGGCAGGCCGCGCACCGCGTCCCGCACCCGGCCCACGAGCGCACGTCCCGCCGAGGGGTCGGTGACGAGGTAGACACGGGGGGTCCGGGGGGGCATCATTCGGCGGCTTCCGTTCCCGGCAGCATGCCCGAGAGGTCACTTCCTTTGAACAGCGACGTGCGCACCCTCCTCGACTTCCTCGACGCCCAGCGCGTCCGGCAGGCGCCCCACTTCCCCACCGTGAAGTTCGACAAGGTCCTCACCTTCATGGGGACCACCAGCCTCCCCGGGACGCACGCCGCCGTGGCGGTGCTCCCGGTGAAGCGGCTCGAGGCCGGCGCCACGCCCTCCGAGATGCGCGTCCACCTGCGCGGCCGCCTCCCGCGTCCGCTGGCCCGCGGCGAGTGCATCACGGTCCACGTGGACAAGCTCGAGCAGTACCAGGGCTACCAGATCAAGAGCCGGGCGCTCGCCGGCGCGGGCTCCGAGGCCCAGGTGTTCCAGGCCTCCGGCGACGACCTGGTTGTGGAGGGGCGGCAGATCTACACGGTGCACCACAGCCCCTACACGATGAAGTTCTTCGAGCAGATCCCCTACCCGGAGGTGGAGCAGACGGTGGGGAGCGTGAAGTACGCGTTCGTGGGGCTGGGGGAGACCGCCAACATCTCCCCCCGGTTCGTCTTCCACCACGAGGTGAAGCTCGACCGCCTGCACCTCTTCCACGGCGACGGCCTCGCCCTCAAGACCTACATGAACCTCAAGGTGAACCGGCAGGAGACCCGCATCGTGGTCGACCTGGACACCTTCGAGGGCTGGGCGCTCTCGGGGACGGTGGAGGAGTTCGCGCCGCACCAGCACCCGGCGGCCTTCGACCGGATCTGCCAGGGCTTCGCCGCGGGGAACTGGGGCCGCCCCTCGCGCGTCTTCCGGTTCGTCGCCGACCGGTACGAGAAGCTGGCGCCCTTCGCCGGCTGACGGCGCTACCGGGGCGAGCCGATCACCCCGGTCATGGGGCTCGACGCCGCGGCGTGCAGCCGCATGGGCATGCGCCCGGCCAGGAACGCCTTGCGCCCCGCCGCGACGCCGTCGCGCATGGCCTCGGCCATGAGCACCGGATCGCCCGCGTCGGCGATGGCCGTGTTCATGAGCACGGCCACCGCGCCGAGCTCCATGGCCAGGGCGGCGTCGGAGGCGGTGCCCACGCCGGCGTCCACGAGGACCGGCACCTGCACCGTCTCCATGATGATGCGCAGGTTGTAGGGGTTGCGGATGCCCAGCCCGGACCCGATGGGCGCGCCGAGCGGCATCACCGCGGCGCAGCCCACGTCCTCGAGCCGCTTCGCCGTGACCGGGTCGTCGTTGGTGTAGGGCAGGACCGTGAAGCCCTCCTTCACGAGCACGCGCGCCGCCTCCACCAGGCCGACCACGTCGGGGAACAGGGTGCGGCGGTCGCCGATGACCTCGAGCTTGACCAGGTCGCCCATGTCCAGCTCCCGGCCGAGCCGCGCCGTGCGCACCGCCTCCTCGGCGGTGAAGCAGGCCGCGGTGTTGGGGAGCAGCTTCATGCCCTTCGGGATCCAGGCGAGGAGCGACTCCTCCCCCTGCTTCGAGAGGTCGAGCCTGCGGACCGCGACCGTGACCACCTCGGCCCCGGAGGCGACGAGCGCCCGCTGCATGGTGGGGAAGTCCTTGTACTTTCCCGTGCCGACGAGCAGCCGGCTCGTGAACCGGTGCTGGCCGATGGACCACCCGTCCGCGCGCGTCTCCACGGTCATCCTCCTCCCACGAAGGCCACGATCTCCACGGCGTCTCCCCCGTGGAGCACGTGCACGTCGTGCCGGTCGCGCGTGACGACGTTCTCGTTCACCTCGACCGCGACCCGGGCGGCCTTGACGGAGAGCAGCGCGAGCAGGCCGGCGACGGTGGTCCCGTCGGCCACCTCGCGGATCTCGCCGTTGATGGAGATCTGCATCGAGGGCGATCTACAGCGCCCCCGGCCCGAAGGCAATCGGCGTGGTAGAGTGGCCGCGGTGTCGGCGTCCCGCGCGGTCGAGGGCGGGAGGCGGTCCGGATCGGGCCGCGGGAGGACGGGGTGGGTCGGGTGGCGGCGGGAGTCCGCGTGCAGGGTCGCGTTCGCGCGCCGTCGGCCCCGTCCGTCCCGGTGGCCCCGCCGCTCACCCCGTTCCACCAGCGCATCGCGGCCGAGGTCCTCACCGCACGCGGCGGCGCGGGGACCTCGCGGCTCGCACCCGCGCTCTGCCACGCCGAGCTGGACCTCAACCCGCACCAGGTGGAGGCGGCGGCCTTCGCGCTCTCTGCGCTCCCCGGCGGCGGCGCCATCCTGGCCGACGAGGTGGGGCTCGGCAAGACCATCGAGGCCGGGCTGGTGCTCGCCCAGCTGGCCGCCGAGGGGCGCGGCCGCGCGCTGGTGCTCGTCCCCGCCTCGCTGCGCAACCAGTGGCGGGACGAGCTCCGCACCCGGTTCGGGCTACCCGCCGAGGTGGTGGACGGCGAGCGCGCCCGTGCGGCCACCGGCAACCCGTTCGACCTCCCCGGCGCGGTGGTGGTCGCCTCCACCGCGTTCGGCGCGACCCGCGCCGACGCGCTGGCCCGCGTTCCCTGGGACCTCGCCGTGATCGACGAGGCCCACCGGCTGCGCAACGCCTGGCGCCGCGACCATCGCACCGGCCAGGCGCTCCGCCGCGCGCTCCGCCGCGCGCCCAAGCTGCTCCTCACCGCCACGCCCCTCCAGAACGACCCCATGGAGCTGCTCGGGCTCGCCGGGTTCCTCGACGAGACCCTGCTCGGCGACGAGGACGCGTTCCGGCTGCGCTACGCCGCCGGGGACCTCGACGCGGACCGCGCCGCCGAGCTGCGGGAGCGTCTCGCGCCGGTGGTCTTCCGCACGCTGCGCCGGCAGGTGAAGGAGTACGTCCGCTTCACCGCCCGCCGCTCGATGGTGGAGGACTTCGCGCCCTCCCCGGAGGAGCAGGACCTCTACGACCGGGTGGGCGAGTACCTGCGGCGCGAGGACGCGCTCGCCATCCCGCGGGCGCGCCGCGCGCTCCTCGTGCTCGTCTACCGGAAGATCCTGGCCTCCTCGTCGTTCGCGCTCTCCTCCACGCTCGACCGGCTGGCCGACGGCCTGGAGCGGTCGATGCAGGGCACGACCGGTCCCGCCCCGTCGCTCCCCGAGCTCGAGGCCTTCGCCGAGGAGGCCGAGGAGTGGGCCGAGGACGGATCCCCCGCCACCGGGCGCGCGCACGCGACGCGGCGCCGTGCCGCGGCGGAGCTGGCCGAGCTGCGCCAGCTCGCGCGCGACGCCCGCGCCATTCGCGTGAACGCGAAGGGGGAGGCGCTGGCCCGCGGGCTCGACCGCGCCTTCACCGTGGCCCGCGCCTGCGGCTGGCCCGGCAAGGCGGTGGTCTTCACCGAGTTCCGCCGCACCCAGGAGTACCTGCGGGACCTCCTCGCGGCGCGCGGATGGTCGGTGACCTGCCTCTCCGGCGACGCGGGCGGCGCCGACCGGCGCCAGGCGCTCGTGGACGAGTTCCGCGACCGGTCCGAGATCCTCCTCATGACCGAGGCCGGCGCCGAGGGGCTCAACCTCCAGTTCTGCAACCTGGTGGTGAACTACGACCTCCCGTGGAATCCGCAGCGGATCGAGCAGCGCATCGGCCGCTGCCACCGCTACGGGCAGTCGCGCGACGTCCTGGTGGTGAACTTCCTCCACCGCAGCAACGCGGCCGACGCGCGGCTCTACGAGCTGCTCGGGGAGAAGCTGGCCCTCTTCGACGGCGTCTTCGGGTCCTCCGACGAGATCCTGGGCGCGCTCGGCAGCGGCGTGGACTTCGAGCGCCGCGTCCTCGACATCTACCAGGCCTGCCGGACCCCCGAGGAGATCGACCGGGCCTTCGCGCTGCTCCGGACCGACCTGGACGGGCGCATCGAGACCCGGCTCTCCGCGGCCCGCGCGCTGCTCTTCGAGCGCTTCGACGGCGACGTCCGCTCCCGGCTCCGGCTCACCGAGCGGGAGGCCGGCCTGGCGCTGGGACGTCGCGCCGCCGAGGAGGCGGCGCTGCTCCGATCGGTGGCCGGGGACGGCGACGCCCTCGCGGCGGTGGCCGAGGTCGAGGGGCAACCCGGGGCGGCGCGCCGCG
>JBBIOL010000088.1:0-14194 GCA_037443385.1 Anaeromyxobacteraceae bacterium
TCGATCTCGGTCCGGACCTCCGAGCCGCAGATCCCTCCATCGACGAGGGGCCACTGGCACCTCCCGGCGTCCCGGCGCCTCACCTCCCGCTTCACCCGCGGGGGCACGGAGGCGCGTCGCCGCTCCTGTTGGGCGATGAGGAGGCGGAGCGCCGCCGTGAGGATCTGCTCGTCGGAGGCGTTCGCCTGCACGTGGGACTGGCCGTTCCTCGCCTGCTCGAGGAGGCGGACGAACTCCGGCGAGACCGTGACGTGGAGGCGCTGCTCGACGGCGGTGAGCGGCTCGACGATCGCTCGCGCCCGGGGAGTTCCGGCGTGACGGGTCCGGTCCGAGACGTCACTCGAGGAAGGGTTCGGCCCCGTCCCCCGTTCGGGGTGGGTCCGGTCCAGTTCGCCCGGGCGAACCGGACTGCCGCCGGGGTCGAGTGGAGCCGCTCCGGGAGCTACCACGGAACCCGTGGCGGACGGCTCCGGGAACGGCGCCACGCCCCGGACCTTGGGCGTCGTCACCACGGTGCGTCGCGGGACCACGACCTCGGGGGCGATGGTCACCGCCACCTCGCGGGCCTCCCGCTTCGACCGGTGGAAGAAGCGCGGCAGGACCTCGTTGCGATTCTCCGGCGTCAGGACACGAGCGAGCTCGATCGTCGCCGAGAGGCAGAGCCGGCCGTCGCGCAGGGGCGCCTCGACCTCGGGGAAGCGGTGGAGGACGCGGGCGGCGGTCCTGCGGAAGTGCGCCGCCGCCCGGGAGAGACCGAGCTCCCGGTGGAGGAAGTCGAACAGGCTCGCGAATCCGAGCCTGCGGTGCGTGCCGGCTTGCTCGAAGGCCGAGAGCGCGACCAGGAAGTCCGCCAGGCAGCCGTGCTCCCGCCGGAGCAGCTCGGAGAGGTGACGGGAGGAGGCGCGCGCGGCGGCGACTTCGGGCTCGACGGGATCGACGGGGAGGTCGTTCATGACGCCCGGGGGATGCGAATTCCAGGCCTCCGGATGCGGTGGAATCCGGGGGCGCCTCGTGGACCCGGAGGCACGCGCCACGGCTACGCGTCCACGGCGCGGACCCGGGACCGGCCGGGCACGGCCCCGCCGACCTACTCCACGATTCCCGTCCCGGCGAGACGCAGCGCGTCCCCGTCGACGCGCCCGAGGAGCCGCAGCACCCCGTCGATGAACGTGATCGGGTGGGGCGGGCAACCCGCCACCCACAGGTCCACCGGGATCTCCGGCACGCCCGGCATCCCGTTCGACTGCACCGGGCTATCGCGGAAGACGCCCCCGGAGCAGGCGCAGGCGCCCACCGCGATGACGAGCCGCGGCGCGGGCAGCGCCTCCCAGGTCCGAAGCAGCGCGTCCCGCATGTTCTCCGAGATCGGCCCGGTCACCACCAGGCCGTCGGCGTGGCGCGGCGAGGCCACGAAGGCCACGCCGAAGCGGGACATGTCGAACTGGATGTTTCCCGACGCGTTCAGCTCCGCCTCGCAGCCATTGCACCCCGCCGCGGAGACCTGGCGAAGCCGGAGCGACCGGCCGAAGAGCTTCCGCGCCTTCTCGTCGAGGGCGCGCGCGAGCAGCGGCGCCTTTCCGTCGACGACCATCTCCTCGCGGGTGCGGCCGGAGATCCGGTAGTCGCGGGTGAAGCGGATCGCCCCCGGGCTCGCCTCCGCGCACAGCCCGCAGAAGGTGCAGCGGCCGAGGTCGATGGAAAGGCCGGCCTCGCCGGGATCGCGCACCGCCCCGGTCGGGCAGGCCTCGGCCCCGGCGCGCCCTCCGTCGCCGGCCGATGCGTCGAGGACGGGGAGGCCCCGGAATCGCTCGGGGAAGCGCGCTGGTCCCTCGGGGTAGGCGACGGTCTGCCGGCCGAAGCCGGCGCGGAACTGGAGGATGCCGGGAATGCCGTCCATCAGAGGTCGTGCCCGCAGTAGGAGAGGTTGAAGCTCTTGTTGCAGAGCGGGAAGTCGGAGATCTGCTCGCCGCGCAGCGCCATCGCGAGCCCCATCCAGTTGTGGAAGGAGGGGTCCACGAGCTTGTAGCGGAGGAAGCGCCCGTCCGGACCGGTCTCGACCACGTGGCAGAGCTCGCCGCGCCAGCCCTCCACGAGCGAGACCACGAGCCGCCCCGGCCCGGGGGGCGCACAGTCGGCGCGCACCCGCCCGCGCGGGAGCGCCCGCAGCTGCCGCACCACGAACTCGGCGCTCCGCTCCGCTTCCAGCCGGCGGACCCAGCCGCGGGCGAAGACGTCGCCGGTCTCGCCGGTGATGGCGGGGACGTGCAGGAAGCGGAACACCCCGGTGGCGTGGTCGCGCCGCACGTCGCGCGAGACGCCGCAGGCCCGCGCCGCCGGTCCCACCAGCCCGAGCGCGACGCAGGTCTCCCGGCTCACCACGCCGGTGCCGTCGAAGCGGTTCCGCACCGACGGTGACTCGAAGAGGATCCGGGTGGCTCCCTCCACCTGCTTCCAGGCCTTCTCCACCTTCGTGGCCAGGCGGCCGGCCGCGCCCTCGTCGAGGTCGAAGCGCGTGCCGCCGGGGACCACCAGGCCGCGCCCGAAGCGGTTGCCGCAGACCTCGGCGAGCGCGTTCAGGAACTCGGCGCGCAGGGCGCCGCACCAGCTCGCCGTGGGCAGGAACCCCACGTCGCCGGCCAGCATGCCGAGGTCGCCCACGTGGTTGGCGAGCCGCTCCAGCTCGAGCGCCACGCCGCGCAGCACCGAGGCCCGGGCAGGGATCTGGAAGTCGGCGAGCGCCTCCACCGCGTTGGCGTGGGCGATGGCGTTCCCCACCGCCGTGTCGCCGGCCACCGACTCGACGAGCGTCACGGTGCGCCGGTCGGGGCCGCCGAGGAGCATGGGCTCGACGCCGCGGTGCTGCCACCCGAGCACGATCTCCAGCGTGAAGACGTGCTCCCCGTGGCACTGGAAGCGGAAGTGGCCCGGCTCGATGACCCCGGCGTGAACCGGGCCCACCGCCACCTCGTGCACCTCCTCCCCTTCCACCCGGAAGAACGGGTAGTCGCCGGGGATGACGGTGGGATTCGCGACCCGCCCCCAGGGGTCGACGCCCGGGGCCATGGGACGCTCGAAGCGCAGCGGCTTCAGCCAGGGATGCCCCTCGGGCCGGACGCCGAACTGCTCGAAGATCTCCCGCTCGAAGGCCTGGATGGACGGGCACTCGGCGGCGAGCGACGGCCACGACGACCCGACCCGGGTGGCGAGGAGCCCCAGCCGTCCCTGGGTGTCGTCGGCGAGCACCGCCGTGACCCGCACCCGGTCGCCGTCGGTCCGCCCGGCGTAGCTCGAGACCCGGATGCCGGCGGTCGCCGCGTCGGCCACGATCTGCTGGAACTCGTCCACCGGCAGCACCGGGACGTCGGCGGCTGCAACCGCCTCGCCGTTCCAGGCCGGAAGCACCCGCCGGCTCACGCGCCACCCCCGTTCACCAGCCGGGCCGCCGCGTCGAAGAGGGCGAGGAGCGGCCCGGGCAGCCAGAGCCCGAGGAGCAGCACCATGGCGAGCAGCGCCACCGGTGGTCCCGCCGTGAGCCACCCGTCGGCCGTGCCCGGGCGCGACGGCGCCCCCTCGTCGCTGCCCTGCACCACGCCGAGGACCGTGGCCCCCATGCCGATGAAGATCACCGCCAGGAAGAGCAGGAAGAGGCCGGCGACCACGAACCTTCCCGAGGCGATGGCCCCGTTCAGGATCATGAACTCGCTCCAGAACGGGCTGAACGGCGGCGTCCCCGTCACGGCCAGGAAGGCGGCCAGGAAGAGCGGGCCGGACACCGGCAGCCGCCGGGCCGCGCCCCGCACCTCGTCGGTGCGCTTCGACCCGTAGGCGCGGTGGATGTTGCCCGCGGCGAGGAAGAGCACCCCCTTCGCGAGCCCGTTGTTCACCACGTGGTAGAAGGCACCGGTCACCGCCGAGCCGCCCAGCCCGAGCGCCACCGCCAGGATCCCCATGTGCTCCACGCTGGAGTAGGCGAGCATGCGCTTGAAGTCCCGCTGCCCCGCCATGAAGACCGCGGCGAGCGCCATGGAGAGCAGCCCCAGCCCGAGCAGCGCGTCGCGCGCGAAGGCGCCCTCGCCGGCCGCGCTCGTCACCTGGAAGACCCGCACCACCGAGAGGAAGGCGAAGTTGGTGATGCCGCCGGCGAGCAGGGCACCGAGCAGCCCCGGGGCCTCGCCGTAGGCGTCCGGCTTCCAGGAGTGGAGCGGGGCGAGCCCCATCTTCGTTCCGTAGCCCACGAGCAGGAAGACGAAGGCGGCCCGGACCCACGGGCGGGACAGGTGCGCCCCGTCCCGGACCAGGTCGGCGAGGAGCAGGGAGCGGGGGCCGTCCGGCCCCGCGCCGGAGAGGGCGAGGAAGAAGGTGCCGAGGAGCGCCAGCGCGATGCCCAGCGACGACACGAGCAGGTACTTCCAGGCCGCCTCCAGCGAGCGGGCGTTGTGGTTGAAGTAGATGAGCGGCGCGGTGGCGAGGGTGGTGATCTCGATGGCCACCCAGAGCACGCCCAGGTGCTGGGCCATGCCCACCGTGCTCATGGCCGAGAGCAGGATGAGCAGTCCCCCCACGAAGACCCGGTTGTCCCGGTCGTCGCGACGGCGCAGGTAGCCCTGGGCGTAGATCGCGCTCGCCAGGAAGAGGATGGAGGAGGTGGTGAGCACCACCTTGCCGGCCGCGTCGAGGAACAGGTAGTCCCGCATCACCGGCCCCTCCGGGTGGACCCAGAGCGAGCCGAGGCCGAGCAGGTGAACGAGCGACCCGGCGAGCAGCAAGGCCGGGCGGGTGCGGTTGTCCGGCCAGGCGAAGGCCACGGCGCCGAGGGACAGCGGGACGAGGAGGACGAGGAGGACCATCGCGCCCTAGTCCCGGAGCGACGACAGCGCGTCGGTGTCGAGGGAGGCGAACTCCCGGTTGATCTGGAACATCACGATTCCCATCACGAAGACCGCGGCGAGCAGGTCGAGGAGCACGCCCGCCTCCACCATCACCGGCATGAAGTCGGTGAGCAGGAGCCCGAAGACGAACACCCCGTTCTCGAGCACGAGGAAGCCCAGCACCTGGGTGACCGCCTTGCGCCGGCTCACCACGAGGAGCAGCCCGGTCCAGACCGTGGCGAGCGCCGTGGGGACGAGGAACGGGTGCATCTCGCGGGTGGGGAGCGGGAGCCCGCGCGAGAAGGCGAAGGAGAGCACCACGCCCAGCCCGCCGAGCAGGATGGAGGGCACGTAGCCCACGAGCGGCTCCATCTCGCGCCGGATGGCCATCTCGCGGATGGCCCGGAACATGAGCCAGGGGATGAGCAGCGCCTTGATGAGGAACGCCCCGCCGGCCACCACCAGCATGTGCCCGACGTCGTGCCCGGAGGAGGTGAGGAGCACCGCCAGCAGGGAGAGCAGGGCTCCCTGCAGCGCCACGGCGCGGATGGCCGCCCCCAGCCGGCTCGAGGCGAGCAGGAAGAGGTCGAGGACCACCACCAGGATGAAGGCAATGTCCGTCCAGGAGCCCACGTTCACCTCAGGAGCAGGACCAGCGCGAAGACCGAGAGCACCGAGGCGCCCACCAGCATCTGCGGCACGCGGGTGAGGCGGAGCCGGGCCATCCCCGACTCGACGAGCCCCACCAGGATGGCGAAGCCGACGAGCTCGACCACGAAGGCGACCTCGGCGGCCCAGAAGCCCGCCACCCCCACGTCGGCCACCAGCCGCACGAAGAGGGCGCCGAAGAGGAAGAGCTTGATGGCGGCCCCGTAGAGGATGAAGGCCAGCTCCGGGCCGGAGTGGTCGAGCACCATCACCTCGTGGATCATGGTGAGCTCGAGGTGGGTGTTGGGGTCGTCCACCGGGATGCGGGAGTTCTCGGCCAGCGCCACGACGAAGAGGGCGATGGCGGAGAGCAGGAGCGCCGGGGCCGCCGCCTTCCAGGCCGGGGCGAGCGCCGGCCCCAGCATGCCGGAGAGGGAGAGGGACGCCGTGGCGCGGGCCATCACCACCAGGACCAGGAAGAGCGCAGGCTCGGCCATGCTGGCGAAGGAGACCTCGCGGGCCGCCCCCATGCCCTCGAACGACGAGCCGGTGTCGAGCGCGGCCAGCGCGGTGGCGAACCTCGCCAGCGCGAGCAGGTAGGCGAAGAGGACGAAGTCGCCCGGGAAGGCGAGCAGCGCCGGCTGTCCCGCCACCGGCAGCATGGTCCCGGCGGTGGCCACCGCGGCGAGCCCCACCAGCGGGCCGGCGCGGAAGACCCAGGTGGTGGTCCGGCTGTAGACCACGTCCTTTCGGATGAGCTTCCACAGGTCGGAGTAGAGCTGCAGGAGCGGCGGCCCCGTGCGGCCGGCGGCCACCGACTTCACCCGGTTCACCACCCCGAGGAGCAAGGGGGGCAGGACGAGGAGGATGCCGATCTGGAAGATCGCGCGCAGGATCATGTCACCACCAGAGGAGGCGCCAGGCGAGCATCGCCACCAGCGTGGCCAGGACGAGCAGCGCCTGCAGGTGCAGCCGGCCGGCCACCAGGCGCCGGATGCGGGAGGTGGCCTGCACGTAGTCGCGCACGGCCGGGACGAGCGCCAGGTCGAGCACCGCCTCGCGAGGCTCGGTGGAGAAGCGGGCGCCGGTGGGGAAGATGCCGCGCGGCGGCGCGAGGCGGACCCGCGGCAGGAGCGCCCAGCGGAAGCCGTGGTTCAGGATCTGGGCGAAGGAGCTGCCGGTGTAGGCCATGCGCGGGGTCGGATAGGCGTAGCCGCAGCCCCAGGTGGTGGACGCGCCGGCGCTCCCCAACCGCCGCCGCGCGAGCCAGGCGAGGAGGAGCGCGCCCGCGAGCACGCTCGCCACCACGCTCACCATCCCCGCCGACCCGGCCGCCAGCCCCGCGGCCGGCGCCAGCCGCTCGACCGGCACCCCCGCCCAGGCCGCCGCGGCACGCGAGAGCGCCGGGACGAGGAGCGACGGGAGGAGCCCGATGGACACGCAGGCGGCGGCCAGCACCGCCATGGGCACGAGCATGGCCCGCGGGGACTCGTGCGCCCGCGCGGCGTCGTCGGTGCGCGGGTTCCCCAGGAAGACCGTGCCCTGGACCTTCACGAAGCAGGCCGCGGCGAGCGCCCCCACGAGCGCCAGCGTGGGGGCCACCAGCACCACGAAGGCGGCGCGGTCGAATGCCGGCAGGTCGAGCGCGGACACCGCCCCGAGCGCCACCAGCCACTCGGAGACGAAGCCGTTCAGCGGCGGCAGCCCGCTGATGGCGGCCGCCCCGACGAGGAAGAGCCCGGCCGTCCAGGGCATGGCCCGGGCCAGGCCGCCCAGCCGCTCCAGGTCGCGGGTTCCGGTGGCGTGCTGTACCGAGCCCGCCCCCAGGAAGAGCAGCGACTTGAAGAGCGCGTGGTTCACGACGTGGAGCACGCCGCCGCCGAAGCCGAGGAGGACGAGCTCCGGGTCGCCCAGCGAGCGGCCCACCATGGCCAGTCCGACTCCCATGGTGATGATCCCGATGTTCTCCACCGAGTGGTAGGCGAGCAGCCGCTTCAGGTCGTGCTGCGCGAGCGCCAGCGCCACGCCGAGGACGCCCGAGGCGCCTCCCAGCACGAGCAGGAGGCCGCCCCAGGCCGCCGGCGGCGCCTCGAAGAACCCGGCCGTGCGGAGGAGGCCGTACACCCCGGTCTTGAGGAGCACGCCCGACATCACCGCCGAGACGTGGCTCGGGGCGGCGGCGTGGGCGCCGGGCAGCCAGAAGTGGAGCGGGACGATCCCGGCCTTGATCCCGAAGCCGACGAGCGCGAGCACGGCGAGCCAGCCCGCGCCCGTGGCGGGCAGCGCGGCCCAGGCCGCGAAGTCGAAGCTGCCGCGCGCGCCCCCCACCGCGGCGAAGAGCGCGAAGAGGGCGAAGCTCCCCACGTGGGCCGCGGCCAGGTAGATCCAGGAGGCCTTCTGGGCGTCCTTGCGGTCGGCGTCGGAGCGCACGAGGAAGAAGCCGCCGAGCGCCATCACCTCCCAGGCGAACAGGAAGAGGAGCGCGTTGTCGGCGAGGACCACCGCCGCCATGGAGCCGGCCAGCACGCCGTACCAGGCCTGCAGGCGGGCGCCGCGCCGGCCGGGCTCGGCCTGGGGCCAGTAGGCGAGCCCGTAGAGAGCCCCCAGCGCCGGCACCGAAAGCACAGGGACGAGGAAGAAGGCGGCGAGCGGATCGAGCCGGAGCGCGAGCGCGGCGTGGGGCTGCCCCCAGTCGATCCGCAGGAGCGAGGTGGGCCCGCCGAGCAGCACCGGGAGCGCCGCGGCGATCCCCAGGAGGGCGCCGCCCACGAGCAGCGCCGCCGAGACCCGCTGCCCGAGCGCGGGCCGGCGGTGCAGGGCGAGACCCCCGAGGCCGCTCGCCGAGGCGAGCACCGTGGCCGCGAGCGCCAGCCCCGCCGGGCTCACGACCACCACCCCCGCAGGGTCATGGCCGCGAGCAGGGCCACCAGCGTGAGCAGCGTGTAGAGCAGCTGGAGGTTGAGCTTGCCGGCCTGGAAGCGGCGCAGGCGGGCCATGCGGTCGCCCAGCCCGCGGAAGAGCGGGTCGAAGAGGCGGGTGCGGGCCGGGTCCTGGGCGTCGGTCCGGAAGGCGCCGGGGCGGGGGAAGATCCCGCGCGGCGACTGGAGCTGCATGCGCGGCCGCAGGGCCCGGGGCACGAGGCCCGAGAGGAAGAGCTGCGCGTAGGAGGACGCCGTGTACTCCATGCGCGCGGTGGGGGCCGCGAAGCCGCAGCCCCAGGTGTCGGAGGCGCCGGCGCCGCCCAGGCCGCGCCGCAGCGCGACGAGCCCGACCGCGAGCGCGATGAGGACCCCCACGACGATGCGGGGCGGCGCCGACATGCCGGCCGCCCCACCCAGCACCTCCGCCGCTCCCGGGACGCCGAGCTGCGCCACCACCGGCGCGACGAGCCGCAGCGGCGCGGCCGGGAAGAGCCCGAACCCGAGGCAGCCCGCGGCGAGCAGGGCGAGCGGGAGCCAGCCCGACGGCGGGACCTCGTGCGCCCGCCGGGCGGCCTCGCTGCGGGGCGCGCCGAGCAGGGCCACGCCGGCGATGCGGGTGAAGGAGATGGCGGCGATGGCCCCCACGAGCGCGAGGATGGCCACGGCCAGGTAGGCGAGCAGCGGCCCCACGCCCGACGACGCGCCCGCCGCCGAGAGCAGGCCCAGGTAGAGGAGCCACTCCGACGCGAACCCGGCCAGCGGCGGCAGCGCGGCCAGCGTGGCGAGCCCGGTGAGGAAGAGCGCGCCGGTCACCGGGAGGCGCGCGAGAAGCCCGCCCATGCGCTCGAGATCCTGCGAATGCGCGGCGTGCACCAGCGAGCCCGCGCCCAGGAAGGCGAGCCCCTTCATGAGGGCGTGGTTCCAGACGTGGAAGAGCGCACCGCCCAGCCCGAGCGCCGCCACCACCGGCCTCCCGGCCGCGCCGGCCACGAGCGCGAGACCCAGGCCCAGGAACACGAGCCCGACGTTTTCCACGCTGGAGTAGGCGAGCGCCTTCTTCACGTCCTCCTGGCCGAGCGTGAGGGTGATGGCGACGAGCGCGCTCCCGAGCCCCACCGCGGCGAGCACGAAGCCGTAACCGGCGCCGAGCGGCGGGAGGAAGCCGAGGAGGCGCAGCACGCCGTAGACCCCGGTCTTGATCATCACGGCGGAGAGGACGGCCGAGACGTGGCTGGGAGCGGCCGGATGGGCCTCCGGCAGCCAGACGTGGAGCGGCACGAGGCCGGCCTTGGTGCCGAAGCCCACGAGGCCGAGCGCGAAGAGGACCCCGGGCGCACCGGCGCCGGCGCCGCGCAGGGCCTCGAAGCGCAGGAGGTCGAAGCTCCCCGCCGCCCGGCCGAGCAGGAGGAAGAGCGCGAAGAGGAAGGCCGTGCCCACGTGGGAGGCCACGAGGAACACGTACCCGGCCCGCCGGACCTCGGGCCGCTCGTCCTCGAAGGTGACGAGCACGAAGGAGGCCACCGTCATCACCTCCCACGCCACGAGGAAGAGCAACGCGTCGGCGGCGGCGAGGACGAGGGAGATGGCGAGGAGCAGCAGGCCGAAGGCGAGGACGAACCGGCCGAGGGGCCTCCTCCCGGCGTGCGGGCGCATGTAGCCCGCGCCGAACGCCGAGGCGGGGACGGCCACCGCGAAGAGGGCCGCCTGGAAGAAGGCGGCGAGCGGGTCGAGCCGGAGGTGGAAGGCGCCGAGCGGCTCCGACCAGGGGAGGAACCGCTCGGCCGAGGGGGCGCCGAGGAGGAAGGGGAGCACGCCGGCGAGGCCCACCAGGCTTCCCGCCACGAAGGCCGCCGATCCCACCCGCAGCGCGACCTGGGGGCGACGGGACAGGGCCGGGCCGGCCAGCGCGCCGGCGGCGAGGAACGCGAGCGCCACCAGGTACAGGTTCACGGTTCGTCACCCCGGGCGGCGCCGGCGGCCCGGGCCGCGGCGATGGCGCGCTCCACGCCCTCGACGGCCGCCAGGATGGCCGCGTCGGGCGCCCGGGCGGCGAGCAGTCCCGCCACCCCGGGATCCCGGAGCACCGAGGCGAGCGAGGCGAGCCCGTGAAGGTGGGCGCGCGTGGAGGGGCTGACGAGCAGGCAGAGCGTGTGGACCGGGGGGCCGCCCCCGAAGTCGACCGGCGCGTCGGGCAGGAAGATGCCCACCGCCGGCTCGTCGACCCGCAGCACGATCGGCTCCCGCGGATGGGGGATGGCGATCCCGTTGCCGAGGGAGGTCGAGCCGAGGTGCTCGCGGGCGAGCACCATCCCGTAGAGGAACTCGCGGTCGAATCCCGGGGGTGCGGGAAGGCGGTCCACCATGGCCCGCAGGAGGTCCTCCTTGCCGGTCGCCGGGAGGTTCCGGTGGATTCCGCCCGCCCGGATGGCCTGGGAGAGTGGCGGGAGACCGTGGGATGCGAGCCCCGGTTCCTCGAGAATCTCCGCGGAAACCGGGATCTTGCGCTGCGCCGCCCACTCCAGTAGCTCGATCCGGTTGAACCGGTACCGGTCGTCCACCAGCTGGGCCGGGAGCTCGCCCCTCCTCACCCAGCGCTCCAGCACCTGCTCCGTCACGCCCAGGAGCCGGGCCGCGTCGCGTATCGTCAACTGCATTCGCTTGCTTACGACCTCCGGGGTACGGATTACGCCAATCCGGACGCCCCGGCAAGGAGCGCGAGGGTCATCAGCCCGGGGTGGTCACGGCCTTGACCACCTGGAGGACGTCGACCGGCGGCGCCTTTCCGCGCGGAGCGCGCCGGCCCAGGTCCTGGAAGGTGAAGGCCCCCGCGGCCTGCCGGGCGGTCTCCCGGCCCACGTAGATGGCGCCGGGCGGGGCGAGCGCCTGGATGCGGGCCGCCGTCGCCGGGGTGTCGCCGAGGACGCCGTAGGCGTGCCGTCCGGGCGCACCCATCCATCCCGCCACCACCGGCCCGGTGTGCACGCCGACGCGCAGGTCGATGCGCTGGCCGGCGGGGCGGGACCGGTTGGCCAGATCGATGCGGGAGAGCATGTCGGAAGCGCACCGGAGCGCGCGGACGGCGCCGTCCGCCATGGCCACCGGGGCGCCGAACACCGCCGCGACGCCGTCGCCCGCGACCCTGGCCAGCGTGCCCTGCTCGGCGAAGGTGGCCTCGGTGAGGGCGGCGAGGTGGCCGGCGAGCAGCCCGGCGAGCTCGGCCGGCGGGAGCGACTCCACGAGGCCGGCGAGGCCGGGAGCGTCGGCCACGACCACCGAGACGTCCTCCAGCCGCTGGAGCGCGAGCGGGTCGCGCCCGGCCTGCTCCTGGGCGGTGAGCAGCGTGGCCACGTCGTGCGAGAACTGGGCCTCGAGCCGGCGATGGTCGTCCTCCGACTGAGCGACGCCCGCGAGGAACCGGGCGCGCTCGATGACGAGCGCGGCCTGGTAGCCCACGAGCGTGGTGAGCTCCAGGTCGTCGGCGGTGAACGGGTCGACGAAGCCGCGGTCGAGGACCAGCATGCCGAGGATCCGGTTGTCGGCCCAGACCGGGACGCACAGGCAGGAGCGGATTCCCTGGGCGACGATCGACTGGCTCCCGGTGAAGCGCAGGTCCTGCTGCGCGTCGATGGTGAGGAGCCCGGCGCGTCCCTTCGCAGCCGCGGTCACCACCGTCTCCGAAATCCGCGGAGGGGAGCCGGGCGGCTCGGTGGCCCTGGGCTGCATGTGGCCCGACTCGTCCATGAGGAGCAGCGTGGAGCGCTCGGCGCGGACGGCCGTGGCCACCGCGTGCAGGATGCGGGCGAGGGTGGTGTCGAGGTCGGGCGCGTCCACCAGCGCGCGGCCGATGTCGTTCACGATGGCGATCTGGCGGCGGCTGCCCAGGCCGCGGCCGGTGGTGCGGCGGGTGCTGGGGTCGGTGTCCCGGCGCGGCTCCGGATCGGGCAGGCTCGCCTCCCGGGCCTCGGCCTGCATGTCGGCCAGGTAGCGGACGATGGTCCCGTGCTCGGCGAGCAGCGGCTGGAGCGGCCGGGGGGTGAGCCCCTCGCGCAGCTCGACCTCGGTCTTGCCGAAGCGGAGCCGGTAGCCGGGGGCGAGCGGCGCCTCGCGGACCTTGTGCTCGTTCACCCAGGTGCCGTTGCGGGACTCGAGGTCGACGAGCCAGAGCTCGCTGCCGCGCTTCTCGAACATGGCGTGCATGCTCGAGATCCACGGGTCGGCGATCTGGACCTGGCACTCCGCGGAGCGTCCGAGGACGGTGGGAACGTCGGGGAGGAAGAAGACCGTCCCCCCGCATATACCGTTCACGACGAAGAGCTCCGACACCCGTTCCCCGCTTTCGCCCGGACTTCCGGCAGGTTGTGATAGCTTATCGCATCTCTGCGCACGTCGCGTATGCCTGTTTGCCCCACATGCCGGACGAGGAGCGAGGACGGCGTGGCCGTGTGCCCGGTGGACGGGACGCTGCTCGCCACGGACCACGACCTCGTCGGCCGGGTCCTCGGCGACCGGTACCGCATCCTCTCCCGGCTCGGCCAGGGGGGGATGGGGAGCATCTACCTCGCCGAGCACGTGACGCTCGGCAAGCGCATGGCCGTGAAGGTGCTGCGCCCGGAGTACTCCCGCGACGAGGAGCTGCTCGACCGCTTCCAGCACGAGGCCCGGGCGGCGAGCCAGATCGGGCAGGAGAACATCGTCGAGGTCTTCGACTTCGGGCACACCCCGGAAGGGGATGCCTACTTCGTCATGGAGGCGCTCGAGGGGGAGAGCCTCGCCCGCATCCTGCACCGGGACGGACCGCTCTCCCTCTCCCGGGCGGTGCCCATCTTCCTCCAGATCTGCCGGGCCCTCGGGGCCGCGCACCAGCGGGGCATCGTCCACCGCGACCTGAAGCCGGAGAACGTCTTCGTCCTGCGGCGCACGGACGGCTCCGACTTCGTGAAGGTGCTCGACTTCGGCATCGCCAAGGGCCCGGGCACCCCCGACGCGAAGCGGCGAACCCGCGCCGGGTCGATCATCGGAACGCCCGAGTACATGTCGCCCGAGCAGGCCTCCTCGAACGCCATCGACCAGCGGTCGGACGTGTACGCCTTCGGCGTGCTCGCCTACGAGACCCTCACCGGGCGGCTGCCCTTCGACGGCGACACCCCGCTCGCGACGCTCATGAAGCACCAGAGCGACGCGCCGCTCCCTCCGCGCAGGCTCCGCCCCGAGCTCCCCCACGAGGTGGAGCAGGTCGTGCTGCGCGCGCTCGTGAAGCGGCCGGAGGGGCGCCAGCAGTCCATGGAGGAACTGGCGGCCGAGCTTTCCCGCATCGCCGCCGCCGACCCGGAGGTGCTCCGCTCCCCGGTGTTCGGCACGGCGGTCTCGCCGCTCCTCACCGGACGCTCCGGCGACCCGGGCCGGGCGCCGGAGCGGACCCTCGACCGGACCTCCGACCGGGTGGCGGCGCGGCAGAGCGGGCGCGGCGCCACCCTGCCGCTCGGCGACACGCTTCCCCTGCGCGACCTCGCCGCTCCTCTTGCCGAGCCCCCGCCGGCGCACCCGTCCACCCGCGTCCGGCGCGACACCCGGGCCGAGGTGGAGGTGGTGAGCCGGCGCCGGTCGCAGGTGGCGCTCGCGGCCGTGATCGGCCTGCTCTTCGTGGCGCTGCTCTCCGGGGTGGTGGCGGCGCTCGCCGTGAAGCGGGGCGACGAGGCCGCCGAGGCGGTCGCCCGGTCGGCCCCGCCGCCCGGTCCCCCGGTCACCGCCGACGCCGCA
>JBBIOL010000089.1:0-14162 GCA_037443385.1 Anaeromyxobacteraceae bacterium
CCGGACCGCGAAGGCGAAGGGAACGGGCGGGACGAGGGAGCCCGGGAGACCGGCCGACGGCTTCACGACGATCGGCACCGGCACGTGGACGGCGAGCGCGGCGACGAGAGACGCGAGGCGGGCGTCCGCGGCGACGCAGTTCACCCCCACGGCCGCGGCGCCGTCGAGCCAGAGGGCGCGCAGGAACTCGAGCCCGGGAGTCCCGTCGAGCGCGACCGGGCCCGCCGCGTCCTCCCGCAGGAAGGCGGTGGCGACGACCGGCAGCCCGGTCCGGCGGCCCGCGCGCAGGGCGGCCCGCGCCTCGCCGAGGTCGAGCTGGCTCTCGATCCAGAGGAGGTCCACGCCTTCGGCCGCGAGCGCGCGGAGGGCGCGGTCGTACCCCTCGCCCGGCCGGTCGCCGTCGTCCCCTCCCCGGGCGAGGCCGGTGGCCCCGACGGCCCCGGCCACCAGGCGTGGGCGGCAGGATCGGGCGAGCGCGACCGCGCGGGGGGCCACCCTCTCCGGGGAGAGCGCTCCGTCGACGCGATCGCAGCGCGCCAGGTTGAAGGTGCAGGTGAGGAGCACCTCGGCCCCGGCGGCGACGTGGCTCGCGTGCACGCGCGCGACCTCGGACGGGCGTTCCAGGACCCAGCGCTCGGGGAGGACCCCGGGCGTCAGCCCCCGGGCGAGGAGGGCGGTTCCCATCGCCCCGTCGAGAAGGGTCGGCGCGCCCGGGCGGAACGGGCTCACCCGATCTCCACCGACTCGAGGTAGGCGGGCACGCGGACCGTCCACCCCCGGGCGGCGATCCGGTCGGCCTGCGCCGCGAGCGCGGCGGGCTCCCCGTGCACGCACAGGGTGAGCCGGGGAGGGCGGGGAGCGCCGTCCAGCCACCGGTCCACCTCCTCCCGGTCCCCGTGGGCCGAGAAGCCGGGCAGGGAGACGACCCGGGCCCGTACCGGCACGTCGCGGCCGTGCATGCGGACCGTGGGCTCCCCGTCCTGCAGCCTGCGGCCGCGCGTTCCCGCCGCCTGGAAGCCGACGAGGAGCACGGTGGTGGACGGGTCGGGAAGGCGGAGCTCCAGGTGGTGCAGGACGCGGCCGCCGGTGGCCATGCCCGACGCCGACAGGATGATGCAGGGGCCGCGCACCCGGTTGAGCGCCTTCGACTGGTCGGTGGTCCGGGTGAAGGTGAGGCTCGCCGGGGAGAGCGGCTCCACGCCGCGATCGAGGAGCGCGTCCATCTCCAGGTCGTGGTCTTCCCGGTGCGAGCGGTACACCGGCGTGGCGTCGGTGGCCATGGGGGAGTCGACGTAGACCGGGATCGACGGGATGCGCTTCGCCTGCTCGAGGCGGCGCAGCAGGAAGAGGACCTCCTGGGTCCGGCCGATCGCGAAGGCCGGGATCAGGATCACACCCCCGCGGGCGACGGCCCCCCGGACCTCCTTCTCGAGCGCGGCCTCGGCCCCCTCGGGCGGGTG
Organism: Anaeromyxobacteraceae bacterium; assembly: GCA_037443385.1. Classification (GTDB taxonomy): domain Bacteria; phylum Myxococcota; class Myxococcia; order Myxococcales; family Anaeromyxobacteraceae; genus CAIOAK01. The sequence continues at coordinate 1,461 of JBBIOL010000089.1, forward strand.
GCTCCGGTCGCCGTAGGTGGACTCGACGACGAGCACGTCGCACGCCGGGGGCGGCTCGGGGTCCGGCAGGATGGGAGCGTCGAACCGTCCCAGGTCGCCGGAGAAGAGGACGCGCAGCGGCTCGCCGGACGAGCCGACCACGGTGAGGAGCGCCGAGGCGCTGCCCAGGATGTGGCCCGCGCGGGAGAAGGCCACCGTGAACCCGGGGACGACCTCCCGGGCCTTCCCGTAGCGCAGGGGTCGGAGCCGCTCGAGCGCCGCGGCCGCGTCGGCCGGGTCGTAGAGCGGTCGCGCGGCCGGCGCGTGGCGCGAGTAGCCCTTCCGGTTGGCGAAGCGCGCCTCCTCCTCCTGCAGGCGCGCCGAGTCGGGCAGCATGATCCGGGCCAGGTCGGCCGTGGCCGGGGTGCAGAGGACCTCCCCGCGGAAGCCCTGCCGGACGAGGAGCGGCAGCGCACCCGAGTGGTCGATGTGCGCGTGGGTCAGCACCACCGCGTCGAGGGTGGCCGGGGGGACGGGGAACGGGTCCCAGTTCCGGAGCCGGAGCTCCTTCAGCCCCTGGAAGAGGCCCGCGTCGACGAGGACCCGGCGGCCGCCGGCCTCGACGAGGAAGCGCGATCCGGTCACCGTGCCGGCGGCGCCGAGGAAGCGGATGGACGCCATGGTCCCGCGATTCTACAATGCGAGCCCCGCGAGGGCGGCACGCGCGGCGGAGGGGTCATGCGGCGCAAGATCCGGGTCGTTGGCGCGATGATCGAGAAGGACGGCCGCTACCTCATCACGCAGCGCCCCCCCACGGCCTCGCTGCCGCTCCTCTGGGAGTTTCCCGGTGGGCGGGTGGAGCCCGGGGAGACCGACGAGGCCGCGCTCGCCCGGGAGCTCGAGGAGGAGATGGACATCTCCGTCCGGGTGGGCGAGCGGGTGATCCACGTCGAGCACGCCTACGCGAGCTACGACATCGACTTCTGCGTGTACCGCTGCGAGATCCGCGCGGGGGCGGTCCAGAACGCGAGGGTCCACGACCACCGCTGGGTGCGCCCGGAGGAGCTCGACCAGTACGAGTTCCCCGCGGCCGACGAGAAGACGGTGGCGAAGCTCCTCGGCCTCTGAGCGGGCCTCGATTTCGAATTGACACGGCGTCTCGCGACCTTACGTTGCGTCGCGGGAGGCATTCTTGACCGAGAAGGGAACCCCGGGTTTCCGGGAGCTCGAGGAGACCGTCCAGTCCCAGGCGGGTCGCATCGACGACCTCCTGCGGGCCTACGCCGCGCTCGTCGAGGACCAGAAGGCGTTTCGCCAGCGGATGGAGCGGGAGAAGGAGCGGGTCGTCGAGGCCGACAAGGCCCGGGTCGCCCAGGTCCTGCTCGAGGCGCACGACGGGCTTGAGCTGGCCTGGCGCGCTTCCGGGCCCGATGGGTCGGGTGAGCCCGCCCTCCGGCAGCTCCGGGAGGGGGTCCGGCTGACCCTGCAGGCGCTCGAGAAGCGCATCGCGGAGCTCGGCGCGACCCGGATCGACGTCCTCGGGTCGTCCTACGATCCACGGACCGCGGAGGCGGTCGAGCTGGTCCCGGTCGCCGACGACTCGTCCGACGGCCAGGTCGTCGAGGAGATCCGCGCGGGCTGGCGCATCGGCGATCGCGTGCTCCGCCCCGCCCGGGTGCGGGTGGGCAGGCTCGCCCGCGCATGAGGGCCGGGGGGGCGGGGAATAGGAACCGGCCGCGCCGGCGTTCACAAGACGTTTTCGACATCCAACCCAGACGAGAGGTTCCATGAGACGAGTCCTGATACTTTCCCTGGTCGCCGCCTCCGCGCTCGCCGTCACGCTGGCCTGCAGCCGGGAGGGGCGCGCGGACGCGGGCGGCGCCGCCCGGGCCGTGTCGGAAAACCTCTGGCGCGAGCTGCCCGCGGCGAGCCCGGCGGCTGCGGCGCCCGTTCCGGCGGCCCCGGTCACCTCGCTCGCGCCGCTCATCAAGCAGCTCAAGCCGGCCGTGGTGAACATCTCCACCACCACGGTGACGAAGGGTCACCCGCGCGTGCCCGGCTATCGCGGTCCGCAGGGCCAGGGGCCCGGCGGGCCGACGGACGAGTACTTCGAGCGGTTCTTCGGCCAACCGCGCGAGATGCCCGACTTCCGCTCGAACAGCCTCGGCTCGGGCTTCATCGTGAACAAGGACGGCTACATCCTCACCAACAACCACGTCGTCGGCGACGCCACCGAGATCAAGGTGAAGCTCTCCGACGGCCGCGAGTTCGTGGCGAAGGTGGTGGGCAAGGACCCGCCCACCGACGTGGCCCTGATCCGGCTCGAGAAGGCCCCGCACGACCTCCCCACGGTGGCCCTCGGCGACTCCGACGCGCTCGAGCAGGGCGACTTCGTCCTCGCCCTGGGGAACCCCTTCGGGCTCTCCGGCTCGGCGAGCTTCGGCATGGTCTCCGCCAAGGCCCGCTCGCTGCAGAACGGCCCGTTCGACGACTTCATCCAGACCGACGCGGCCATCAACCCGGGCAACTCCGGCGGACCCCTCTTCAACATGCGGGGCGAGGTGGTGGGCATCAACACCGCCATCGTCTCGCCGCAGATCGGCCAGGGCATCGGCTTCGCGGTGCCCATCAGCCTGGCGAAGCAGCTCCTGCCGCAACTCGAGAAGGGCAACAAGATCGCGCGCGGCTACCTCGGCGTCACCGTGGGTGACCTGACCCCCGAGCTGGCGCGCGGCTTCGGGCTGCCCGAGGGGACCCACGGCGCGGTGGTCCAGGACGTGGTCCCGAACGCCCCGGCCGCCAAGGCGGGCGTCAAGGCGGGCGACGTCGTGACCGCGGTGAACGGCAAGGCGGTCGAGGACCGTGGCCAGCTCACCCGGAGCGTGGCCGCCATCACCCCGGGCGGCAAGGCCAACCTGAGCATCCTCCGCAAGGGGAAGAAGACCGACGTCACCGTCACCGTGGGTACGCGTCCGGACGAGGAGGCGCTGGCCCGGGGCGAGGGCGCGGGCGAGGAGGGCGAGCCGGGCGCCGACGCCGCCACGAGCGCCAAGGGTGCCAAGCTGGGCGTCCGGCTCCAGGTCCTCTCCCCCGACATGCGCCGCCAGATGAAGCTGGAGGGCGACGCCGGCGTGCTGGTGGCCGAGGTGAGCCCCGACGGCGCGGCGGCCCGGGCCGGCCTCCAGCGCGGTGACGTCATCCTGGAGGTCGCCCAGGACGCGGTCTCGAAGCCCGAGCAGGTCAGCGCCGCGGTCGCGAAGGCGCAGCCCGGCGACGTGGTCCTCCTCCGGGTGAAGCGCGGGAACCAGTCCACGTACCTGCCGGTGCGCATCCCCGAGCCGGAGGCGGCCGAGAAGGACAAGAAGTGACCCTTCTGGGGATGTAGGCAAAGGTCGGAAGTTTGACGACATGAAGCCTCCGCCGTAGCGTCTCCGGCGGAGGCTTCACCGCATGTCCTGGTTCCGGCGAACGGTCGAGGGGGCGGAGGCGGAGGATCCTGCGCGGTCGCCGGCGTCCGACCGGCGGACCGGTTCCCGCCTCGACAAGGTCTTCCCGGTCTGGCTCGAGGGGGAGCACGGGTGCGGGATGGGCATCGCCCGCAACATCTCCGAGGGCGGGATGTTCGTCGAGACCGCGACCCCGCACCCCATCGGCACGCAGGTCCGGGTGGCCTTCCCCTCCGAGGCGGGCGACATGACCGCGGTGGGCGAGGTCCGGTACGTCTGCCACCTGGTCGGGCGGCGCCCGGGTCACGACGCCCCCGCCGCCGTCCACGGCATGGGCGTGCGCTTCCTGTACTTCGAGGCCCGCGGCGAGGCGCAGCGCGCGCTCCACTGACCCCGGCCCCGCCGGGAGCCAGCGCGGCCCAACCGTGTTATCCGATCCGGATGGCCGAACCGTACGTCGCGGAATACCGGGCCCGCTGGGCCGACATGGACTGGAACCAGCACATGCGGAACGCCGCCTTCCTGGGCTGCGCCGAGGAGACGCGCATGCGCTTCCTGGACTCCCGGGGGTGGACCATGGCCGAGTTCGAGCGGCGGCGCATCGGGCCGGTCGTCGTGGAGGACCGGATCACCTACCGGCGGGAGCTCCGGCTCCTCGAGCCCTTCCGCGTGGATCTGTGGCTCGCCGGCTCGTCCGCGGATCTCCGCACCATGAAGCTGCGGAGCCGCTTCCTCCGCGACGGGGACGGCGAGCCGTGCGCCACCGTGGAGAGCGTCGTCCTCTGGTTCGACCTGGCGGAGCGGCGACGCGTCGCCCCACCGCCGGAGCTCACGGCGATCTGGCAGTCCCTGCCGCGCACCGACGACTTCGCCGTGATGGGCGGTGGACCCGGGAGGGGAACGGCTTGAGCGAGCCGCTCGCCGTCGAGACCCGGGGCCTGACGCGCCTCTTCGAGGGCAGGCCCGCGGTGCAGTCGCTCGACCTCGCGGTTCCCCGGGGCGCCTTCTACGGGTTCCTCGGACCGAACGGGGCCGGCAAGAGCACCACCATGAAGATGCTCACCGGGCTCCTTCGCCCGAGCGGCGGGGAGGCCCGGGTGCTCGGGGCCGACCTCTCCCGGGACGGACTCTCCGTGAAGGGCCGGATCGGCGTCGTGCCGGACGGGCTGGCGCTCTTCGAGCGGCTGTCGGGGTCGGAGATGCTCCGCATCCAGGGACAGCTCTACGGGCTCGACCGGGCGCTCTCGGCCCGCCGCGCCGGGGAGCTGCTCGAGGCGATGGAGCTCTCCGCCGAGGGCGGCAAGCTCGTCCAGGACTACAGCCACGGCATGAAGAAGAAGCTCGCGCTGGCCTGCGCCCTGATCCACGGCCCGGAGCTGCTCTTCCTCGACGAGCCGTTCGAGGGGATCGACGCGGTGGCCGTGTCCGGCATCCGGCGCATGCTCCAGGAGCTGGTCGGGCGCCGTGCGCTCACCATCTTCCTGACGAGCCACGTGCTGGAGGTGGTCGAGCGGCTCGTGACCCACGTCGGGATCATCCACCGCGGGCGGCTCGTGGCCCAGGGGACGCTCGACGCGGTGCGGGCCTCGGGCTCCCTCGAGGAGACCTTCATCCGCATGGTCGGGGACGAGCGGCCCGCCGGGGGTGCCGGGCTCTCCTGGCTGGGCGCGGGGGATCCCCGCACGTGATCGCCCAGCTGCGGGCGCTGGCGGAGTTGCGGGCGAGGCTCCTCTGGCGCCGGTTCACCGCGCGGGGCGGGATCGCCGAGGGCGTCGCCACCGTCGTGCTCCTCGCCATCGCGGTCCCGGTGGGGCTGGGCTTCGCCGTGGCCATCGGCTTCGGCGCCTACCAGTCCGTCCGCGCCGGGGGAGGGCTGCGGACCGATGTCGGTGCGTCGGCCATCTTCTTCGGTCTGTGGCAGACCTGGACCGCGGTGAGCCTCACCTTGAACGACCGGGAGGGGCTCGACCTGCGACGATTCCTGCTCTACCCGATCCGGCCGTCCCGGTCGTACGCGATGGGGGTCGCCACCGGGATCCTCGGGGACCCCATGGGCGTGGCCTGGGGGGCCATGCTGACGGGCGTCCTCGTGGGGGCGGCGCTGGCGCGTCCCGGCCCGTGGCTCCTCATGCTGGCGCTCGTGCTCCTCTGCTTCGCGGTGGCCACCGTGGTCTTCGTGGCGCTGGTCCAGGAGGTGCTCGCGGCGGTGCTCTCCACGCGGCGGCTCCGCGAGTGGGCCATGCTGCTCTCGGTGGCGACGTCGGTGGGCATCCTCGGGCTGCTCGTCGCCTCGGCCGAGCAGCCGTTCCGGTCGGCGCGGGACCTGTTCCCGACGCTGCGGGTGGTGCAGTGGCTCGCCTGGCCGGCGGCGCTGCCTGCGGCCGCGGCGCGGGAACTCTTCGCCGGGCGCGCGCTCGCGAGCCTTCCCTGGCTCCTGCTCCTGGTCCTGGCCACGGCGGCGACCGGGTGGATCTCCTTCCGGATCGCGCTCGGCCTGGCCCGCGGAAGCGGGTCCACCGGCGAGCGTGCCAGCTCGCGGGCCGGGGTGGCGGACGCGGCGCCGGGTCGGGGATGGGGCCGGGGCGTCCCGTCGGCGCTCCGGGAGAAGGAGGTCCGCTACCTCCTCCGTCAGCCGCTCGCCCGCGTCGACCTCCTCCTGGCGCCGGCCATCATGGCCTTCGTCGGGCTGCGCGTGGAGCCGCGCATCCCGGCGGAGGCCGGCGACGTGATCCGGGCGCTGCCGCTCCTCGGGGCCGCGCTCTACGCGCACCTCCTCGTCCAGGCGTTCTGGCTGAACGCCTTCGGCTGGGAGCGGGGAGGGGCCCGGGCGCTCTTCCTCGCTCCGCTCGACCTGGCGGCGGTCCTGCGGGCGAAGGCCGGCGTCCTCTACGCCTTCAGCCTTCTCCTCTTCGTCGCCTCCGCCGCCGTCCTCGCCGCCATCGGCCGGGGGCGGGCTCCGGCCTGGGCCTTCGCCGCGGCGCTCCTGCTCCACGCGGCCACGGCCCCGTGGCTCCTCGCCGCCGGGAACGTGGTGTCGATCCTGCGGCCGAAGGCGGCGTCCTTCGCCATCCAGCGGAACTCGGCCCTCTCGACGCTGTCGGGGCTCCTGGGCATGGGGATCGTCTCGGCGGTGACGGGCGTCTTCGCCCTGCCGGCGCTGCTGGCGATGCGGGCCGACTCCCCGGCGGTCCTCGTCGGCGGATGGGCCGTCCTCGGGGTGGCAGGGCTCGGGGTGTTGCGGCTCGCGCTGCCGCGCCAGGCGCGCCTGCTCGCCGACCGGCGGGACGAGTTCCTGCCGGTGGTCTGCGGGGACGACGCCTGACGCGCGGCGCGGGGGCGGCCTACTGGGAGAAGCCCTCGAGCAGGTAGTGGTTCTCGATGCGGCGGAGCGCGAGCGCCATGGCGGCCGTGCGCGGGTCGATCTTCTTGCCCACCACGAAGCGGCGGGAGTCGTAGAGCGGCGTCTTCTGCGGGCTGTCGTTGGCGATGTCGTGGATGATGCCGTAGTTGGCCTTGATGGCGCGCTCCAGCCGGTTGTTCACCTCGGCCTCGCTCCAGTGCTCCATGCGGAGGTTCTGCAGCCACTCGTAGTACGACACGGTGACGCCGCCGGCGTTGCAGATGATGTCGGGGATGAGGTCGATCTTCCGGTCGCGCAGCACCCGGTCGCCGTCCGGCGTGGTGGGGCCGTTGGCGGCCTCGGCCACCACCTGCACCTTGAGCCCCTCCGCCACGTCGCCGGTGATGGTCCCGCCCAGGGCGGCCGGGATGGCGATCTCGGCGTCGAGCTTCCAGAACTGCTCCCGGGCGAGCTTGCTGCCGCCGGTGAAGCCCTCGACCGAGCGGCGCAGGTTCTCCGGCTCGGCGCAGTGGGCGAGGAGCGCCGGTACGTCGAGACCCTTCTCGTTCACGATGGTCCCGTAGGCGTCCTGGACGCCGACGATCTTCGCACCCATGGCATGGAGGATCTCGGCGGAGGCGGTGCCCACGTTGCCGAAGCCCTGCACGATGACCCGCTTGCCGGCCAGGCTCTCGCCGCGCCAGCGCGCCCACTCCTCGAGGCAGTAGACCGTGCCCTGGCCGGTGGCCTTGGCGCGCCCCTCCGAGCCGCCGATGCGGACGTCCTTCCCGGTGACCACCCCGCGCATGGCGTGGGGCGTGGACGCGCCGTCGGTGAACTGGCGCATCATCATGGCCATGATCTCGGGGTTGGTGTTGACGTCCGGGGCGGGGATGTCCACGTAGGGCCCGATGAGGTTCTTCAGCTTGTAGATGAAGCGCAGCGTGACGTGCTCCATCTCCTCCTTCGAGTAGGCCGACGGGTCGATGCGCACGCCGCCCTTGGCGCCGCCGAAGGGGATGTCGGCGATGGCGGTCTTCCAGGTCATGTCGGCGGCCAGCGCCTTGAAGAGGTCGAGCGAGACGTCCTTGTGGTAGCGGACGCCGCCCTTGTAGGGGCCGCGGACCTGGTTGTACTGGATGCGGTAGGCCTTGAACTTCTTGGGGCCGCCCTTCTCGATGCGGAACAGCCCGCGCTTGGGGATGCGCAGGACCCCTTCACGGAGCGTGATGTCGGCCTTGAGGAGCGCGCGCCGGTGGAGCACGAACTGGCCGTTGGCGAGCGGCTCGAGCGCCTCGCCCGCCTTCACCGAGGAGGCCGGCAGGTCCTTGAAGTGCCCCTCCTCCTCCTTCGAGAGCGGCACCAGCCGGTCGCGGGTCTCGATGGTGATGTAGAAGATGTGCTCGAAATCCGGCTCCTCGAGCTCGAGGCGCACGCGCGGGTTCAGGTGGATGAGCTCGGCGGCGCGGTAGAACGCCTCCATCGACTCGTCGAAGATGCTCTTGCGGGGCGTGTCCTTGCGCGGGGCCTTCATGCCGCACCTCGGGTGGAATGGGTTGGGGAGAAGTCGGGCGGATGGTACGGCTGGTCGACTCTGGAATCAATCTTTTACGTCCTGTAAAAGATCTGGAATGACGATGACTTGGAGCCGTGTACCCGACTTCCCCGGGTCACTCGAGGAGGGTGCGGCGCACCGCCGCCTCGAGAAGCTCGGCCGCGCGGGCCATGGCCTCGGCGACCGGCATGCCGGGGGGCGCGGCGGCGCGGACCCTGCGGATCCCGTGGGCCAGCACGACCTCTGCTCCCGGGCCCAGGCTCCCCGAGACGAGGTCCACCGGAACGCCGTGCCGACCGGCCGCTCGTGCCACGCCGACCGGGGCCTTGCCCATGGCGGTCTGGTGGTCGGTGCGACCCTCGCCGGTGAGGACCAGCCCTGCGCCGCGGACCCGCGCGTCGAATCCGGCGGCGTCGAGGACCAGCTCGACCCCGGGAACGAGCCGGGCACCGGTGAAGAAGAGCAGCCCGGCGCCCAGGCCGCCCGCCGCACCCGCGCCGGGGCGGTTCGCCACGTCCCGGCCCGTGGCCTGCCGGGCGAGCCGGGCGAAGCGCTCGAGCGCGGAGTCCAGGTCCGCGACCATGGACGGCGTGGCGCCCTTCTGCGGCCCGTAGACGGCCGAGGCCCCGCGCGGGCCGGTGAGCGGGTTGTCGACGTCGCAGGCCACGCGGATCCCGAGCCCGGCGAGGCGGGGATCGGCTCCGGCGAGGTCGACGCGGGCCAGGCGGGCGAGCGCGGCCCCCCCCTCCGGGAGGTCCAGGCCGCGCTCGTCCAGGAAGCGGATGCCCAGGGCACGTGCGAGCCCGGTGCCCCCGTCGTTGGTCGCGCTGCCGCCGATCCCGAGCACGATGCTCCGGTGGCCCGCGTCCATCGCCGCGCGCAGGACCTCGCCGGTGCCGAAGGTCGAGGTGACGCGGGGATCGCGCCGGTGCTCGGGGACGAGCGGCAACCCGGACGACGCGGCCATCTCCAGCACCGCCGTGCGCCCGTCGCCGAGCACGCCCCATCGGGCCACGACCGGCTCCCCGAGGGGGCCGCGGACGGTGCTGGTCCGGAAGCACCCGCCGGTGGCGAGCACCATGGCCTCCACCGTTCCCTCGCCGCCGTCGGCGATGGGGAGCTTCTCGACGGCGGCATCCGGCCAGGCGGCGAGGACGCCGCGCTCCATCGCCAGCGCCGCCTCGACGGCGGACAGGCTCCCCTTGAAGGAGTCGGGCGCGACGACGACGCGGATGGACCCGTTCACCGGTCGTTCCGGCCCAGCCGGACGAGCTGCTTCCCCTGGTTCCGCCCGGCGAAGACCCGAAGCAGTGCGGCGGGGGCCTTGTCGATGCCCTCCACGACGTCCACCCGGTCCTTGAGCCGGCCCTCCCGCAGCCAGCCGGAGAGCGCGGAGACCGCCTCCCCGGCCCGGGAGAGGTAGTCGAGGACCAGGAAGCCCTCCATGCGCCCGCGCTTCACCACCAGGTTCAGGTAGTTCGACGGACCGGGCGAGGGGCGGGTGTCGTTGTAGTGGGCGATCCCCCCGCAGAGGACGATGCGTCCGCGCATCGCGAGCGAGGCGAGCACGGCGTCGAGCGCCTCGCCGCCGACGTTGTCGAAGAAGACGTCGACGCCCTTCGGGCACAGCTCCCGCAGGCGCTTGCCGATGCCGCCGGCGCGGTGGTCGATCGCCCCGTCCAGGCCCAGTTCGCCCACGAGGTAGGCGCACTTCTCCGGCCCCCCGGCGATGCCGACGACGCGGCACCCGTGGATCCGGGCGATCTGGGCCGCCACCGAGCCGGTGGCACCCGCGGCACCGGAGACGACCACGGTCTCGCCGGCCTTCGGGCGGCCCACCTCGAGGAGGCCGAAGTAGGCGGTGAGCCCGGTGAGCCCGAGGGCGCTCATGGCGGTCTCGACCGGGATGCCGGCGGGGACCGGGGTGGGCGACGAGGAGGACCCGGGTCGGGCGATCGCGAGCTCCTGCCAGCCGAACAGCCCCTGGACCACCTGGCCCGGACGGAAGCCCGGGTGGCGGGACTCGACGACCTCGCCCACCGCGAAGGAGCGCATCACGTCGCCGATCTTCACGGCCGGGAGATAGGTGTCGCCGGCCATCCATCCGCGCTGGGTCGGGTCCACGGAGAGGTACTGGTTCCGCACCAGCACCTCGCCGTCGGCGGGAACGGGGGCGGGTGACTCGACCAGCCGGAAGTCCTCCTCGGTGACGAGGCCGTCCGGGCGGCGGGCGAGAAGCCACTGGCGATTCGAGGGCAGGGTCACGCGTTCTCCTCCGGCGGCCATCCTAGCCCGGAGCCGGGTCCTTCGCCGCAGGCCGGCGGCGCCGGATCAGGGACGGCTGCCCGGCGGGGGCGGGACCGATCCGGTGGCCGGCGAGATCCCGAGCGGCAACTGCGTGGGATCGCCGCCGCCTGGCGCGGCCGTGGACGTCCCCATGGTGGTGCCCGTCCGTGCGAGGCACGCCGGCGGGTCGGACTCGGTCCCCAGGCACACGAGCCCCGGCCGCTCGCAGAACCCGGTGGCCGCGTTGCAGATGGTCCCGCCGACGCACTGGGCGTAGCAGCCACCGGCCGAGCGCTGCACCGCCGAGGCGCCCACCGCGAGCGCCGTGTTGATGGCGGCCGAGGGGATGGTGTACGGGGCGGAGGTCTTGCAGGCCGGGCTGGCGAGCAGGGCGAGCGCCAGGACGAGCGCTGCCGGGCTGCGTGGTCGGGGTGTCGCGTCGCCGGAGGTCACCGGCCGCGAACGGTAGCAAAGGGCTGCCGCGAAGGCGAACCCGACGTTACGATGGGACGCATGGATCCCGGTCCGAGCAGGTCCCTACGCCCCTCGACCCTGGTGCTCCTGACCGCGATCCTGCTCGCCGCGGGATGCGGTGGAGGCGGCGCGCAGCCCGGTCCTCCCGCCCCGCCGGCGATCATCGCCTTCACGGCCACGCCGGCCGAGGTCGCCCCCGGGGGAGGCTCGGTCCTCTCCTGGGAGGTGACCGGCGCGGACGCGATCCAGGTCGGGGGCAACCCGGTTCCCCTCCAGGCCACGAGCCTGCTCGTCGTCCCTCCGGCGACGCAGGCCTACGCGATCGTGGCCACGAACGCCGGCGGAGAGAGCCGCGCCACCGCCGCACTCGTGGTGTCGGCCCCGGCCGGGCCACCGGCCGATCCGCCCGACGTCCGGGTCCGCGGCCTCTCGGGGGGCGGCGCGGTGGTGAGCTGGGGGCTCGCGGGGCGTGCGAGCGGGTACACCGTGGAGCGGCGGGCGGCCTTCGAGCCGGCCTTCCTCCCGCTCGCCGTGCTGCCCGGCGCGCAGCTCGCCCTCTTCGACGCCGGCCTCGCCGCGAACGAGCTCTACTTCTACCGGGTGCGGGCCTCGAACCCGGCCGGAGCCAGCCCGGGCGCGGTCGTCACCGTCCTGGCGCCGCCGCCACCTCCCGAGGGGCCGTCGCTCACCGTGAATCCCGCCGCGGTGGAGGTCACTCCGGGGGGGACGGTCCTCTTCACGTCGAGCGGCCCGGCCGCCTGGTCGGTCCTGGAGGGCCTGGCCGGGGGGAGCATCTCCTCGGCCGGGGCCTACCGCGCGCCGGCCGGGGCGGGCACGTGGCACGTGGTCGCCTCGGGCGGCGTGAGCGCCGTGGCGACCGTCGTCGTGCGATGAGGGGCGGTCCGGCCTCGTCCGGAGGAGCGAATTGTTACTCCGAGTGCACCCAAATGAGCCCCCGGCGGGGCTTGTGGTGGGCGACGCGGCCGCGCAGGGTACACGCCCGGGAGGGCGTCGGCGGGCACTGCCCGCCGGGATGGGAGTGACCATGCGAACCGTCCCAGTCAAGGAGATCCTCGTGAGCCTGGCGCTCGTGGGGTGCGGCGGAGCCTCGGAGCCGGCCGCGCCCGGAGGTCCCCTCGGCGGTGGACCTCCTCCGCCGACCCCCGAAGTCCGGTTCCACTACGCCGGGCCGGCGACGGTCGTGAAGAACGGGGTGACCGAGACGGGTCGGGTCGAGTTCGTGGCCTTCGAGGCTCCGGCGTCGTCGCAGCTCACGCTGACCTCGACCACCCTCGGCGGCACCCATCGCTTCGCGGGAGGCACCCTGAACTTCGTGGACGCTTCCGCGCCCGGCGTCGGCACGTACACGTCTGCGGACGCTGCGCCGGGGACGGTGTTCTGGGCCGAGGACGGCGGTGACATCTACGACTCGACCCACGGAGGCGGGCTCGGGGCGCTCGTGATCGGCGAGGCGACCGCCGCCGCCGTTCACGGGTCGCTCACCTTCTCGGTGAAGTTCGCCGGGACGACGGTCGCGACGTTCTAGGCGGTGCGGGCGGGGACCCCGCGTGGGCGGGCAGGACGGCTCCCGGCGCGGGGTCGTGGCCCGGGCCATGCGTCGA
>JBBIOL010000090.1:0-6440 GCA_037443385.1 Anaeromyxobacteraceae bacterium
GCGGAGGCCAGGACCGCCGCGGAGGCCAAGGCTGCCGCGGAGGCCAGGGCCGCGGCGGAGGCCAAGGCCGTGGCGGAGGCGAAGGCCGTGGCGGATGCGAAGCTGGCCGCGGACGCGCAGGCCGCAGCGGAAGCGCGAGCCGCCGCGGAGATGAAGGCAGCTGCGGAAGCGAAGGCGGCTGCGGAAGCCAGGGCCGCGGCCGAAGCGAAGGCCGTGGCGGATTCGAGAGCGGCCGCCGACGCCAAGCTGGCCGCCGACGCGAAGGCTGCCGCGGACGCCCGGGCCCAGGCGGATGCACGGGCCGCCGCCGACGCGAAGGCAGCGGCAGAGGCGAAGGCGATCGCCGACGCACGGGCCGCTTCCGAGGCCAAGGCCGCGGCCGACGCGCGCGCAGCCATCGAGGCCCAGCTCGCGGCGGAGGCCCGGGTCGCGGCGGACAGGAAGGCCGCCGCCGAGGCGAAGGCGGCTGCGGAAGCCAGGGCCGCCGCGGACGCGAAGGCTGCCGCGGAAGCGAAGGTCGCCGCGGACGCGCGGGCCGCAGCCGATGCCAGGGCCGCAGCCGCCGCGAAGCCGAGGCCGGAGCCCGCCCGCCCCAACGTGGTCGAGTTCGTCGGGTTTCGGCAGACGGCCACCGGTTCCCGCGTCTTCGTCCGCCTGAAGACCACGCCGCGCTTCAGCGTCTCCGAGCCCCGGGAGCGGCTCGTGCGGGTCGAGCTTCCGGACGCTCGCGTGGCGCAGCGCAACGACCTGAAGCCCCTCGACACCTCGTTCTTCCCGTCGTCCGTCGCGAAGGTCACCCCGATGCGCCAGGGTCGGGGCTACGTCCTCGAGATCCAGCTTCGCGAGCAGGTGGCTTGGCAGCAGCGCATCGAGGGGAGCACGCTCTCCCTCGACTTCGACGCGCCGGCGCGGAAGCCGGCACCCACGGCGCCGGCGGTGCCGGGCAAGTAGCGGGTGCGGCGGCCGTCCACGCTCCTCGCCGTCCTCCTGCTCGTCGTCCCCGGGCCGGGGCGCGCCGCGCCGTCGGCGCTCCCGGGGCCGGGCGGACCGGTCGAGGTCGAGGCCGGGCGCATCACCTGGGACGGCGCGCGCGACCGGTACCTGCTCGAGGACGGGGTGAAGCTCCGTCGCGGGACGGTGCTGGTCCGGGCCCGCTCGGCCACCTACGACCCGGGAGCCGGGGCGGTCGACGCCACCGGAGACGTGCTGCTCACCGCGCCGGGACGCGTTGTCGCGGCGGACGGGGTGCACGCCGTCCTGGACGGCGACTGGGAGGCCCGGGAGGTGGTGGCCTTCTACAAGGACGCGCCGCTCGACCTGTCGCGCCACGCGACGATCGCCGAGGCCGGGGCGGACGGGCGCAATCGACTCTCGGTGCACGCCGGTCGCGCCGGGGGTGCGCTCCCGTCGGGAGACGCCACCGGGCGCTACGTGGCCGAGGACGTGCGGCTCACGCTGTGCGACTGCTGCGGCGGGGCCCCTTCCTGGGAGATCCGGGCCTCCCGCGCCGAGATCGAGCCGGGCCGCTCGGCCGATCTCACCTGGCCCGTGGTCTACGTGACGCCCCGCTTCCTCTTCATCGACGAGCCCATCCCGGTGCTCCCGTTGCCGTGGCTCCGGGTGCCGCTCTCCGGCCGGCAGACCGGCTTCCTCTTCCCCATCGTCGACGTGGGCTCGCGGACCGGGTGGTGGCTCGCCGAGCCCTTCTTCCTGACGCTCGGGGGCTCCTACGACCTCACCTTCACCGCCGGTTATGCGTTCGGCCCCTCCTCGTCGACGGTGGACGGGCGGATCGCCGAGGGGCAGGACCCGGGGGTGCGCGGCGTGGGGGGATCGCTCGAGTTCCGCTGGGCCCCGCTCGACGGCGTGCACGGGGAGGCGAAGCTCCTGCTCCAGCACGATACGCTCCCGTACCGGTGGAAGCCGGAGAGCGGGCTGCGGACCGGGATCGCGCTGCGCAGCGAGGCGCATCCCTCGGCGACGAGCTTCGTGAACGCCGAGGCCTTCCTGGTGGGCGACGCGGCCTGGACGCAGGACTTCGTGGGGGACGTCCTCCAGCGGGATGCGCCGTACTTCCGCTCGGCCCTGGCGGCCGGGATGGCCTTCCCGCACCTCCTCGTCGAGGGCGACCTCACCTACGCCGAGCAGATCGGGACGCTCGGACAGGCGAGCCCCCCGGGCCAGGTCCCGGTCCCGCTCGTGCCCTTCGGCTTCCTCGGCGGCAGCGTGCCGTCCTTCCACCGGCTCCCGGCCCTGTCGGCCACCCTGCTGCCGGTACCCGTCGTCGGTCCGCTCACGGTCTCCGCGCAGGCCGGTCTCGCCCGCTACGCGCCCATCGCCGGGATCACCGACCAGAGCGTGAACGGGCTCGGCCCCGGCGAGCGGGGGTGGCTCGGGCCGGCGCCCCCGCCGGGCGACACCTGGGTCGCCGGGCAGCGCCTGTCGGCCTCCCGGGCCTGGGCGCGCGCCGAGCTGCGGGCGCCCGTCGATCTGGGCGGGCTCCTCCTGCTCGAGCCCTGGGTGGCGGGGAACGGCGCCGCCTACCTGTTCGGCGGCGACGCCCAGCCGGCGCTGGCGAGCGGATGGGTGAGCGGGGGGGCGGTGCTCTCCACCCGCATCGCGCGCACGTTCGGCACCGGCCCGGACGCGCTCCGCCACGTCATCGAGCCCCGCGTGGAGTGGCGCCTCTCGTCCGGGATCGGGGGCACGCCGCTCCCGGCCTACGCCTACGACGAGCGCGACGCGGCACCGGTCCTGCCGGGCGCGCCGTGCCTCGCGCCCCCACCGGGCGTGACCGGCGCCTGCCTCCCGCTGCGCACGCTGTCGTCCACGATCCCGGGCGGGTTCGACCAGATGCGACTCTCGGTCCGCAACCGGCTCGTCGCCCCGGGCAAGGACGCTCCCGGCGCGATCCGGCTCGACCTCGACCTCGGCCTGGACCTCGACCTGGCCGGCGGCAGGCTCGGGGAGACCTTCGTCCGCGCCGGCGCTGCCTGGGGCCCGGTGGAGGGCGTGCTCCTCACCCGGTTCCTGGCCTTCGGCGCGGCCCCGGCCGAGGGCTCCTGGGGCTCGCTCGATCCGGGCTTCCTCGACCACTTCACCGAGTTCCGGTTCGACCTGGCCGCCCGCGACGCCCGCGGGGACCGGCTCACGCTCGGCTTCCTCGCGCTCTCGTCGTCCCCGTCGGCCGCGCTGAAGGCCGGTCTCGACCCGCTCTTCGACCCGCGCGCCGTCCCTTTCCAGACCTTCGGGCAGGGCACGGCGGGGCTCAAGGTGCACGTGGCGGGCGGTCTGGACGTCCAGTGGGACACGCTCTTCTCGGTGCGCACGGTCTACGCGACCCCGTGCGGGGGCGGGGCCGCCGTCCCGGTGGGACCGGCGATGCAGCAGAACGTCGTCTCGGCCTCGTGGAACTCCCCGTGCAACTGCTGGAAGGGGATCGTGAAGGTGCAGGTCTCGCAGTGCGGGTACTACGGGGTGACCGCCGGTCTCGACCTCTCCGCCGTCACCGGCCTCACCCTCGTCCCCTGACCCGTCCGGGCCGTGCCGGGCGGACGGCGCCCGTTTGACTGTCCGGTGGAGGGCGCGTAGCCTGCGGTTGACTCGGGAGTCAACGGTGGCGCGCCAGCGAAAGACCACGGAAGAGGCCGTGCCGGCGCCGGATCCCGAAGGGGAGCCGGAGAAGCGGCGCGCGATCCTCCACGCGGCCCTCAAGGTGTTCGCCGAGCGGGGCTATCACGGCTGCCGCATCGCCGACGTCGCAGGCGAGGCGGGGGTCGCCTACGGCCTCGTCTACCACTACTTCCGGAACAAGGACGAGCTGCTCGAGAGCGTGTTCGACGAGCAGTGGCGGATCTTCATCGGCGCCATCCGCGCCATCTCGGAGGGGCCGGGCACCGCGGCCGAGCAGGTGGCGTCCGTCATCCGCTTCGCCATCGACGTGTTCCGGACCGCGCCCGCCGCCGTGCGGGTGCTCATCCTCGAGGTGCCGCGCACGCCGGACGTGCTTCGGGCCGGGAGCACGCGACAGACCTTCGAGACCGCGATCCGGCTCGTCGCCGAGATGATCGAGCGCGGCCAGCGGGAAGGGGAGTTCCGCGACGACGTCGCCTCGCTGGTCGGGGCCGCGAGCGTGCTCGGCGTCCTCGACATGAACCTCGCCGGCATGGTCACGGGGCTGCTCACCTCCCCGCTTCCGACCGAGGAGGAGCTGGAGCGCATGAAGGAGCAGGTGGTGGCCGCCGCGCTCGGCGCGGTGCTGCGCCCGGGAGTGGCTTCCTCCCCGCGTTGACGCCCTGCGTCGCCGCCGTTAACTCCGGGGGTCCAACCCACCCGCACCGGAGAGCCCATGTCCCATCGCGTCCTCGTCGCCGACGATCTTTCCCAAGAAGGGGTGGAGGTCCTGCGACTGGCCGGTCTCGAGGTCGACGTCCGGGTCGGCATGAAGCCGGACGAGCTCGAGCGGGTCATCGGCGACTACGACGCCATCGCGGTCCGCAGCGCCACCAAGGTGACCGAGCGCGTCCTCGAGCGGGCGACCCGCCTGCGCGTGGTGGGCCGGGCCGGGGTCGGCATCGACAACGTCGACCTGGAGGCGGCCACCCGTCGGGGCGTGGTGGTGATGAACTCGCCCGGGGGGTCCTCGGTCACCGTCGCGGAGCTCGCGGTCGGGATGATGCTCGCGCTCTCCCGCCACATCCCGCAGGCGACCGCGTCGATGCGGGCCGGCAAGTGGGAGAAGAAGCGGTTCCAGGGGCACGAGCTGGCCGGGAAGACCCTCGGCGTGGTCGGCATCGGCAACATCGGGTCGGTGGTGGTGGACCGGGCCCGGTCGATGAAGATGAACGCCGTCGCCTACGACCCGTTCATCTCGGCGGAGACCGCCGGCCAGCTGGGGGTGGAGCTCGTCACCCTCGAGGAGCTCTGGGCGCGCGCCGACGTGATCTCCCTGCACGTGCCGCTCACCGACCAGACCCGGCACCTCGTGAACGCCGCGACGCTGGCCCGCATGAAGAAGGGGGTCCTCCTCGTCAACTGCGCCCGCGGAGGCCTGGTGGACGAGGCGGCCCTGGCGGCCGCGCTGGCCTCCGGGCAGGTCGGCGGCGCGGCCTTCGACGTGTTCGACCAGGAGCCGGTCTCGCCCGAGAACCCGCTGCTGCGCCTCGACGGCTTCATCTGCACGCCGCACCTGGGGGCCTCCACCGAGGAGGCGCAGGCGGCGGTGGCGGTGGGCATCGCGGAGCAGCTGGCCGCGTTCCTGACCCGGGGCGAGGTCCGCAACGCCATCAACGTGCCGTCCATGTCGCGGGAGGCACGCGAGCGCTTCGGCCCGTACCTCCGGCTCTGCGAGAAGCTCGGGGCGCTGGCGGCGCAGGTCGGGCCGGGGCGCGTGCGCGAGGTTCGCGTGGCCTACGCCGGCGAGGTCGTGGAGGCCCCGCAGCGGCTGCTCACCGCCGGTGTCCTGAAGGGGCTCCTCTCCGCGGTGGAGGCCGCGCCGGTGAACGAGGTCAGTGCTCCCGGGATCGCGCGCGACCGGGGCATCGCGGTGCTGGAGGAGCGGGTCGCCGGGCACCAGGACTACGCGAGCCTCGTCACCGTGACGGTGGGCGGGGCGGGCGGCGAGTCGGTCGTGGCGGGCACGGTGTTCGGCCACCGGGACGCACGCATCGTCCGGGTGAACCAGTTCCGGGTCGAGGCGGTCCCGGAGGGCAACATCATCGTCTGCGTGAACGACGACTCGCCGGGCGTCGTGGGCAACATCGGCACCGTGCTCGGGTCGGCGGGGGTGAACATCGCCCGCATCTCGCTGTCGCGCGACGAGTCCGGGGCGGCGGCCATGTCGCTGCTCAACGTCGACTCCGAGCCGGCCACCGCGGTCCTGGAGGCCCTGCGGAGCGTGCCGCACGTCCGCGACGTCCGGCGCATCCGGCTGTAGAGTGCGGGGTCATGCTCGACCTCTCGCTCCCGCTCGGCATCCGCGATCTGACCCCCGACCACTCGGCGCACCTCGCCGACCTGTCGTCGCGCCTGCACGAGGTCTTCGCCGGGTTCCGCTACCGGCGCGTGCTGCTCCCCACCCTGGAGCGCCTCGAGGTGGTGGAGCGCGGGCTCTCGCCGGCGGCGCTGGCCCAGGTCCTCAAGTTCGTCGAGCCGGGCTCGGGGGAGGTGGTGGCCATCCGCCCGGACATCACGCCGCAGATCGTCCGGCTCTACGCGGCGAGGCCGGACGCGCTCCCCGACCCGGCCCGGCTCTGCTACGACGGCCCGGTCCTGCGCGCCCGCGAGGCGCGGGCCGGGCGGCCCCGCGAGGTCTACCAGGCGGGCGTCGAGCTGCTCGGGGCGGGAGGGCCGGCCGCCGACGCCGAGGCGCTCGCCGTGCTGCGCAAGGCGCTCGACCGGGTGGGGCTCGACGCCGCGGTGCTCGAGGTCGGTCACGCCCG
>JBBIOL010000090.1:6487-14106 GCA_037443385.1 Anaeromyxobacteraceae bacterium
CGGGCTGCGGGCGGAGGCCGAGGAGGCGCTCTCCCGGAAGGACGAGGGCGCGCTGGCGCGGCTGGCCGGGAAGGCCCGCGGGGCCGCGGCGGGGCGTGAGGCACTGCCGTCCCTGGCCACGATCTACGGGGAGGGTGCGCTCACGCGCGCCCGCGCGGTGGCGAGGGGCGTGCCGGCGGCGGCGGGCCCGCTCGGCGAGCTGGAGGCCGCCCTCCGGCTGGCGCGCCGGCGGGGCGTGCGCGAGGTGGAGGTCGACCTCGGCGAGGTGCGCGGGCTCGGCTACTACACCGGCATCACCTTCGCGGGGTACGCACCCGGGGCCGGCAGCGCCGTGGCCTCCGGTGGGCGGTACGACGGGCTCCTGGCGCGGTTCGGGCGGCCGGGCCCGGCCATCGGCTTCGCGGTCGACCTCGAGTACGCCACCCAGGCGCTCGAGCGGCGCGGCGGGCGCCGCCGCCGCCGCCGATGAAGGTGGCCCCCGCGCGCCACCCCTGGTAACGTCGCGCATCGCGCGCGCCGAAGGGACGGCGCCTCGCTGCGAGGAGTCCGCACATGCCGAACGTGGTCGTCGTCGGCGCCCAGTGGGGCGACGAGGGGAAGGGCAAGATCGTCGATCGCTTCACCGAGTTCGCCGACGTGGTGGCGCGCTACCAGGGCGGCAACAACGCGGGGCATACGCTGGTGGTGGGGGGCGAGAAGACCGTCCTGCACCTCATCCCGGCCGGCGTCCTGCACGGCGGCAAGACCTGCGTCATCGGCAACGGCGTGGTCGTGGACCCCACCGTCTTCATGATGGAGATCGACCGGCTGAAGCAGAAGGGGTACCTCGCCGACGACTCCCAGCTCGTGCTCTCGCTCGACGCGCACGTCATCATGCCCTGGCACAAGGCCATCGACCTGGCCCGCGAGGCCGCCATGGGGGCGGGGAAGATCGGCACCACCGGCCGGGGCATCGGGCCGACCTACGAGGACAAGGTGGCCCGCCGCGGCATCCGGGTGCGCGACCTGCTCGAGCCGGCCCGCCTCGAGCGGCGCGTGAAGGATCGCCTGCCCGCCGCGCAGGAGGAGCTGCGGCGGCTGGGCGCCGACACCACGCTCGACGCCGGCGCCATCACCTCCGAGTACGCCGCGCTCGGCCGGCGCCTCGCGGTCTACGCGCGGGACGCCTCCCGGGTCCTTCACAGACTCATCGTGAAGGGGCGATCGGTGCTCTTCGAGGGCGCCCAGGGCACCATGCTCGACGTGGACCACGGCACCTACCCGTTCGTCACCAGCTCGAACACGGTGGCCGCCAACGCGGCGACCGGCACCGGCGTGGGCCCCACCGCCATCGACGAGGTGATCGGCATCGCCAAGGCCTACAGCACGCGGGTCGGCGGCGGGCCGTACCCCACCGAGCAGAAGGGTGCCGTGGGCGAGGAGCTCCGGCGCATCGGCCAGGAGTTCGGGGCCACCACCGGGAGACCGCGGCGCACCGGCTGGTTCGACGCGGTGGCCATGCGCTACGCGGCGCGGGTGAACGGGCTCGGCGGGCTCGCCATCATGAAGCTCGACGTGCTCTCCGGCTTCCCCGAGCTGCAGGTCGCGACCGCCTACCGGCTCGACGGGAAGACGCTCGACGAGATGCCCGGCGACCTCGAGGACCTGGAGCGCTGCGAGGCGGTCTACGAGACGCTGCCCGGATGGTCGGAGCCGCTGCGCGGCATCCGAGCCTGGGAGGCACTCCCGGCGGCGGCGCGGAGCTACGTGAAGCGTCTCGAGACGCTCACCGGCGTTCCGGTGATCGCGGTCTCGGTCGGGCCCGACCGGGAGGAGACGATCCTCCTGCGGAACCCGTTCCGTCCCTGACGCACGGCTCAGGCGGCCCGGCGCGAGCCGGGATCGGGGGCGAGCAGGGCGGCGATGCGCCGCTGCCGGTGGTCGAAGATCCGGTCCAGGGTCCGGCGGACCATGAGCGGATGCGCCGCCTCGCCGAGCGGGCCCAGCGGCAGGCGGTACTCGACCCGGTCGTGGACCCGCGTACCGTCGCCGGCGTCGCTGAACGTGTGCGTGTGGTGCCACAGCGCGTACGGCCCCCGCTCCTGCACGTCGACGAAGCGGACCCCCGGCTGCCACGCGGCGATCCGCGTTCGCCAGTGGAACGGGACGCCGAAGAGCGACAGCCGGTAGTCGATGCGGGAGCCCGCGTCGAGCGAGGCCGGCACCGGCGGGAGGATGGTGAACCGGAGGAAGTCGGGCGTGATCGCCTCCAGGTTCCGCGCGTCGGCGAAGAAGGCGAATACCTCCGGGCGCGGCCGGGGAAGCAGCTGGGTTCGCTCGAGGATGTGAATCCTGTTCATCTTCTCGCCTCTCTCATCCGCCGGATGGACGTGAACGGTCTATGTCATGGATAAGTACCTGACAAACCGCTTGCAACAAAAATTCATAATGCTAGGAGGTGAGGGAGGAGGAAGACATGGTGAGTGCGGAGCAGAGGCCGTCCGGGCGGTATCCGATCCGGGTGGTGGCGCGGCTGACCGGGATCCCCATCGACACGCTGCGGGCCTGGGAGCGGCGGTACGGCGCGGTCGAGCCGCGACGGGACGAGCGCGGACGGCTCTACGACGACGTCGACCTCCAGAAGCTGAAGCTGCTCCGGCGCCTGGTGGAGCGCGGGCACGCCATCGGACGAATCGCGAACCTGGGGGAGCCGGAGCTGGGCAAGCTGCTCGAGGCCGGCGTGGAGCTCCGCGATCGCGAGGGACGGCTGGACGCGGTGGACGTGCGGGCGCTCCTCGACGCGGTGGACCGCTACGACCTCGTGACCGTGGACCGCAAGCTGGGCAAGCTCGCCGCGGTCCTGTCGTCTCGCGAGATGGTGCACGACGCCGTCCTGCCCTTCATGCGCGAGGTGGGGCGGGGCTGGCAGGAGGGTCGCTTCACCGTGGCTCAGGAGCACATGGTGTCGGGTGTCCTCCGGAGCCTGCTCGGCAGCCTGATGCGCCTGCAGGCGCCGCGGGACGGCCGTGCCGGGATCCTCTTCGCGACCCCGCCGGGGGAGCGGCACGAGCTCGGCGTCACCGCGGCCGCAATGCTGGCGGCCGCGGCGGGGCTCGGCGTGATCTACCTCGGCGCCGACCTGCCGACCTCCGACGTGGTGGCGGCCACGCGCCGGACCGGTGCTCGGGCGGTGGTCCTCGGGCTGACGCTGCTCGAGCAGTGGCCGTCGTCGCTGGAGGCGCTTCGCGCCGTCGCCCAGGGCATCCCGAGCGGCGTGGAGATCCTCGTGGGCGGGCCGGCGGCGGAGGCCAGGCCGGACGAGGTGCGACGCGCGGGCGCCATGCTGGTGCCGAACTTCGACGCGCTGGAGCAGGCCTACCGGGTGCTCGGGGGCCGGTTCTAGCCGGTTCACGGGGAGAGGAGGGCGGCCGCCGCGCCCGCGAGGGCGGCCACCGCCAGCAGGACGCGCGCGTGCCGCACGCGACGGACGGGCGGCCGGCCCGGCGGACGCGCGGAGGTCGACGGATCCGGCGCCTCCGGGCCGGACGGATGGAGCGCCAGCGCGAGCACGGTGGCGCCGGCGCGGAGCTCGCGTCCTTCCTCGAGCAGCCGCGGTGCCCGGAGCCGTCGGCGACCGATCCAGCTGCCGTTCCGGCTCCGCAGGTCCTCGACGAGCACGCGACCGGCCTGCAGCGTGACGCGCGCGTGTTCCCGCGACACGCTCGGATCGTCGAGCCGGACGCGCGCCCGCGGACCGCGCCCCAGGATTCCCGCGTGGACCGCGAACCTTCGCCCGGCGAGCGGGCCGGCCAGCGCCAGGAGGTGCGGCCCGCGCTCCACCGGCAGTCCCCGCAGGGCGGTCCGCAGGACGGCGCGGACGAGCGAGGCGGTGCCGCGGTCCTCGGCGGACGCCTCGATGCGGGCGTCGCCGACCCGCGCCGACTCCCCGGGACGGAGGAGGAAGCGCTCGCCCCGCCGCACCCGTCGGCCGGCCACGCGGATGCGGAGCGGCGACGCCTCGACGACGAGCCCGGGCGCCTGCGGCGCCGAGACCCGCACGCCCGGGAGCACCTCCGCGCTCCCGCGCGCGGGGACGACGATGGGTCGAGGCGGCTCTCCCGGCCTGTGGAGCGTTCCCCGATCCCCCATGCGGACCCCTATCGACCCCGGAGGAGCGAGAAGGCGTCGATGGCGCCCGCCGCCGGGACGTGACGGACGGTGTGGCCGTCCGAGAGGAACCGCTGCGGCCCCGCGTCGGTCCGGAGTGGCTCCGCCCCGGAAGCTGTCCAGCGCAGGACGGTCTCCGCGTGCGGGAATCCGTAGCGGTTGCCCTCGCCGACCGGGAAGACGACCCAGCGCGGCCGGGTGGCGGCGACGAGCCCCCGTCCCGAGCTGGTGCGGCTTCCGTGATGGGGTGCCTTCACCACGTCGGCGCGGGGCACTCCCCGCGCGAGCAGCGCCGCCTCGCCCGCGGCCTCCACGTCTCCGGGGAGCAGGAAGGACGTCTCCCCGAAGGAGACGTGGAGCACGAGGGAGCCGTCGTTCTCGACGAGGTCCCGGTCGCCGGCCGGAGGTCCGAGCACGCGGAAGCGGACGCCGCCCAGGACCCGCTCGTCGCCGGCCTCGAGCGTGGTCACCGGCGGAAGGCGCGCGAAGGCGGCGCGGGCCGCCGCGTCTCCCCGGTCGTGCGAGGCGAACACCGGGGCTCCCCCCATCCCGGACACGACCGCCGGAAGGCCCTGGAGGTGATCGGGGTGCGGGTGGGAGACGAAGGCCGCCGCGAGACGCGTCACCCCCATGTCGCGGAGGAAGGGGAGCACGTCGCGTGCGCCGGGGTCCCATCGCCCGGCCGGGTCGCCGCCGGCGTCGACGACGACGGCGGATCCGTCGGGGAGGCGGAGGATCGTGCAGTCCCCCTGGCCCACCGAGAGGAAGACCACCTCCAGGCCGCCGCGGTGGCGGGCGGCGACCTGGCGAGCCGGGGCCGGGAGCAGGAGCGCGGCGCCCGCCGCCGCGGCGAGGAGGAATCGCAGGCGCCCGCGGGCGATCCACGCCGCCGCGCCCGCGGCGTAGGCGAGGGCGACGAGCGGCCAGCCGGGGGAGGACACCGGCATGGTCGCGAACGGAAGCGCGGCGAAGGCGTCGTTCACGGCGAGGAAGGGAGCGGCCAGCGGGCGGCACAGGGCGAGGAGCAGCGGGGCGAGCGCGGGCGCCACGGCGCTCGACAGGTAGGCGATCGCCGCCGCCACGGTGAGCGCCGAGGCGAGGGGGAGTGCCACCAGGTTGGAGATCACCGCCACCACCGAGATCGACCGGAAGTGGAGGGCGAGCAACGGGGCGGTGGCGAGGGTCGCGGCGGCGCTGGCGCAGGCCGCCTGCAGCAGGGCCTCGGCGAGCCTCCCGGCCCGGCTCCCGGGGCGTGGTCTCCAGGGAACGGCCCCGCGCAGGGGGCGGGCCAGCGCGACCAGCCCCGCCACCGACGCGAAGCTGAGCTGGAACGACACGTCCACGATCGACCCGGGGTCCACGGCGAGCAGGAGGAGCGCGGCCGCGGCGAGCGCGACGGCCGCGTCCGCCGGGCGGCCCACCATCACCGAGGCGAGGGCCAGCCCCGCGGCGAGCGCCGAACGCAGCACCGGGACGGTGGCGCCGGTGGCGAGCGCGTACAGGGCCACCACCGGGAGGGTCGTCGCGGCGGCGAGGGGCCGGACGTCGCGCCGGGCCGGGATGGCCGGCGCCCGCAGGGCGAGCGCGCGGAGCAGGCGGAAGGTGCCGGTCGCCACCACCGCGAGGTGGAGACCCGAGACCGAGAGAACGTGCGCGTCCGCTCCGCGCGAATCGCTCCCGGGTCGCGGGCTCGATCGCCGACTCGTCGCCGGCGCCGATGGCGCGAACCAGGGCGGCCTCGGCCGGGGGCAGGGACGCGGTGGCCGCCGCGGCGAAGCCGAGCCTCGCCACGGCGAGGGCGCCGAGCGGGGAGGGCGGGGCGAGGCGGGCGGCCGGCGTCCGGGTCCAGGCCAGGCCGGAGAGACCGTGCGCCGCCGCGGCCTCCGCCCCGTCCCGGGCCCCGGGATTGAGCCCGGCGCGGGCGGGGCGTTCCTCTGCCGAGACGAGGATCCGGTCGCCGGGTGCGAGGGGAGCGACCAGGTCGGGAAGGGAGACCTCGGTACGCCCGCGTTCCGGGTCGGAAAGAACGAGGCGGACCCGGTCCTCCTGCCGCCGGGGCATGGAGACGACCTCGCCCCGGAGGACCACCGGTCCGGGCCCGGAAGTGGCCGGAGTCACACGAGAAAGCCCCGCAGCGGCCCATCCTGCCCCGAGGAAGGGGAGCGCCGTTCCTAGCCACGGGGAGGCGGCGACGGGAACGAGGCCGAGGCCAGATGCCATCGTCCCTGGTTTCAAGGGGATGGAGATGGCCACTCCGGCAGCGAAGGCGACGGCTGCCGTCGCTATCCTACGGGAACTCCTCATGAATAATCCGAATATCCACAATCCAATTCGTCATTGACGCGGCTCAAGCGCTGTGGTAGGGTCCGCGCTCCAGGCCCAGCGCCCGCCCGCCCGAAAATCCGGGTGCTGGCGACACCGGCAGCCGGGCGGAGGCACGAATGGCGGCATCCCAGAATCCATCCGGCCCGACCTTCAAGGTCGGGGATAAGGCGGTCTACCCCGGCCAGGGCGTCGGCGAGGTCATGGGGATCGAGCACAAGGAGGTGGCCGGCCAGCGCCAGTCCTTCTACGTGCTCCGCATCCTCGACAACGGGATGAAGATCATGATCCCGATGAACAAGGTGGGCTCGGTCGGCCTGCGCGAGATCATCGGCGACAAGGAGGTCCGCAAGGTCTACAGCATCCTCCGCGAGAAGGAGGTCTCGGTCGACTCCACCACCTGGAACCGCCGTTACCGGGAGTACATGGACAAGATCAAGACCGGCTCGGTCTTCGAGATCGCCGAGGTGCTTCGCGACCTGTACCTCCTGCGTTCCGACAAGGACCTGTCCTTCGGCGAGCGCAAGATGCTCGACACCGCCCGGTCGCTCCTCATCAAGGAGCTCGCCATCGCCAAGGACTGCGACGAGCAGGACGTCGAGACCGAGCTGCGGAAGATCTTCAACATCAACTGAAGATGCGAGCCCGGGTCGCCGCTCCGGTCCGGGCCGGTGAAGAGGACGTCCGCCGCGCGGCCCCCGGTTCGCGCGGCGGACTCGTTTCAGGGGGACGGGTGTCGACGGCAAGCGGGTTCCGCGCATCGACCGAGACGGAGAGCAGGAACGGTGCCACGGCCCGGGAGGCCGCGTGATCGGGGCCGACCGGGTGGGCGCCGTGCTGGCCGCCGGAGGCTCGGGGCTGCGCGCCGGGCTCGCCAAGCAGTGGGCCACGCTGGGCGGCGAGTCGGTGCTGCGCCGGTCCGCGCGGGCGCTGGTCTCGAGCGGCGTCGTCGACGAGCTCGTGGCGGTGGTGCCCGCCGGCGACGAGGAGCGGGGAGCCGTCGAGGTCTCCGGGCTGGGCGTCCCGGCCCGCGCGGTGGCGGGCGGCGCGGCCCGTGCCGACTCGGTCCGCGCCGGCCTCTCGGCGCTGGGCCCGGTGGACGTGGTGCTGGTCCACGACGCGGCACGGCCGTTCGCGAGCGGCGGCCTCGC
>JBBIOL010000091.1:0-14030 GCA_037443385.1 Anaeromyxobacteraceae bacterium
ACAGCCGCCGCCCGAGAAGGGCCACGATCCACGTCGTCCCGACGAAGAGCAGGACCACGGCCACCGGCCGCGCCGCCGCCGCCGGGACGATCCCGGCGAGCGCCCGGCCGACGGGTGCCGACAGGTGCCGGGCCGCGAGCCAGCCCAGCGCGGCCCCCGCGAAGAGGAAGAGCGGCCGGAGCAGCCCGGCGAGCGCGCCCAGGCCCGAGGCCAGGGCGAGCAGCGCGAGCAGGAAGGCGTCGAGGAGCACGGACGCCTACTTGATGCGGAAGTCCTGGCGGGGGCGGTTCTTCTCGACCTGGGCGAGCAGCTCCTTGAACCGCTCGTTCCCGGGCTCGTAGGCGAGCGCCATGCGCAGGCTGCGCTCGGCGGCCTCCCATCGTCCGGCCTGGGCCTCGGCCTGGGCCGCGGCGAAGAACTTCCGGCCGTTGGGGGTCTGGCCCAGCTGCTCGACGGTGCGACGCTTCCGGGCCTCCTTCACGGCCGTCTCGTCGTCCTCGGAGAAGCGGAGCTTGCGGGCACGGTCCGGCCCGGCCACGTCGGCCGCGTACTTGCGCCGCCGGGCGTCGTCGCGCAGGACGGTGTAGGCCTCGTTGATGCGGCGGTAGATCCGCCCCACCTGCTCGCGGAAGGCGGCGTCGTCCACGGCGGCGTAGCGATCGGGGTGGTACACCCGCGACTCGCGGTGGTAGGCCACGCGGATCTCGGCCGGGGACGCGCCGGCCGGGAGCTTCAGCACGGCGAAGTAGTCGAGGTGGTCGAGGGCGCCGGCGAGGGTCTCGACCTCGATGCGGAAGGTGCCGTCCATGGTGCGCCGCCCCGCGGTCAGGAGACCGGGTGCCCGGCCAGCACCACCTCGGCGTTCTTGTCGATGGCGCTGCGGATGTCGGTCTCGGAGAGGCCGGAGGAGAGGTGGATGGTGGTGGAGGCCTTCTGCCGCGTCTCCACGTCCATGGCCGAGACGTTCACGATGCCGTTCGAGTCGATCTCGAAGGCCACCTGGATCTGCACCTCGCCGCGGTAGCCCACCCGGAAGCCGGAGAACTCGAACTCGCCGAGGAACTCGCAGGCGTCGGCGCGCTTCGACTCCCCCTGGTAGACCCGGATGCGCACCCGGTCCTGGCCGTCGCGACTGGTGGTGAAGGTCTTCGACTTCTCGATGGGGATGGGGGTGTTCTTCTCGAGGATGGGCTCGGCCCATCCGCCGGCGGTGCCCACCCGGAGCGTGAGCGGGGTCACGTCGAGCAGGTAGCTCGCCTGGCCCGCGTCGGCGGCGGTGCGGTTGAGCAGCGCGGCCGCCTGGATGGCGGCGCCCTGGGCCACGACCTCGTCCGGGTCGATGCCCGTCATGGGCTCCTTCTGGAAGTAGTGGCGGACCGACTGGCGGACGATGGGCAACCGCGTGGGCGCGCCCACCAGGATCACCGCGTCGATGTCGCCGGCCGTCATGCGGGCCGACTGGAGCGCCTCGTCGCACACCTTGAAGGTGCGCTGGACCAGGTCCATCACCATCCGGTTGAACTGGTCGGCGCCCAGCACCTGCTCGAGGTCGAGGACCTGCCCCTCCGGCGTCTGGCAGATGCCCTCGACGTGGATGGTGGCGGCGCCGTCGCGGCCCACGTCGATCTTGGCCTTCTCGCCGGCCTCCTTGAGCATCTGCAGGCAGAACTTGTTCTGGCGCAGGTCGACGCCGTGCCGGGCGTGGAAGTCGTCGGCCAACCAGGCCATGATCCGGTCGTCGAAGTCGTCGCCGCCGAGGTAGGTGTCGCCGGCGGTGGCGATGACCTCGAAGACGTCGCGCCCGATCTCCAGGATGGACACGTCGAACGTGCCGCCGCCCAGGTCGTAGACGCAGATGCGCTGGGAGATGTCCTTGCCGAAGCCGTAGGCCAGCGCGGCCGCGGTGGGCTCGTTGATGATGCGCAGGACCTCCAGGCCGGCGATGCGGCCGGCGTCCTTGGTGGCCTGGCGCTGGTTGTCGTTGAAGTAGGCCGGGCAGGTGACGACGGCGCGCCGCACCTCGCGCCCCAGCGAGGTCTCGGCGATGGCCTTCATCTCCTTCAGCACCAGCGCGGAGACCTCCGGGATGGCGAGGATCCGCTCGCCCACCTGCACGCGGACCGAGTTGTTCGGCCCCTCGACGATCTGGTAGGGCATGACTGCCTGGGCCTTCTTCACCTCGTCGGAGAAGAAGAACCGGCCGATGAGCCGCTTGGCCGAGTAGACGGTGTTCTCGGCGTTGGTGATGATGTTGCGCTTGGCGCTGTTGCCCACCAGGACCGTGCCGTCCTCGAGGAAGCTCACCACCGACGCGTGGGTGCGCTCGCCCCACTCGTTGGTGAGGACCTCGGGCTTGCCGTCGATGACCGTGGCGACCGCGCTGTAGCTCGTTCCCAGGTCGATGCCCACCGCGATGTCGTCGCTCATGGACCTTCCGTCAAATGGGGGTCCGGAGATCGTAGGCGCGCGCCGCGCGGGCTGTCAAACGATCGCCCAGGGGCGCGGGACGAACACCTTCTCCCACGTCTCCATGGCGAACCGGTCGGTCATCCCCGAGAGGAAGTCGGCCACCGCGCGCGGCAGGTCCTCTCCCGGGCGCGGCACCACCCCGAACCGCGAGCGCAGCCGCTCGCCGTCCTCCAGGCACCAGCCGTGCAGGTCCTGCAGGACGCGCTGCGCCTTCACGAACTCGGCCGCCACCACGGGGTTCTCGTAGACGCGGGCGTAGAGGAAGTCGCGCAGGGCGAGGAGCGCGCCGTGCACCTCCGGGGAGAGCGTGATGTGCCCGCCTCCGTCGAGGTCCGAGGAGCGGATGACGTCGCCGACCAGGGTGCGGAGCCGCTCCGAGTGGCGCTCGCCGAGCACGCGGGCGATCTCGCGGGGAACGTCCTCCTCCGCGACCAGCCCCCCGCGCAGCGCGTCGTCGAGGTCGTGGTTCACGTAGGCCACGATGTCGGCGATGCGGACGATCTCGGCCTCCAGGGTGAGCGCCTTGGCGCCGCCCCCGCTCATGAGCACGTTCCCGCGCCCCTTGGAGTGGCGGAGGATGCCGTCGCGGACCTCGACGGTGAGGTTCAGCCCCTCCCCGTCCTTCTCCAGGACCTCCACCACCCGGACCGACTGCTGCACGTGGTGGAAGCCGCCGGGGAGGACGGCGTGGAGCAGCCGTTCCCCGGCGTGGCCGAACGGGGTGTGGCCGAGGTCGTGCCCCATCACCATGGCCTCGACGAGCATCTCGTTCAGCCGGAGCGCCCGGGCGATGGATCGCCCCACCTGCGCCACCTCGAGGGTGTGGGTGAGCCGGTTGCGGTAGTGGTCGCCTCGCGGCGCCAGGAAGACCTGGGTCTTCCCCATGAGGCGGCGGAACGACTTGGCGTGCAGGAGGCGGTCGCGGTCCCGCTGGAAGGCGGGACGCATGTCGTCCTCGGGGTCGGGCCGGTCGCGCCCTCGCGTCGCACGCGAGAGCGCGGCACGGGGGTGCAGGCTCGACGCCTCCTGGTCCTCCAGCATGGCGCGGATGGTGGACGGCATGGATGGGGATGTAACCGGGGGCGGGGTCCCTGTCCCCGCCCCTACCGGTACCGGTCAAGGCTCGCCTCCAGCACGAGGACGAGCAGGTTCGACAGGGCGTGGGCCACCACCGGGGCGGCCACGCTCCCGGTGCGTGCGCGCAGCCATCCGAAGAGCAGCCCGGGGAAGAAGGTGAGGAGCCGCGCCGGCTGGCCCGAGACGAGGTGGCCGGCCGCGAAGAGGGCCTGGGTGGCGAGGAAGCCCGGGCCGACGTCGGCCCCGAGGAAGCGCCGGTAGGCGCCCTGGCGCGCCCAGGCCGACTGCAGGAAGCCCCGGTAGAAGAGCTCCTCCGGGACCGCCACGACGAGGAGCTGGAGGAGCGCCGCCCCGGCGAGGCCCGGGGGAAGGCGCGGCTCGATCCGGAACGGGACGCCGGCGAGCCGGAGGGCGACGACGAGCCCGGCCGCGAAGACCGGCAGCACGAGGGCCGAGGCCGCCAGGCCGGCCGCGATCCCCCGGAGCCACGTGCGCCATCCCGGCGGCTCGCCGCCCCGGAGAGAGGGCACCCCGTACCGGTCCCAGCCCTCGCCGCGCGCGCGCAGGATCCGGTCCGGCACCAGCAGGAAGAGGAGCGCCGCCACGCCGGCCAGGTTGGAGCGGAGGAGCCCGCCCGGCTCGGCCTCCGCCAGGAGGGACGCGGCCGCGATCCCGGCCACCACGACGAGCCAGGCCCCGAGGAGCGCGCGCGGTGTGGGGGGCGGGCCCCCGGCCGGGATGGGCGGTGCTATCCTCCGGATCATGCCTCACGGGGCGTCGGAGCGCGAACCCGCGGTGGCGGGGCGATTCTACCCGGAAGACCGGGACCGGCTGGCCCGGGACGTCGCGGCGCTGCTCGCTCCCCCGCCCGGCGCGGCTCCGGCGACTCCCCGCACGGCCATCGGCGTCGTCTCGCCCCACGCCGGCTACGTGTACTCCGGCGCGGTCGCCGGGGCGACCTGGGCGGGCATCCAGGTGCCGGACCGCGTGATCCTGCTCTGCCCGAACCACACCGGGGCGGGCCGCCGCGTCGCGGCCTGGCCCGGCGGCACGTGGCGCACCCCGCTCGGGCCCGTGCCCGTGGACGACGCCCTCACCGCCGCGATCGTCGAGGCCGGGCTGGCCGTCCCGGATCGCGAGGCCCACCGGGCGGAGCACGCCCTCGAGGTGCAGCTCCCGTTCCTCCAGGTGCGACGACCGGGCGCGGCCATCGCGGCCCTCTGCGTGGCCTCCCTGCCCTTCGCCCGCTGCCGCGAGATCGGCCTCGGCCTCGCCGGGATCGCCGGCCGTCACGGTGCGCTGCTCGTCGCCTCGAGCGACATGAGCCATTACCTCCCGGCGGCCGAGGCGCGCCGGAAGGACCGGCTGGCCATCGACCGGATGCTGGCCCTCGACGCCCCGGGCCTGCTCGAGACCTGCGCGCGCGAGGGGATCACCATGTGCGGCGTCGTGCCCGCCACCATCGTGCTGGTGGCGGCGGTCGCGCTCGGGGCCCGCCGCGCGGAGCTCGTGCGCTACGGCCACTCGGGCGAGGCGAGCGGCGACGACCGGAGCGTGGTCGGGTACGCCGGGCTCGTCCTCTCCGGAGCGGCGGCACGGGAGGGGCGGCTGTGCTAGCTTCCGCGGCCATGAACGCACCGGTCCGCGTCCGCTTCGCCCCGTCCCCCACCGGCTACCTCCACGTCGGCGGCGCCCGCACGGCGCTGCTCAACTGGCTCTGGGCCCGCCACACCGGCGGCACCTTCGTGCTGCGCATCGAGGACACCGACCAGGAGCGGTCCACCGCCGAGGCCGTGCACGCCATCCTGGAGGGCATGCGGTGGCTCGGGCTCGACTGGGACGAGGGGCCGGAGGTGGGCGGTCCCCATGGCCCCTACTTCCAGATGGAGCGGCTCGGCCTCTACCGGGAGTACGCGGAGAAGCTCGTCCGCGCCGGCAAGGCGTACGCCTGCTACTGCTCGAAGGAGGACCTCGACGCCCAGCGGGAGGCGGCCCGCGCCGAGAAGCGCCAGTTCATCTACCCCGGCACCTGCCGCGACCTCCCGTACGATCCGTCGCGCCGCCACGTCATCCGCTTCCGGCTCCCCAAGCTCCTCGAGGTGACCTTCACCGACCGGGTGAAGGGCCCCATCACCCGGCCCGGATCGACGCTGCAGGACGAGGTCATCGTCCGGGGCGACGGCGTCCCGCTCTACAACTTCGGGGCGGTGGTCGACGACGTCACCATGGAGATCAACCTGGTCGCGCGGGGCGACGACCACGTGAACAACACCGCCATCCAGGTGCTGCTCTACGAGGCGCTCGGGTACCCGGTTCCCGACTTCGCGCACCTGCCCATGATCCTGGGCGCCGACAAGACCCGCCTCTCCAAGCGGCACGGGGCCACCAGCGTGACGGCGTACCGCGACATGGGCTACCTGCCCGAGGCCATGGTGAACTACCTGGTGCGGCTCGGGTGGTCCCACGGGGACCAGGAGATCTTCACCCTCGACGAGCTGGTCCGGCACTTCGGCTTCGACCACGTCGGGGCCACCGCCAGCGTCTTCAACCCCGACAAGCTGCTCTGGGTGAACCAGACCTGGCTCAAGTCGCTCGCCCCGGAGGAGCTGGCCCGGCGCGCGCTGCCCTTCTACCGGGCGGCCGGCCTCGAGGTGGAGGGGGACCCGCGGCTCCCGGAGGTGGCGAGGGCCTTCCAGGAGCGGGTGAAGACGCTCGCCGAGCTCCCGGCCCAGTCGCGCTACCTCTTCGCCCCGGTGGACATGGACCCGAAGGCCCGCGACAAGTTCCTCACGCCCGACGCGGCGCCCATCCTGCGCGCGATCCGCGACGGGGTCGCGGCGACGGACACCCCCGACCCGGCCGGCCTCGAGCGGCTGTTCCACGACGTCGCGACGGCCCGGTCGCTCGGGCTCGGCAAGGTGGCCCAGCCGGTTCGCGTCGCCCTCACCGGCGGCACCGCGTCCCCGGGAATCTACGACGTCGTCCTGCTCCTCGGTCGCGAGGAGTCGCTCCGCAGGCTGGACGCGGCGCTCGCGATCGCCGGAGGCTGATCCCCCCCCTCCTCCGGGTCACCTTCCTGGGCATCCCTCCCGGGTCGTTGCGCACATTCCCCCACGTCCCTGGGTGAACCCACCCAGCCGGGTCGACGTCCCGGGACGGAACCCATGGCTTCCCCCCGTGATCCCGGTGACTTCCGTACCGGGATCGGGCGCGATCATGGCTCGATCCGTGCATGCAGGATTTGCTGGGCGCGGCTCCCGGGGCCGCGATTGGGAGGGGTACATGGATCGTTTCGCGCGGCTCGCCGCGGTGGTGATGGTGACCCTTGCGGTGGCCGGCTGCGGGGGGGGCACGCCCACCCCCGTCGGTGGCTCGACGAGCGAGCAGAAGGGCAAGTTCGGGGTCTTCTACCTCGTGAGCGTCGCCCGCCCGGTCGGCGGGACCATCAAGACCGCCGACGGCCGCCTCGACTGCGGGACGGTGGGAAGCGGCCACGACCTCTGCTCCGCCGTCAGCTTCGACTGGGGCGTCCAGGCCGTCCTCTCCGCGTACCCCGATGCCGGCGTCTTCTTCCAGTCCTGGGCCGGCGACTGCGGCAGCGCGGTCGCCCTCGAGGGCTGCAAGCTCGACACCGTCTCGAGCGGCGCGGACAAGTTCGTCGCCGCCATCTTCAATCCCCAGGACCGGCTCGGTCACGCACGCATCCCCGCACCCGAGCAGCACTCCCCCCTCTTCTTCGACTTCATCAAGAAGGTTCCCGGCACGCCCCAGTGCACCCGCTGCCACGGGGCCGACTACAACGGCCTCGCGAACGCTCCCTCCTGCACCGCCTGCCACGCTGCCGCCGGCAAGCCCAACTGGCTCCAGGACTGCACGTTCTGCCACGGCTTCCCGCCTGCGAGCACCGTGCACGCGAGCGTCACGCCGGGCGCCGGGACGTCGTGCTACCAGTGCCACCCGGACACGGTCCTGCCCACCGGCTCGATCAACGCCGCCACCGGCAAGCACATGAACGGGTTCGTGGACGCCTCCTGCACCGCCTGCCACGGCTTCCCGCCCGCCACCGGCGCCCACCTCGTTCACTTCGGGCTCACCGAGGCCGAGGGCACGAGCCGCTACGGCGACACCACCATCCTGCAGGACCGCTTCCCCACCGCCTCGCCCACCGCGGCCCCGGACCGGTACGCCTTCGGCTGCGGCAACTGCCACCCGATCGACATCGCCGAGCACTCCATGGGCTCGGGCAGCACGACCGCCAAGGTGCGGCTCTACGAGGCCTCGGCGCCGGCCGGGAGCCTCAAGGCCCGGAACGCGCCGACCGCCGCCTTCGACGCGCAGTCGAAGACCTGCGGCGGCGTCTACTGCCACTCCTCCGGCCAGGCCACCCCGGCCTACGTGGCCGCCACGCAGGCCTGGAACGTCGCCGGCCGGCTCGCCTGCAACGCCTGCCACGCCAACCCGCCCCGCTATGCCTCCGGCGGCGCCAGCACCGCCACCGCCAACAGCCACCTGCAGCTGGCCGACGACGGGTACGAGTGGGGCCACTTCCTCGGGCTCCTCGGGCCGTTCCACACGAGCAAGCACGGCGGCGGCGTCTACGGGAACCCGAAGCCCGACGCGAACCCCATCACCTGCGAGACCTGCCACTTCGACACGACCGACCCGGCGAGCCGCGGCCCGAGCGGCGTCTACTGGCTCGACACCACCGGCAACTACAACCTGCCCGGAGGCGCCGGCGACACCGCCTGGCAGGCCACCATCCGGTGCGACTACTGCCACGCCGCCGGCAACCCGGCGGCACCGGTCCAGCAGGGCCGGGTGCTCCCGCTCCGCCACGTGAACGGCCGCCGCGACGTCGTGTTCGACGGCCGGACGGGCGATCCGCTGCTCGGCTGGGTGGCCGCGCCGAACAACCCGGTGCGCCCCTACTGGATGACGAACAGCACCCAGAACGCCTGGTGGGACCGGACGTTCGTCGACTGGCGCGGCACGACCGTGGAGTACGACCTCACCGCCTCGCGCTACGATCCCGCGACCAAGACCTGCACCAACGTGGCCTGCCACCTCGCCCAGGGCAACACGAGCTACACCGCGACCAGCGGACGGCTCCGCTTCGAGGAGCTCCCGTGGGGCAAACCGTTCTACTACTACACGACCGATCCGGTCGTGGGCGGGTCGTCGTGCACGAAGTGCCACCGCACCTGATCGCGGCACGGTGAAGCGCCACGCCGTCCCCGGGACGGCACCGACTCCATCCGACCCCGGAAGGGCCACCTTCCGGGGTCGTGCGTTTTCCCCCAGCGAAGTGGGGGATGAGCCCCAGCTCCCACCCTCCGCGGTGGCTCGGGCGTACGTTTACCCTGGTGATCTCCGCATGTTGACGAACGTGAGGCGGCCTTAACCTGGCGTACCCCGTGCACGGTGGCTCCGCCCGCACCTGTCCGGGGGCAATCGCAGGGGGGGAGCCATGTACCGCATCTCGCGCATCGTCGTCTCGGCCGCACTCACCGCCACCGTCGCGGCCTGCGGGGGCAATGCCCCCACGCCGGTCGGCGGCGACTCCGGCGCCCAGAAGGGCAAGTTCGGGGTCTTCTACCTGGTGAGCGTCGCCCGGCCGGTCGGCGGGACCATCAAGACCGCCGACGGCCGCCTCGACTGTGGCACCGCAGGAAGCGGCCACGACCTCTGCGGTCCAGTCTCCTTCGACTGGGGCGTCCCGGCCGTCCTCTCCGCCTACCCCGACGCCGGCCTCCTCTTCCAGTCCTGGGCCGGCGACTGCGGCAGCGCGGTTGCCCTCTCGGGCTGCAGGCTCGACACGGTCGTGGACGGCGCGGACAAGTTCGTCGCCGCCATCTTCAACCCTTCCGACCAGCTCGGGCACGCGCGCATCCCGTCCCCGGCCCAGCACTCGCCCCTCTTCTTCGATTTCGTGAAGCAGGTCCCCGGCACGCCGCAGTGCACCCGCTGCCACGGCGCCACCTACGACGGCAACGCCAGCGCCCCCTCCTGCACCGCCTGCCACGCCGCCGCCGGAAAGCCCGACTGGCTCCAGGACTGCACCTTCTGCCACGGCTCCCCGCCGACGACGGTCCCGCACACGCCGACCAGCACCACCTGCAGCGGGTGTCACCCCGACACCGTGCTCGCCGGGGGAACCCTGAAGCCCGGCGGCAAGCACATGAACGGCACGGCCGACTTCAGCGAGGCCTCCTGCGGCTCGTGCCACGGCTTCCCGCCCGCCACCGGCGCCCACCTCGCCCACTTCGGCGTGACGACGGCCGACCTCGCCACCGCCGCGGGGAGCGTCTCCTACGGTGACCTGGGCACGCTCGAGACCCGCTTCCCCGGCGCGTCCCCCACCTCCGCGCCCCGCGCCTACGCCTTCGGTTGCGGCAACTGCCACCCCACCGACACAGGACGCCACGGCGATGGCACCCTCGACGTCGACCTCTCCCCGGGTCCGGCGGGCAGCCTCAAGGCGAGGAACGCCCCGGGCGCCGCGTTCGACGCCGCGTCGAGGACCTGCAGCGGCGCGTACTGCCACTCGTCGGGGAACGAGGTCACCCCGACCTTCGTCACGACTCCGTCCTGGACCTCCGGTGCGACCCTCGGCTGCGCCGGGTGCCACGGGAATCCGCCGCGCTACCTCTCCGGTGGACCGGGAACGGCGACGGCGAACAGCCACTTCGGGGTGAACGTCTACGGCGACCCGTGGGGACACGTGGCCGGCCTGCCGGCGCCGAGCGTGGGCATCTACAAGCACGGAGGCTGGTACGGCGGCGGCTCGGACGCGTCCATGGTCTCCTGCCAGACCTGCCACTTCGACACCACCGACCCGGCCAACACCGGGCCGTCCGGCTTCTACTACCTCGACACCACCCTGGACCTCGACGGGCGATCGCTCGGAGGCTTGGAGGGGTTCTTCGCGTGTGCGCAGTGCCACGTGGAGGGCAACCCGGGCGCCCCGGCCCGCGCCGGAATGGTCCTGCCGCTCCGCCACGTGAACGGCTCGCGCGACGTGCAGTTCGACGCCCGCACGAGCCTCCCCGCCTTCGACGGGCTGCCCGCCGCCCCCGACCGTCCGACGAAGCCGTACTGGTTCACGGTGAGCTACGGGGCGGCGGAATGGGACCGCACCCTGGTGAGCTGGACGCGGGATCCGCTGGGCGGGACCAGCGGCGCCACCGCCCAGTTCGACCTCTCGGCGGCCCGCTACGACCCCCGGACCAAGTCCTGCACGAACGTCGCCTGCCACATGTCCCAGGGCAGCACGCGCTTCAACCCCGCGGGGACCGGCCCGGTGGACCCGCCGCTCGTTCCCCTGCAGTGGGGCGACACCTACTACGGAAATCCGTGGACCTGCCGGAAGTGCCACGCGCTCGACCCGTCGTTCGCGTACTGACGTCCCGATATCGCTCCCGCCGGTCCATGCCTCCGGCCAGTTCCCCGGTTAACAGACCGGGACAACCGGCCGAGGAGCGACGATGGAGCGACCGCCCGATCAGGATCCGCAGGAGACCGCCGAGTGGCTCGAGGCCCTCGAGGGCGTCATCGCCCGCGAGGGCCCCGACCGGGCCCACTTCCTCATCGAGCAGCTCATCGACCGCGCCCGTCGATCCGGCGCCTACCTTCCCTTCTCGGCCAACTCCGCCTACGTGAACACCATCCCGGTCGAGCGGCAGCCGCCGCTCCCGGGCGACTTCGAGCTCGAGCAGCGCATCCGCCACTTCATCCGGTGGAACGCCATGGCCATGGTGGTCCGGGCCAACCGGCACACCAACGTGGGCGGCCACATCGCCAGCTTCGCGTCGGCGGCCATGCTCTACGACATCGGCTACAACCACTTCTGGCGCGCCCCCACG
Source organism: Anaeromyxobacteraceae bacterium (assembly GCA_037443385.1). Classification (GTDB taxonomy): domain Bacteria; phylum Myxococcota; class Myxococcia; order Myxococcales; family Anaeromyxobacteraceae; genus CAIOAK01. The sequence goes on from JBBIOL010000091.1 coordinate 11,409, forward strand.
AAGGAGCTCGGCGGCGACCTGGTCTTCATCCAGGGCCACTCGGCGCCGGGGATCTACGCCCGCGCCTTCCTGCTCGGGCTCCTCACCGAGGCGCAGCTCGACCGCTTCCGCCAGGAGGTCGACGGCCAGGGCATCTCGTCGTACCCCCACCCCTGGCTCATGCCGCGCTTCTGGAACTTCCCCACCGTGTCCATGGGGCTCGGCCCGCTCATGGCCATCTACCAGGCCCGGTTCATGAAGTACCTCGACGACCGCGGCCTGGCCCGGACCGAGGGGCGGAAGGTCTGGGCCCTCACCGGCGACGGGGAGATGGACGAGCCCGAGGCCATGGGCGCGATCGGGATGGCCGGCCGCGAGCGGCTCGACAACCTGATCTTCGTCGTGAACGCCAACCTCCAGCGGCTCGACGGGCCGGTCCGGGGCAACGGCAAGATCATCCAGGAGCTGGAGAGCGAGTTCCGCGGCGCCGGCTGGAACGTGGTGAAGGTCATCTGGGGCAGGCACTGGGACCCGCTGCTCGCCCGGGACCGCACCGGCGCCCTGCAGCGCCGGATGATGGAGGCGGTGGACGGCGACTACCAGACGTACAAGGCCAAGGATGGCGCCTACGTCCGCGAGCACTTCTTCAACACCCCGGAGCTGCGGGCCATGGTGGCCGACTACTCCGACGAGGACATCTGGAACCTGAACCGCGGCGGCCACGACCCGTTCAAGGTCCACGCCGCCTACCACGCCGCGGTGCAGCACCGCGGCGAGCCCACCCTGATCCTCGCCAAGACCGTGAAGGGCTACGGCATGGGGGAGTCGGGCGAGGCGCAGAACATCACCCACCAGCAGAAGAAGATGTCGGTGGATGCCATCCGGCGATTCCGGGACCGGTTCCAGATCCCGGTCCCCGACGACCGGCTCGAGGACGTGCCCTACGTGAAGTTCGAGGAGGGCTCGAAGGAGCTCGAATATCTCCGGGCGCGCCGCACCGAGCTGGGCGGCGACCGGCCGCGCCGCCGCCAGAAGGCCGCCGCGCTCCCGGTTCCCCCGCTCTCCGCCTTCGCCCGGCTGCTCGAGGGCAGCGGCGATCGCGAGATCTCCACCACCATGGCCTTCGTGCAGTTCCTCCAGGTGCTGGTCCGCGACAAGGCCATCGGTCCGCACGTCGTGCCCATCGTGGCCGACGAGTCGCGCACCTTCGGCATGGAGGGCATGTTCCGCCAGCTCGGCATCTGGAGCCACGTGGGCCAGCTCTACACGCCCCAGGACGCCGACCAGCTGGCCTTCTACAAGGAGGACAAGAAGGGCCAGATCCTCCAGGAGGGGATCAACGAGGCCGGCGCCATGGCCGACTGGATGGCCGCGGCCACTTCCTACTCGGTCCACGGCGTGCCGATGGTGCCCTTCTACATCTTCTATTCCATGTTCGGCTTCCAGCGCGTGGGAGACCTCGCCTGGGCGGCCGGCGACATGCGCTCCCGGGGGTTCCTGCTCGGGGCCACCTCCGGCCGCACCACCCTGAATGGCGAGGGGCTGCAGCACCAGGACGGCCATTCCCACGTGATCTCCGCCACCATCCCGAACGCCGTCTCGTACGACCCGGCCTTTGGCTACGAGGTGGCGGTCATCGTCCAGGACGGCATGCGCCGCATGTACGAGGCCCAGGAGGACGTCTACTACTACCTCACGCTCCTGAACGAGAACCACCGCCAGCCACCCATGCCGGCCGGCGTGGAGGACGGGATCCGGCGCGGGCTCTACCTCTTCCAGGCCGGTCCGGAGGACCCCGGAGCTCCACGGGTCCAGCTGCTCGGGTCGGGGGCGATCTTCCACGAGGTCGCCGCCGCCGCCGGCCTGCTCCGCTCCGACTGGGGGGTGGAGAGCGACCTGTGGAGCGCGCCCAGCTTCACCGAGCTCGCCCGGGAGGGGAACGCCGTCGCCCGGGAGAACCTGCTTCACCCGGAGGCGAAGCCGCGCCGGTGCCTCGTGGAGGAGCGGCTGGTCGCCACGCGCGGGCCGGTCGTCGCCGCCACCGACTACGTCCGTGCCTACGCCGAGCAGGTCCGGCCCTTCGTCCCGCGACGCTACGTGGTCCTGGGCACCGACGGCTTCGGCCGCTCCGACACCCGCGAGAAGCTGCGCAGCTTCTTCGAGGTCGACCGCTTCCACGTGGTGGTGGCGGCACTCAAGGCGCTCGCCGACGACGGCGTCCTGCCCGCTTCCCGCGCCGCCGAGGCCATGCGCAGGTACGGCATCGACGGCTCCCGCCCCGCCCCCTGGACGGTGTGACCATGAGCGCCATCGAGGTCCGCGTACCCAACATCGGCGGCTTCAAGGACGTGGGCGTGATCGAGCTCCTGGTCAAGCCCGGCGACGTGGTCGCCGCCGACGCGTCGCTCGTCACCCTCGAGTCGGACAAGGCCACCATGGACGTCCCCTCCCCGGTGGCCGGGACCGTGCGCGAGATCCGGGTCCGGGTCGGAGACCGGGTGGGCGAGGGCTCGCTCGTCCTCCTGCTCGAGCCGGCCGAGGAGGCCGGGGCGCCGGCAGCCGCCGCGCCCGCCGCAGCCGTCGCTCCCGCCTCGTCTCCCGGGCCTTCGCCCGGGGCACCCGCGGCGGCCCCGCCACCTCCCC
>JBBIOL010000092.1:0-13859 GCA_037443385.1 Anaeromyxobacteraceae bacterium
CCCGGAGCCCGCCCCCCAGGACGTGGCCGCCGCGCCGTCCGCCTCCCCCTCCCCGTCCCGCGCCGACGTCGTCCCGGCCGGCCAGGCCGGCGGCAGCGCCCGCGCCGCAGGCAACTGCGAGCCCATGGAGGGCAAGTTCCTGCTCGCCTTCAACAAGGCCGACATCCTCGACGTGCTGGAGCAGGCGAGCCGCTGGACGTGCCGGAACTTCGCCTACACCGAGGAGGTCGTGCGCGGGAAGATCACGCTCCTCTCCAAGACGCCGGTGACGCCCGAGGAGGCCTACGCGGCCTTCCTGGCCGCGCTCAACACGAACGGCATCGCCATGTACCAGACGGGCAAGTACTGGAAGCTCGTCCGCATCGCCGACGCCAAGAAGGTGCCCATCCCCACCCTGCTCGGCGACGACACCGAGATCCCGGCGATGGAGCAGCCCATCACGAAGCTCTTCCGGCTGCGCTACGTCGACCCGGACCAGCTGCGCGCGGTGCTCGGCAACTTCACCTCGCCCCAGGGCGCCGACATCCAGACCATCCCGCCCGACATCCTGCTCATCACCGACATCGGCCTCAACGTCCGGCGCATCGAGAAGCTGCTCGAGGCCCTCGACCGCCCCGGCTCGAACGACCTCATCCGGGTCATCCAGGTCCAGTACGCCCCGGCCCGCGACATCGCCGACAAGGTCAACCAGATCTTCGTGCAGGCCCCCGGGCAGCCGGCCAAGGGGCAGCGCCGCCCGGTCATCGGCGGCGTGGCCGCACCCGGCGCGGCGCCCGGCGCGGCGCCCACCGGCGGCGCCGAGTCGAACGAGATCTCGATCAGCAAGGTGGTCGCCGACGAGCGCACCAACAAGCTCATCGTCATCTCCGACGAGAAGAGCTACCAGCGCATCGTGGAGCTGGTCCGGCAGCTCGACTCCCCCACCGCCGGCGAGGGGTCGATCCACGTCATCTTCCTCAAGAACGCCAACGCCGAGGATCTCTCCAACACGCTCCAGAACCTGGCGAGCGGGTCCCGCCGGGGCAGCTCGTCGGGCGGGTCGGCGCCGCCCCCCTCCATCCAGTCCGCCATGGCCTCCCCGCCCGGCGTCACCCCGCCCCGCTCCGCCGGCGGCGGCACGGCCGAGCTCTTCAGCGGGGACGTCAAGGTCACCGCCGACAAGCCCTCCAACTCGCTCGTCATCATCGCGAGCGCCTCCGACTTCGCCGTGGTCCAGCGGCTCATCGAGAAGCTCGACCGGCCGCGCCGCCAGGTCTTCGTGGAGGCGGTGATCATGGAGGTCGACATCGACAACACGAGCGACATCGGCGTGGGCATGCACCTCGCCGTCCCGGTGAACACCCCCAACGGGAAGGGCTTCATCCCCATCGGGCTCGAGCCGGGCAAGATCAACTCGCTGAACCCCTCGTCCGCGCTGCAGCTGGGCGGCTTCCTCACCGGCCTCGTCGGGCCGGTCTCGGCCGAGCTGAAGGACATCTTCCCGTTCCCCAGCGTGGGCGTGGTGATCCAGGCCCTGCAGTCCAACTCCGACGTGAACGTGCTCTCGACCCCGCACCTCATCGCCCAGGACAACGAGGAGTCGGAGATCATCGTCGGCAACAACGTGCCCTTCCAGGCCGGCTACAACCCGGGGTTCAACACCTCGCTCGGGACCACCACCACCACCGGCGCCAACACCACCAACGTGCTCGCCAACCCGCTGGCGGTGAGCCTCATCGCCCCCATCCAGCGGCAGAACGTCGACCTCAAGCTCAAGATCAAGCCGCAGATCCACGAGGGCGACATGATCCGGATGGACATCGAGGAGTCGCAGGAGGAGATCGTCGCCAACAACCCGACCCTCGGTCCCACCACCGCCAAGCGCAGCGTGAAGACCAAGGTGGTGGTGAAGGACCAGAGCACCATCGTCATCGGCGGCCTGGTGCAGGACCGCAACGTGACCTCGGTCTCCAAGGTGCCCCTGCTGGGCGACATCCCCATCCTGGGCTGGGCCTTCCGCAGCACGAACGTGGTGAAGAAGAAGACGAACCTGCTGCTCCTCCTCACGCCCTACATCATCCGCGACCAGTCCGACTTCCGGCGCATCCTCGAGCGGAAGCAGCGCGAGCACCGCGAGCTGTACGAGCTCTACTACGGCAAGAAGCCCGACTACACGCTGGCCGAGGCCTCCAGCCGTCCCGGCCCGCTCACCCGGGTCCGCCAGCAGGTGGAGACCGAGACCGCCAAGATCGAGAACGGCGGACCGGGCAGCCCGAACGAGCGGACGGTGAAGCCGCCGCCCAGCTACGGGCCCGAGACGCCGCCGCCTCCGAAGCCGGCCCCCCAGGGGCAGCAGGGACGGGTCATCCCGCCCTCGGCGATCCCCACGGGGGTGGCTCCCGGCGCAGCCGCCGCGGCGCCCCCGGCGGCGGCGCAGGGCGCGACCGCGCCGGGTTCGGCCTCCCCGGCGCCGGCCACGGCGCCGCGCTCCTTCCCGCCCACCACCTACCCGATGCGTCCCATCCCGGGCGCGGAGCCGGGGCAGTCCACGCCGGCGATCCCCGTCGATGGGACGACGGCCCCGCCCCCGCAGGGCGGCGGCTCCCCCGCGCAGCCCCCGGCGGGCGGCTAGAGCGGGAGGCGCCATGTCCGCCCCCGCCGAGAATCCGAACCCGGCCGGCACGGCCCCCGAGGTCGTGCTGCCGGCCTCGCTGCGCGGGCGCCCGCTCGGCGAGATCCTCTCCGCGCTGGCCGGGGTCCCGCCCGAGAAGGTGGCGGAGGCGCTGGCCGCGCAGCAGTCCGACCCCTCCGGCCTCCGCTTCGGCGAGGCGATCGTGAAGGCCAAGCTCGCCACCGAGGAGCAGGTGCTGCGGGCCATGGCCTTCCAGCTCGACCTGCCCTTCCTGGCGAGCATCGAGGCCGGCGAGGTGCCGGACGACCTGGCGCGCCTCGTGCCCATCAACTTCGCCAAGACCGCGCGCGTGCTCCCGCTGGCGCGCCAGGGCGACGAGATCCGCGTGGCGGTGGCCGACCCGCTCGACACCGCCGCACAGGACAACCTGTCGGTGCTGCTCGGCGCCCCCCTCTCCCCGGTGGTGGTGCCGGGCGCGGTCATCGTGGACGCCATCAACCAGGTCTACGACCGGACCGCCGACCGCCACGACCGGCTCATGGAGGACCTCGAGACCACCGAGGACCTGGAGAGCGTGGCCCACGAGCTGGAGGAGCCGGCGGACCTCCTGGAGGCCGACGACGAGGCCCCCATCATCCGGCTCGTCAACTCGCTCCTCTTCCGCGCGGTGAAGGAGCGGGCCAGCGACATCCACATCAACCCCGAGGAGAAGGACATCTCGGTGCGCTTCCGCATCGACGGCGTGCTGCGCGAGGTGATCCGCCCCCCGAAGCGCTTCCAGGCCTCCATCGCCAGCCGCGTCAAGATCATGGGCGGCCTCAACATCGCCGAGAAGCGGCTGCCCCAGGACGGGCGCATCCGCATCAAGATCGCCGGGCGCGACGTGGACGTCCGCCTCTCCACCGTGCCCACCGCCAACGGCGAGCGCATCGTCATGCGCCTCCTCGACAAGTCGGCGGTGCTGCTCGACCTGGCCCAGATCGGCTTCGAGGACTGGCAGCTCGAGATCATGGACCAGCTCGTCACCCGGTCGCACGGCATCGTGCTGGTCACCGGCCCCACCGGCTCGGGCAAGACCACCACGCTCTACGGCGCGCTGGCCAAGATCAACCGGCCCGACCTCAACATCCTCACCATCGAGGACCCGGTCGAGATCCAGCTGAAGGGCGTGGCCCAGGTGCAGGTGAACGCCAAGATCGACCTCACCTTCGCGAACGGCCTGCGCTCCTTCCTGCGCCAGGACCCGGACGTGATCATGGTCGGCGAGATCCGCGACCTGGAGACGGCCGAGATCGCCATCCAGGCGTCGCTGACCGGCCACCTCGTGCTCTCCACCATCCACACCAACGACGCCGCCGGCGCCATCACCCGGCTCGCCGACATGGGCGTGCAGCCCTTCCTGGTGGCGAGCTCGCTCGTGGGCGTGCTGGCGCAGCGGCTCGTGCGCGTGCTCTGCCCGGCCTGCAAGGAGGCCTACGCGCCGTCCCCGGAGGAGCTCTCCCAGGCCAGCATCACGCCCGCCATCCTGGCGCGGGCGGGCAACCCCCGCCACCTCTACCGGGCGGTGGGCTGCCCGGCCTGCCAGCGCACCGGCTACGCCGGCCGGACCGGGATCTACGAGCTCATGCTGGTGGACGACGAGGTGCGGCAGCTCATCCTGAAGAACGTCGACTCCGGAACCATCAAGGCCCGCGTCGTGGCGGGTGGCATGATGACGCTGCTCGAGCACGGCGCCTACAAGGTGGCGCGCGGCCTCACCACCGCCGCCGAGGTGCTCTCGGTGACGGCCGAGGACATCTAGGGCACGGCCATGGCGGTGTTCGCCTACAAGGCGCTCGATCAGCGCGGGAAGAACGTCGAGGGGCTCAAGGAGGCCGACTCGGCGAAGTCGCTGCGCACCGCACTCCGGCGCGACGGCCTCTACCTCACCGAGGTGGTCGGGGAGAAGCAGCAGAAGGCCGCCTCGCCCGAGGTGAACGTCCGCCGCTGGGTGGGCGGCCGGGTCAAGGCCGACGACGTGGCGGTGGCCACCCGGCAGATGGCGGTGCTGGTGAACGCCGGGATCCCCCTCGTCGACGCGCTGACCGCGCTCGTCGAGCAGGTGGACCACGAGCGGCTGAAGCGGGTGCTCTCGGCGGTGAAGCAGCGGGTGAACGAGGGCTCGTCGCTGGCCGACGCGCTGGCCCAGCACCCCAAGGCCTTCAACAACCTGTACGTGAACATGATCCGGGCAGGCGAGTCGTCGGGCGCGCTCGACGTGGTCCTCTTCCGGCTGGCCGACTTCACCGAGGCCCAGGCCCGCCTGCGCTCCAAGATCCTGGGCACGCTCACCTACCCGGCCGCCATGGTGCTCATCGGCGCCGCGGTCATGGGCATCCTCTTCACGGTGGTCATCCCCAAGATCACGAAGATCTTCGACGACACCAAGGTGGTGCTCCCCTGGACCACCAAGGCGCTCATCGGCTTCGCCAACTTCGTCCACGACTGGTGGTGGGCGGTGGGCCTGCTCCTCGCCGCCGCGGTCTACGGGTTCCTGCGCTGGCGCAGGACCCCGGCCGGCCGCGCCCGCTGGGACGTCTGGGTCCTCGACGCCCCGGTCTTCGGCTCGCTGGTGCGGCAGGTGGCGGTGGCGCGCTTCTCGCGCACGCTCGCCACCCTGCTGAAGAGCGGCGTGCCGCTGCTCACCTCGATGGACATCGTCCGCAACATCGTCGGCAACTCCCGGCTCGCCGCGGTCATCGAGGAGGCCCGCGAGTCCATCAAGGAGGGCGAGAGCATCGCCGCGCCGCTCAAGCGTTCCGGCGAGTTCCCGCCGCTGGTCCACCACATGATCGCCATCGGCGAGAAGTCCGGCGAGCTCGAGGAGATGCTCGGGAACGTCGCCAACGCCTACGACAGCCAGGTCGAGACCAAGATCGCGGCGCTCACCTCGCTGCTCGAGCCCATCATGATCGTGGTGATGGGCGTCGCCGTGGCCTTCATCGTCTTCTCCATCCTGATGCCCATTCTCCAGATCAACACCATCGCCGGAGGCTGAACCGTGAGAACGTGCCGAAGCGCCCGCGCCGCGTCGCGCGGAATGACCCTCATCGAGATCCTGGTCGTCATCACCATCCTCGGCATCATCGCCGCGGCGGTGGCGGTGAACGTCGTGGGCCAGCTCGACGAGGCCAAGGTGAAGCAGGCCAAGACCGACCTGCACACGCTCGAGAACTGCCTCGACCTGTACAAGATCGACAAGGGGCGCTACCCGGGCACCGAGGAGGGGCTGCAGGCGGTGGTCACCGCCGGCAAGTGCAAGCCCCAGCTGAAGGACCCCTGGGGCCACCCCTACGTCTACCTCTTCCCCGGGACCGTCCACCCGGAGTCCTTCGACCTCAAGTCCTATGGGGCCGACGGCCAGGCGGGCGGCGACGGCGTCAACGCCGACATCGTCAACCCCTGAGGCGTGACGGCCGGGAGCGATGCGCGGCGCGGACCGCCAGCCGAGGGGGTTCACCCTCATCGAGATCGTCATCGTGGTGGCGGTCATCGCCGTGGTGGCCGCCGCCGCCGCGCCCGCGGTGAGCTCGTTCTCCGGGGCCAACGCCCGCTCCGCCGCCGGGGAGGTCGCCGGCGCCTACCGCTACCTCTTCGACACCGCCGCGCTGCGCCGGCAGACCTGCCGCCTCGTGCTCGACCTCGACGCCCGCGAGTGGTGGGCCGAGTGCACCGCCACCGAGCCGGGAGGACGCAGGCGGCAGCCGGTGGTGGCGAAGGACGGCACGGCCGAGGACGACGACCGGGAGCTGGCGCGCGGGTTCTCCGACGAGGTCGACGCCGAGAAGCGCAAGTTCCTGGCCCGCGCCAAGTTCGCCGAGTTCAAGGACCGGGAGGTGCAGAAGCGCCGGCTCCGCGGGGGAGCCGCCTTCGAGAAGGTCTGGACGCCCCGCGGGCGGGACCCGGTGTCGAAGGGCAAGGCCTACGTCTACTTCTACCCGCAGGGGCAGGCCGACCGGGTCCAGATCCCGGTGGTGGACGGGAGCAACGCCTACACGGTCGTCACCCAGCCGCTCACCGGGCGCGCCCGGGTGGTGAACGGGATCCCGGAGGCCCCCCGGTGAGGCGCCCCGGCGCCCGGCGGGGCTTCACGCTGCTCGAGGTCATGGTGGCGCTGGCGGTGCTGGCCGGCTCGCTCATGGCCGTGGCCGATCTCACCGGCAACGCGCTGCGGAACTACGCCTACGCGCGGGACCTCTCGGTGGCGACGCTGCTCGCGCGCGGCAAGATGGCCGAGCTCGAGGAGAAGTACGAGGACTCGGGCTTCACCGAGTTCGACCAGACCGAGGACGGCACCTTCGCCGACCAGGGACAGCCCGCCATGCGCTGGCGCCTCCAGCTCCGCCGGCCCACCTCCGAGCTCTCGGCCGAGTCGATCCTGGCCGCGTTCCTGGGAGGCGGCGAGGGCGACTCCGGCAACCAGGACCTGATCGGCAAGCTGCTGGGCGGCTCGCAGGCCAAGGCCGGCACGGGGGGCCCGACCTCGGGCACGCCGGGAGGTCCGCTCGGCGGCGTCCTCCAGGGGCAGGTGAAGGCCTTCACCGAGGAGCTCAAGAAGGGCGTGCGCGCGGTGACGCTCCGGGTCAGCTGGAGGGACGGCAAGGTCGAGAACGGGTTCGACGTGGAGACCTACTGGGTGGTGGTGAACCCCAAGGCACCCGGCGGGGCGCGCGGGCCCGACCCGGACATCCCGCCCGGCCTGGCGTCCCCGGTGGACGCCCTGCGCCGGGCCGGCGCCGGCGGCGGGGTCCCCCCCAGCCAGCAGCCTCCGCGCGCCCCGTTCAACCGGCGCGCCACCGGGGGGGGAGCGACACAATGACCTCCCGCTCCGCCCGCGGCTTCACCCTCGTGGAGGTGCTCATCGCCGTGAGCATCACCGCGGTGGTCGGCGCCATGGCCCTCGGCTCGTTCTCCCGGTCGGCCGCCGCGCGGCAGGCCGTCGAGGAGCAGGACGAGCGCGTGGCGGGCGCGCGGGCCGCGCTGAACCGCATGGCCCGCGAGGTCTCGGCGGCCTTCCTCTCCGAGCACTTCGACCGGCAGCGCTACCGGGACCGGCCCACGGTCTTCAAGGGGCGCGACGGCGGCGACCGCGACACGCTGCTCTTCGCCACCATGGCCCACGTGCGGGGCATCCGGGACGCCCGCGAGTCCGACCAGTCGGTGGTCGAGTACCTGCTCGACGCCGACCCGGAGATCCCCGGCGAGATGGCGCTCTTCCGCCGGGAGAAGCTGCGCATCGACGACGAGCCGGACCGGGGCGGCGTGCGCTCGCTGCTCCTGCACCACGTCATGGCCTTCGACGTCGAGTACTGGGACTGGCCCAAGCAGGAGTGGGTCCGGGACTGGTCCACCGCACCCGGCGACCGTCCGCTGCTCCCCCCGCGCGTGAAGATGAAGCTCACCCTGCGCATGCCCGACGGCGCGCCCCGGACGTTCGAGACCCAGGCCCGCGTGGCCATCATCCGCCCGCTCGACTTCTAGATGCCCTCCACCCGACCCAGAGCGCGCCGGGAGCGCGGAGCCGCCCTCCTCCTCGTCCTCATGGTCGTGGCGGTGGTGACGGTGCTCGCCACCGAGCTGGCCTACGACACGCGGGTCTCGCTGCAGATCGCCGCCAACGCCCGCGACGAGCTGCGCGCCACCCAGCAGGCCCGGGGCGCGGTCCAGCTGGCCCGGCTCGTGCTCCACTTCCAGCAGCGGCTCGACCAGGCCGGGTCGGCGGCCGGGCAGTTCCTCTCCGGCCTGCAGACGGCCCAGGGCGGGGCGGCGGCGACGACGGCGCAGCCCCCGGGAGGCACGGGGACCTTCTCCTTCCGGCTCTGGGACGCCATCCCCATCGACGACACGGCCATCCCGATGCTGCTCGGGCTGGGCAAGCCGGCCGAGGCGGGGAGGAAGCCCGACCAGGGCTTCTCGGCGCTGGTGGAGGACGAGGAGCGGAAGGTGAACGTGGCACAGCTGGCCGGGCTCTCCACCGTGGCCGGTCCCCAGCTGCAGCGCTTCCTGCTCGCCGTGCGCGATCCGCAGTACGACGTGCTCTTCGACAAGGAGGACGAGCACGGCAACCGGCTCTCCCGCCGCGACGTGGCCGTCGCGCTCCGCGACTGGGTGGACGAGGACGCCACCACGAGCGCCATCGGGGCCAACCCGCTCGCGCCCTTCGAGAACAGCTTCGGCGACGAGAACCAGTACTACGACCGCGGCGAGGACCGGTACCGGGCCAAGAACGCCCGCTTCGACTCGCTCGACGAGCTCTACCTGGTGGCCGGCATCGGCGACGCGTTCATGGGGGCCTTCGGCGACCAGCTCACCGTCTACCCGGACGTGAACGCCACCATCAACGTGAACACCACCGATCCGCAGCAGCTCATCGTGAACGCGCTGCTCATGTCCCAGCCCCCGGGCGTCCCCCAGGCCCCGCTCCTCGACCCGGCCTTCCCGCAGAAGCTCGACCTGGCGCTGCGCCTGGTCCGCCCGCTCCCCTTCATGACCATCACCGTCCAGCAGTTCGCCACCGTGCTCCAGGCGCTCGGGGTCCGGCTCCAGCCGCTCTACGTCCAGGCGCAGGGGACGGACGCCCGCAGCCCGTTCGGCAACACCTCCAAGACGTTCACCATCCGCGCCACCGGACGTGCCGGCGGCGTGGAGCGCACCATCGACGCGGTCGTCACCATGGACGACCGCGCCGGCCAGCTCCAGTCCGACCTGGGGCGGCTCATCCACTGGCGAGAGGACTGACATGTCCCATCCCATCCTGGGTCTCGACCTCGGGGCACGGCGCGTGAAGGCCGTGCAGATCGAGACCACGCTCCGGGGATTCACCGTCGCGGGCCTCGCCGAGGCGCCGGTGGCCCCGGCCACCGAGGGTGGTCCGTCCGCGGGCGAGCGCATCTCCGCCGCGGTGGCGGAGCTCCTCTCGGCGCGCGGCTGGGCCACCGACGTGGCCACGGTGGCCTCCCTGCCGGGGGTGACCGCCGCGCACCTGGTCCAGCTCCCCTTCACCGACGCGCGTCGCATCGAGCAGACGGTCCAGTACGAGGTGGAGGCGGCCATCCCCTTCGACCTCGACCAGGTGGCCTGGGACTGGCAGCTGCTCGACGCCCAGCCCGGGCGCTCCGACCTCCTCGTGGGCGTGGTGCGGCGCGAGGAGCTCTCCGGCTGCATCGCCGACCTGGCCCGCGCCGGGGTGGACCCGGCCGTGATCACGCCGGCGGGCCCGGCGCTCGCGGCGCTCTGGGCCGCCGGGGCGGTGGCCGACCCGGCCGCGGCCGGAGAGGCCGAGCTCGCCGTGGACCTGGGCACCGACCGCACCAGCGCGTGCGTGGTGTCGGAGGGGCGCTGCCTCTTCGCCCGGACCTTCCCGGCCGGCTCGGGGATCCTCCTGCGCGGCGCGGCACGGGCCTCCGGTCGCGATCCCGACGCGGTCGCGGTCGACGCGGGAATGCCGGACTGGCTCTCCGGGGCGGGAGGCGGCGAGGCCCTGCGCGCCGGACTGGGGCCACTCGTCCGCGAGCTGCGCTCCACGCTGCGGGCCTTCGAGGCACGCCCCACGCGGCGGCCGGTGGTCCGGGTTCGCCTCGCCGGCGGCGCGGCGACCTGGCCGGGGCTCGCCGCCGCGGTGGCCCTGGAGCTCGGCATCCCCGCCGAGGCGATCCGCCTCGCCGGCCCGGCGGCGGAGGCCTGCCCTCCCGAAGACGCGCCGGTCCAGGCGCTGGCGCTCGCGCTCGCCCTGCGCGGGTGGATGGGCAACCGCTTCCAGCGCATCAACCTGCGCCGCGGCGACCTCGCGAGCACCCGCTCCACCCAGGACGTCCGGGATCGCCTCCAGCACGTGGGCGTGTACGCGGCGCTGGTGCTGCTGCTCGCCGTGGTCTCCTCCGTGGTCAAGGTGGTGGCGCTCAACCGGCAGGAGCGGCTGCTCGACCGGGCCATGTGCGACGTGACCCAGAAGGTCGTGGGCAAGTGCTACGACGACTTCGCCATGGCCGAGTCGGTGCTGCGCGGGCGCGGCACGGTGGGCGCCTCGATCCCCCGGGTCTCCGCGGCCGGCGTGCTGGCCGAGCTGGCGGCCCGGACCCCCGACCTGCAGCTCCGCTTCGACCGGATCGAGATCACGCGCGAGAAGCTCCACCTGCAGGGGACCACCGACGCCGCCGAGAACGTCGACAAGATCGTCTCGGCGCTGCGCGCCTCGCGGTGCTTCGGCGACGCCCGATCCGGCGGCGCACGGAAGCGGGGGACCGAGCAGAAGTTCGAGTTCACCGTCGACGCCGACGTCACCTGCGAGGGTCCGCCCGCGGCCGGGGGGAAGGGCTAGCCATGGAAACGCTCCGGAAGCTGCAGGCCTCGCTGGAGGCCTTCCTGACCCGGCTGTCGCCCCGGGAACGGGTCATGGTCTCGGCGGCGGCCGCCGCCGTCGCGCTCTTCGTGGTCTTCCTGGTCGCCACCGGCGTCTCCCGGTCCATCACCGCCCGGGAGCGGCGCATCGAGTCCAAGACCGAGATGCTCTCCCAGATCGGGAAGCTCACCCGCGGCTACCGCCAGGCCCAGGCCGAGCGACAGTCGATGGAGGCCCGACTGAAGGGACCCCCGGTCCAGCTCATGAGCTTCGTCTCCCAGACCGGCGCCCAGACCGGCGTGGAGGTGAACGACCTGCGCCCCGGCACGCCGGCCACCACCGACGGCCTCACCGAGGAGAGCGTCGAGGTGAACCTGGCCCGCATCGACCTGCCCCGCCTCGCCCGCCTGGTCGACGCGCTCGAGCGCGGCCCCGGGGTGGTGAAGGTGCGCAAGATCCGGGTCGCCACCCGCAACGACGATCCCAAGCTGGTGGACGTCACCCTCCAGGTCTCGGCCTGGCAGCTCAAGTCCTAGGAGGACGCGTGAAGCTCGACCTGCGCATCGGCAGCCTCGATCCCCGGACCTGGGGCCTCGACCCCCGCAAGTGGACGCTCGATCCCCGCAAGTGGACCCTCGATCCGCGCAAGTGGAAGCTCACCGGCTGGCGCAGGACCGCCGCCTACTCGGCCTTCTTCGTCCTGGCCTTCGTGCTGGCGCTCCGGCTCACCTTCCCGGTCGAGGCCGTGAAGGAACGGCTCATCCTCGACGCGGCGGCGCGCGGGCTCCAGGTCAAGGTGAACGACCTCGCGCCCTCCGGCGTGCTCGGCGTGCGGGCGCGCGAGGTGACGGTGACCACCGCCGACGGGACGCGCATCCCCTTCGAGGAGCTGCGGGTCGGCCTGGGGGTCCTGCCGGCGCTCGTCGGACGCCGCGCCTGGACCTTCGACGCCGCCCTGTTCGACGGACGGGTGAGCGGCTCCACCGAGACCGGCAAGACCCTCGAGCGATACCAGGCGCGCATCACGGCGATCGACCTCTCCCGGGCCGCGGCGGTGCGTGCGGCCACCGGCCTCGACCTGGCCGGGGTCCTCTCCGGCACCCTCGACGTCTCGCTCGACCCGAAGGATCCCTCGAAGAGCACCGGCAACGTCGACCTGCAGCTCGCCGACCTCGCCATCCGCGGGGGCAAGGTCGCGGTGGGGGGCATGGACGGCGGCCTCACCGTACCCCCGGTGAAGCTGGGCACCCTGCGGGCACGGGGCGCGGTGAAGGGGGGACGGGCCGACTTCGCGCCGATCGAGGCCAAGGGCGACGACCTCGACGTCTCGGTGGACGACCTCTTCGTCCAGCTCCAGGCCAAGGTCGAGTACTCGCCGATCTCCGGGCGTGCGCGCGTACGACCCACCGACGCCTTCTGGCGCAAGGAGCAGGTGGCGCCCCTGAAGCCCATCCTCGAGATGGGGCTCGCGAGCGCGCGCGGACAGGGCGGCGCCTACGGGTTCCAGATCTACGGCACCCTCGGCAAGCCGCAGGCGCGGCCGGTCGCCTTCTGACCCTATAGGTAGTGTCATGCAAGGCTTCGTTTTTCCTCGCGGATCTGGCCATGCTCCGGAAAATCTCCCTAGATATCCAGGACTTGCGTTGAAAGCCCCCGGGGGGCGTGCTATCCCGGCCAGATGCGGATCCGTCGTCTGGAGATGGTGGGCTTCAAGTCGTTCATGGACCGGACGGTCGTCGCCTTCGACGAGGGCGTGACCGGCGTCGTCGGGCCGAACGGCTGCGGGAAGTCCAACGTCGCCGACGCCATCCGATGGGTCCTCGGCGAGCAGTCGGCGCTCCGGCTCCGCGGCCGGTCGATGGAGGACGTGATCTTCAACGGGTCGGAGTCGAAGCCGCCGCTGGGCTTCGCCGAGGTCACCCTCACCTTCGAGAACGACCGCCCCTCCGAGCTGCCGCTCGCCTTCCGCTCCCTCTCCGAGATCACCGTCGGCCGCCGCCTGCACCGCACCGGCGAGTCGGACTACCTCGTCAACCGGGCGCCGGCGCGGCTGCTCGACGTGAACGACATCTTCTTCGGCTCCGGCGTCGGCCGCACCGCCTACTCCATCATCGAGCAGGGCCGCATCGGGCAGATCGTGTCGGCCCGGGCCGAGGACCGGCGCGGGGTGATCGAGGAGGCCGCCGGGATCACCAAGTACAAGAAGCGGCGCGAGGCGGCCGAGCGCAAGATGGAGGCCACCCGGCACAACCTGGAGCGGGTGGCCGACATCGTCGCCGAGCTGGGCAAGCAGCTCGACTCGCTGAACCGCCAGGCCCGCAAGGCCGAGAAGTACCGCGCCCTGAAGGCCCAGATCCGCGAGCTCGAGCTCCACGTCGGCGCCGCCCGCTGGCTCGAGCTCACCGTGTCCCGCCGCGAGGCCGAGGACCGGCACGCCGCGGCCCGCGCGGACGAGGCCGAGATCTCGGCGCGGCTGGCCCAGATCGACGCCGCGCTGGAGGCGGACCGGGCCCTGCTCGCCGAGCGGGACCTCACCCTGCAGCAGCTCTCCGAGCGCGAGCACGAGCTGCAGAGCCAGGAGCGGGTCTCGGCCGTCTCCACCGAGGCCGCGGAGCGGGAGCTGGGCCAGATCGCCGAGCGCTCCCGCGGGCAGGCCTCCGAGGTGGAGGCCCTGAAGGTCCAGGTCGACGCGCTCTCCGCCGAGCGGGACGCGCTCCTCCGCCAGCGGGACGAGCTCGCGAGCCTCTCCGGCGACGACGAGGCACGGCTGGCCGCGCTGGAGGAGGCGCTCCGCGAGGTCGCCGCGGCCGGATCGGCGGAGGCCCAGCAGGGCGAGGCCGCGCGCGCCGCCGCGGCGGAGGCCCACGGCCG
>JBBIOL010000093.1:0-13815 GCA_037443385.1 Anaeromyxobacteraceae bacterium
ACGCGCGCAAACGCCCGCCTTCGCGTTCCCGCGCGCCGGGATCTCGAACCCCGCCAGGAACTCCGGAACCCGCTCCAGCGCCGCGCCCGGCGACGAGAGCACCCCTCCCGCGCGACCTCGCCCGCGCGAGGCGAACCTCACGAAAACCCCGTCAACACAGCGAATTCTTACGCCCCACTTGCCCGCGGGGTCCGTGGATCGGACCCCCACTCAGAGGAAGAGGCCACCCGGACGTCGCCCGGATGGCCTCGTTCGCCCCACGCGGGGGCCGCCCTCCCCCCTCGCCTAGCCCTGGGCCGCGACGGTCGCGGAGGTCGTCGCGACGGGCTGCGAGTGGGAGGCGCTCTTCGGCGTCGAGGCGATCTGCGCCACGAAGGCGCCGAGGACGATGGCCAGGAACGAGACCACGAAGGCGTCCTTCCAGCCGTGCTTCGAGACGTTGAAGGTCAGGTTCGTCGAGGTCGGGGTCGTCATGGCGTGCTCCGTCTCCGCGTCGGGGTTGGCAATCCGTTCGCAGGAATGGAGTCGGCAGCCCGAAACTTGTGACTCCTCGGCCGCCGGCTCCGGGCGCCGCCACGAGAAACGTCAGCGATCTCGGGCGCTTGCGCTATGCTCCCGACGCTGCCTCCGCCCCCTCCGCCGGCGCCGAGAGCCGGCGCATCACCGGCAGCATGGCGAGCGCCACCCCGGTCCCCACCGTCGCCACCAGGCCCAGGCCGAGGAACAGGTTCACGTACAGTGGAAGGGTCAGGACCGGGTCGGTGACGTTCTCCGGCACGCTCGCGTAGTTCGCCACGTAGCTCCCCAGGTACTGCGAGATCCCGGTGGCCAGGAACCAGAGCCCCATCACGAAGCCGCGCAGCTTCGGCCCCACGTAGCGGGCCACCATGGCGAGGCCGAGCCCGCTGATGAGCAGCTCGCCGAGCGAGTAGAGACCGTAGCCGGCCACCATCCACCACACCGACACCTTGCCGCCCACCGCGAACTGCCCGGACACGCCGAAGGCGAAGAAGCCCACCGCCAGCACCGCGAAGCCGAGCGCGAACTTCGCCGCGATGGAGAAGTCCCCGCGCCCCCGCGCCAGCCGGTCGTACCCCCAGGCCACGAGCGGCCCGAGCACGAAGATCCAGATGGGGTTGAGCGCCTGGAGCTGGCCCGGGGGGATCTCGTAGCCGAAGAAGAACCGCAGGTCGACGTTGCGGAGCGCGAAGAGCGTGAGGGACGTCGACATCTGCTGGTAGAAGACGAAGAAGAGGATGCCCTGCGCGGTGAGGATGAAGACCGCGAGCACGCCGCGCCGCTCGGCGGGCGTGCCGCGCGCGACGAGGATCCCGAAGACCGCGAGCATCCCGGCCGAGGCCATCCACACCACCGCGCGGGCCAGCGCCAGGTTCTGCACCACCACCGTGACGAAGCCCACCGTCACGGCGCCTCCCAGGAGCACGGCGGCGAGCTTCCCCATCGCCAGGGGAGCGAAGTCGGGCGGCGAGCCCACGTGGGCGAGGTGTCGCCGCATCACGAGGTAGTTCACCACCGCGAGCAGCATGCCGGCCGCGCAGACCGCGAAGGCCGCGTTCCAGCCCGCCCAGAGGGCGATGAGGGGCGTCAGGATCTGCGAGAAGGTCGCCCCGACGTTCACCGCCATGTAGTAGAGCGTGAAGGCGCTGTCGATCTTGGACGGCTCCCCCTCGTACACCTTCGAGACCAGGTTGGCCGGGTTGGCCTTGAAGAGGCCGTTCCCCACCGCCACCACCCCGAGCGCGGTGAAGAGCGGACCGCCCGGGATGGCGAGGAGCACGTACCCGAGCGCCAGCACCAGCGCGCCCAGCACCGTCATGCGCCGGCTGCCCAGCACGCGGTCGCCGATCCACCCGCCCACGGCCGGGGCCGCGTAGACCAGCGCGGTGAAGGCGCCGAAGGTGAGGTTGGCCCGCTCGTCGGTGTATCCGAGCTTCTGCACCATGAAGAGCAGGACCACCGCGGTCATGCCGTAGTAGCCGAACCGCTCCCACATCTCGACGAGGAAGAGCGTGGTGAAGGCGATGCGGCGCTGCCGGGGCGTGGAGGGGGCGACGGGCGTCGTCATGGCGCCGCACTCTACCCGGACCTCCGCGCGGGCGTATCATCTCCGGGTGTCGCTCCTCCTGGTCCTCTTGCCGCTGGCCCTCCTGGCCGCGCCGCCGCCCGCGCCCCCGCAGGCGGGACCCCCGGCGCCGGCCACCGGGCCGGCGGTCTCCTGGGAGGCCGGGCTGGCCCGGCCGGAAGATCGGGAGGGCTACGAGCGTCGCCTCGTCGCCATGGTCCGGGAGGCCCGGGCCCGCGTGGCCGCGGAGCTGGGGCTCGATCCCCCGTCCACGCTCGCCGTCACGGTCCACACCCGGGAGGGCTTCGAGAAGGCCTTCGGGGCCGACGCCGCCGGCAATCACGCGGCCCGGCTCGAGGGGACCACCATCCACCTGAACGGCGGGGCCCGGCAGGACGACCGGATGGCCGGGCTCCTCGCGCACGAGATGGTCCACCTCGCGCTCGACGCCCGCGGGACGGTCGCCGCCATCCCGCTCTGGGTGGAGGAGGGGCTCGCCGACCGCGTGTCCTGGTCGTTGCGCGGTCAGGAGGCTCCCTCGACCGGGCAGCGGGCCGAGCTGCGGCAGGCGAGGGACCGGGGCGAGCTCCTGCCGCTTCCCACCGGCGGGCGTCTCTCCCGGCTGCAGTACCTGGCGTCCTGGGCGGCGGTGGTGGTGCTCGAGGGGAGATCCGGACGCGACCGGCTCGCGTCGGCCATCCGGGCGGCGCTCGACGGCGAGCCGTTCGACCGGGCGCTGCGCCGGGAGACGGGGTGGACGGCGGCCGACGCGGAGCGGGAGTTCGACCGCTGGGTGGCGCGCTGACGGGCCCGTCCCCGTGCCCGCGCGGGCTTTCCAGGTTTTCAGCCATTACAGCCGCCGATGGTTCCCCCGTGATCCCGGCAGCTTGCGGGCCTTGCCCGCCCGGCCAACCCGGCAAACCTTGAAAATCGCCCCGCCGGGGGCCTAGCCTCGGCCCATGGCCCGCGAATCCTCCATGCTCGGCGCCAAGGTCCGGGCGCTCCGGCGGCAGAAGAGCATCAGCCAGGTGCAGCTCGCCGACCGGCTGGGGATCTCCCCCTCCTACCTGAACCTCATCGAGCACAACCGGCGCGCCATGCCGGCGCCGCTGCTCATCAAGATCGCGGAGATCTTCGACCTCGACCTGAAGGCGCTCTCCACCGAGCAGGACGCGCGCACCGTCGCCGACCTCATGGAGCTCTTCGGCGACCCCATCTTCGAGCACGAGGACGTCACCACCGCCGAGGTCCGCGACCTGGCCGCGCACGCCCCCACCGCCGCGCGCGGCATCCTCAAGCTGTACCACGCGTTCCGCGAGGCCCGGGAGGCGGCCGACAACCTCGCCATCAAGATCTCCGGTCGCGGCGACATGACCGGCGTGGACGCCTCGCGCATGCCCACCGAGGAGGTCTCCGACCTCATCCAGCGCCACAGCAACCACTTCCCCGAGATGGAGGAGGGCGCCGAGCAGCTCCTGCGCGAGTCGCGGCTCGGCGGCGACGACCTGCAGCGCGGCCTCGAGCAGCACCTCCAGCGGGCCCACGGGATCCAGGTCCGCATCGAGCGCAGCGCCGACATGGGGGACGCCATCCGGCGCTTCGACCCCGAGAAGCGGGTGCTGGCCCTCTCGGAGGTGCTGCGGCGCGGCTCCCGCAACTTCCACCTGGCCTACCAGATCGGCCTGGAGAGCCAGGCGGCGGTGCTCGACAAGTACGCCGCCGACCCGCTGCTCACGAGCGACGCGGCCCGGGCCCTCGCGCGGGTGCTGCTCGCCAACTACTTCGCCTCCGCCGTGCTCATGCCCTACGCGCCGTTCCTGGAGGCGGCCCGCCAGGAGCGCTACGACATCGACCTGCTCGGCCACCGCTTCCGCACCAGCTACGAGCAGGTCTGCCACCGGCTCACCACCCTGCGCCGCCCCGGGGCCGAGGGGATCCCCATCCACTTCGTGCGCGTGGACGTGGCCGGGAACATCTCCAAGCGCTTCTCCGCCTCCGGGCTGCGCTTCGCCCGCTTCTCCGGCGCCTGCCCGCGCTGGAACGTCTTCCAGTCCTTCCTCACCCCCGGGATGATCCGCACCCAGCTCTCCCGGATGCCGGATGGGACCACCTACTTCTGGATCGCACGGTCCGTGTACAAGGAGGGAGGCGGGTACCACGCCCCGCGCACCCCGCTCGCCATCGCCATCGGCTGCGAGGTGGGGCACGCGCGCAAGATGGTCTACGCCGACGGCGTCGACCTCGACTCGCGCGAGGCGGTGGTCCCGGTGGGGCTCACCTGCCGGCTCTGCGAGCGCACCGACTGCGAGCAGCGCGCCTTCCCGCCCATCCAGCACCCGCTCCAGGTCCAGGAGAACGTGCGCGGCGTGAGCTTCTTCGCGCCGGTCGCGGAGAAGTAGCGCGTTCGCCTGGGGCGCGCGACTAGGCGGGCCCGTCCGCCTCCGGCTCGGTGAGCACCGGGGCCAGCCACAGCAGCGCCGCCACGAACCCGTACCCGGCCACGAACGGCCAGGCCGGCCGCAGGCTCATCACCGCGTCCTGCGGCGTGAGGCGCCAGGCGTGCACCAACCCGGTGGTCGACAGAACCGCGCCGACCGCGAACCAGCCCCCCGCGGCGCGCCAGCGACGGTCGATGATCATGGCCGTCCCGGCCGAGAGGATCATGGCCGTGAAGATGAACCCCTGCTCGAGCGCGAAACCGCCGCGGATCCAGACGTCCGACGCCCGGAAGGCGTCCACCACGACCTCGTCGAGCGGCGGTCCGCCCGGGGCGCCCACGCCGGCGGCGCGCAGCCCCGCCTTCGCCAGGAGCACGCCCCAGGCCGCGATGCCCGGGAGGATCCCCATCACCACCGCCGGCGCGTGCGGGCGCGGCACGGCCTGGAAGGCCTGGGCCGAGATGACCACCCCGATCCAGATCACGATGGCCAGCCCGGCGTCGATGGGCACCGCCCAGGCGATCCAGGCCAGCGTGCCGGTGAGCGCCACCGCGGCCACGAAGACCCCGTTCAGGATCGAGTACCCGGCCCGGGCGCCCAGCGCCTTCCACCCGGGGTGGCCGATGTAGAGCGTGGTGGGGAAGCAGGACCCCAGGCAGGCGGCCGCCACCGTGGAGAGCCCATTCACCGTGAGCGAAGGGAGGGTGGGGTAGGCGTCCCCGGCGGCCTCGGCCGACTCCACGTTCTGCAGCGACCCCACCAGCGTGAAGAGCCCCATGGGCAGGATCACCGAGAGGTAGGTGGCGACGTGCCCGCCCGCCAGGGCCTCCCAGAGCGCACCCAGGGCCGGCGTGGGCGGCGACCAGGCCGCCGGGGCCTGCGGCGCCGCGCCCACCGGGGCGATGCCGGTGGCCCAGGAGAGGAAGGTCCCGAGCAGCACCGCCACCAGCCCGCCCGGGATGCGCCCGCGGAAGCGCAACTGGCCGAAGTAGGTGAGGAGCACCACGCCCAGCGTCGCGAACCCCACCAGCGGCCGCGCGAAGGCGCGCAGCAGGAAGCCGAGCGAGATGAATCCCAGCGCGATCCCGGAGAGCGTGGAGAGGAGCGCCGCCCGGGGGGTGGCGCGCCGGACGCGCTCCGCCACGAGCGCCCCGGCGAGCTCGATGAGGCCGGAGGCCAGGCAGGCCACCAGGCCGGCCTGCCAGGCCACCCGCGCCGGGTCGGCGGCGCCGGCGGCCTGCGCCGCCAGCCGGGCCGGCAGCATGACCAGGAAGACGAAGGCGAAGAGCGAGACCGTGTTCACGCCGAAGGGCAGCGCGGTCACGTCGGCGCGGCCGGTGGCCCGGGCGAGCCGCATCGCCTGCCACGCGTAGAAGAGGTTTCCCACGAGCACCGAGACGGCGGCGCCGGGCAGGATGGTCCCGCGCACCAGCGCCTCGGGGAATCCCAGGGCGTGGCGGCAGAGCGCGTCGATGACGAGCAGCTGGACCAGGTTGTCGAGGGCCAGGCCGAAGAACCCGTCCAGGTCCCCGCGGACGAACCAGCGCACGTGCCATCCTCCCCGGGCCGGCGGCCCGCCCGCCGCATGCTAGCCCACGGCGCGGTGGCGGGGTCGGCCCATGTGCCCTAGGCTCCGGCTCCATGGGAAAGGCACCCTCCACCGCGGCCACCCGCCTCCTCCGGGAGAAGGGCGTGGCCTACACCGAGCACCTGTACCGCTACGAGGAGAAGGGAGGCACCTCGGTCTCCTCGCGCGAGCTGGGCGTCGACGAGCACGCGGTGGTGAAGACGCTGGTCATGGAGGACGACCAGGGGGAGCCGCTCGTCGTGCTCATGCACGGGGACCGCGAGGTCTCGACGAAGGCGCTGGCTCGCCAGCTCTCCCGGCGCAGCGTCCAGATCTGCAGGCCGGAGGTGGCCGACCGCCACAGCGGCTACCGGGTGGGCGGGACGAGCCCCTTCGGCACCCGCAGGCCGATGCCGACCTGCCTGGAGCGCAGCATCCTCGACCTCCCGCGGATCTACGTGAACGGCGGGTCGCGTGGCTTCCTCGTGGGCATCGACCCGAGGGAGCTCGTGCGCGTGCTCGCGCCGACGATCGTCGAGGTGGGGATCGCGGGCTGAGCCCGGCCCCGCCTAGCCGAACAGCCAGCGCACCGCCGCGACCGACGCCGCGAACCCGGCCAGGTCGGCGAGCAGCGCGGCCGGGAGCGCCTGCCGGTAGCGGGTCACGCCCACGGCGCCGAAGTACACGGCCAGCACGTAGAAGGTGGTCTCGGTCGAGCCGGCCATGACCGAGACCAGGCGCCCGGCGTGGGAGTCGGGCCCCTCGGCGCGGAGCACGTCGGCGACCACGCCCAGCGCCGCGCCGCCGGAGAGCGGGCGCACCACCACCATGGGGAGCACGCTGGCCGGGACGCCCAGGCGTCCGGTCAGCGGCGCGAGCAGCTCGGCCAGCCCGTCGAGCGCCCCGGAGGCCCGCAGCATGCCGAGCGCCACCACCACCGCCACCAGCGGCGGGATGATCCGCACCGCCACCTGGAAGCCCTCCTTCGCCCCCTCCACGAAGACCGGGTAGACCTTCACCTTTCGTGTGAGAGCCCAGGCCGGGATCCCGGCCACGAGCAGCGGCACGGCCCAGGCGGAGAGCGCCTCGAGCGCCTGCCTAAGCATCGCGGGGCCCCGGGGGCGGGGAGGGGTAGAGCCGCCGAAGCGCCCGGGCCGAGGCCACCGCCACGACGGTGGCGCAGGCCGAGGCGAGCAGGGTGGCCGCGAGGATGTCGGCCGGCTGGCGCGCACCCGCCGCCGCGCGGAGCGCGATGACGCTCGCCGGCACGAGCTGCACGCTCGCGGTGTTGAGCGCGCAGAGGAGGGCCTGGGCGTCGGTGGCCGTGCCCGGGTGCGGGTTCTCGCGCTCGAGCTCCTCCATGGCCTTCAGGCCGAAGGGGGTGGCGGCGTTGCCGAGCCCGAGCGCGTTCGCCGCCACGTTCAGGGTGATGGCGCCCATGGCGGGCGAGTCGGGGGGAACCGTCGGGAAGAGACGCCCCAAGACCGGCCGCACCGCACGCCCCAGGGCGCCGACCAGCCCGGCCGCCTCGGCCACCTTCATGAGCCCCATCCACAGGGAGAGCACGCCCACCAGGCCGAGGGATAGGCTCACGGCCTTCCCCGCCGACTCGGCGATGGCGCCGGGCAGGGCCGGCATCCGGCCGTTCGCGGCCGCCACCACCACCGACGCGACGAGGAGCAGCACCCAGAGGAGGCTCATCGCGGGCGATCAGAGCCCGCGGGCGGCGGAATTGCCAGTTTCCGTTGTAGGTTCGCCGTCCATGAAGACGCGCTCGCCCCTCCTCCGCAGGACCGCATCCCTCCTCCCCGGCCTCGCGCTCGCCGCGGGCCTCGCCGCCGGGCCCGCGGCCGCGACCGGCCAGGCTCCCGCCGCGAAGGGCGGGAAGGCCGGGGCGGCCCCCGCCTGCCGCCCGTCGGCCCGCCCCCAGGACCTGCCGCCACGTCCCGCCGCCGACTGGTACGGGCTCTACGTGGGGGACAAGAAGGTCGGCTGGATGAGCGCCCGCACGACGCACGAGACCCGCGACGGGCGCAAGGTGGCGGTCTCGCGCCAGGAGATGCTCGTCGAGGCCACGGTCGGCACGCGCAGGGTCCAGCGCGGCGCGCGGGAGGAGCGGGTCTACGACCTCGCAGGGGCGGGCCTGCTCGTCGCGCTCGACACGGCGTTCACCGGCGACGGCGGCAACCGCAGCCTGCGGCTCGCCTGCGACGCCCGGACCTGCCGGGGGACGTCGACCGCGGCCGATGGCTCGCGCCCGGTGGAGGTCCCGCACCCGGGCGAGACGCTGGCGCAGGCGGAGGCGGCCCGGCTCGCCGCGGTGCGCTGCCGGGACGTCGCCGGTCCGGTGCTGCAGGCCGAGGACCTCCGGGTGAAGCGCATGGTCGATCGCTACGCCGGGCGCACCACGCTCGGGCTGGGGGGCGTCGCCACGCCCGTCGCGGTCGTCGAGGAGCGCGAGGACGGCGACCGGGTGGCCCAGCGGGTGCTCCTGGCCGACGACGGCCGGGTGCTCGAGACCCGCGTCGGCGAGGGCATGGTGATCCGGCTCGAGCCGGAGGAGCTGGCGCGGCGCATCGACGCCATCGACCTCTTCGCCACCCTGCGCGTGGCGCTGCCGGCCCCGCTCCCCCGCGACGTGCCCATGTCCATCACCTACGCGCTGCGCGGCGTGCCGGCCGGCTTCGACCTCGACGACCCCCGCCAGCGCACCGCGCGCGGCCCGGCCGGGGAGACCCTGCTCACCGTCACCGCGCGTGAACCATCCGGCCCGGACGCGCCGCGCGGCGCGCCCGCCGAGCGGGGCGACCCGGACCAGGCCGCCACGCTCGACGTGGACTGGACCCACCCGCGCATCCGCGCCCTCGCCGAGGCCACCGTGAAGGGCGTGCCGGGCACCTGGACCGCGGCGCGGCGGCTCTCCCGCGCCGTGCACGACCGGCTCGACAAGGTCTACGGGCAGAGCCAGGACCGCGCCAGCGAGATCCTGGAGCAGGGCAAGGGCGACTGCACCGAGCACACCCGCCTCTTCGTGGCGCTCTGCCGGGCGGCGGGGATCCGCGCGCGCGAGGTGAAGGGGCTGGTCTACGCCAACTACGGGGAGGGCGGCCCGGGCCTCTACTGGCACGCCTGGGCGGAGGTGAAGGTGGGGAACGACTGGATCCCGGTCGACCCCACCTTCGGCCAGGACGTGGCCGACGCCACCCACGTGGCGCTGGGGCGCGGGACCCGACAGGACGCCATCGCGCTGGTGGGCGCGCTGCAGGTGCTCCGGGTCGAGACCCGCAAGCCCTGACCGGCCGCGCCGAGGTTGACGCCGGCCGCCCGACGCCGTTTGATCCTCGCGCACCGAACCCAGAACGCCGACCACCGGAGGACTTCCATGAAGGGACTCGACCACGTCGCCATCCTCGTCGCCGACCTCGACGCCGCCGTGAAGCTTTACCGGGACGTCTACGGGCTCGAGCTGGCGGAGATCGAGGAGGTCCCCTCCGAGAAGGTCCGCGTGGCCATCTTCGGCCACGGCACGGGGCGCATCGAGCTCGTCTCCCCGTCCGGCCCGGACAGCCCGATGGCGAAGGCCATCGAGAAGCGGGGCGAGGGGCTGCACCACGTGTGCCTGGAGGTGCCGGACATCGAGAAGGCCATGGCGGCGCTCCAGGCCCAGGGTGCCCCGCTCCTCGACGAGAAGCCCCGGCCCGGGGCCGGCGGGGCCCGCGTCGCCTTCGTCCACCCGAAGGGCAGCCGGGGGGTCCTGGTCGAGCTGCGCCAGGGCCCCGGGAACGCTTGACCCCGTGGGGATTCGCGTGGTTAGTGACACCCCCATGACGCGTCCCCTCCCGCTCCTCCTCGCGATCCCGCTCCTCCTCGGCACGGCGCTCGCGCAGTCCCCTGCTCCCGCCAGCGCCGCGCCCGCGCGTCCCGACGCCGTCCAGGCGCTCGGCGCCCCGGCCCCGGCCACGCTCACCCAGGCGGAGATCGACCAGCGGATCCAGGACGCGGTGCAGAAGGAGGTCGCCAAGGTCAAGGAGCAGCTGCGGGACGAGGTGCGCGCCGAGATCCAGGGCGCCCAGTCCGCGGCCGAGTTCCTCGGCGAGCAGGAGGAGAAGAAGAAGCTCGCCTTCCTCGAGCTGAACGGATACTTCCGCTTCCGCTGGGACCTCTTCAACAACCTGAACGGCGGGCTGCCGGCCGATCCCATGGGCTGGTACCTCTGGAACGGCAACACCGACATCTCCACCGACCCGCCCAGCGGCACGCAGACCGGCGGGAACATGCGGCTCCGCGTCGACCCCACCTTCAACGTCTCCGAGCAGGTGCGGGTGAAGGCGGAGATCGACTTCCTCGACAACGTGGTCCTCGGGTCCACCCCCATCGGCCGCGACTTCAGCCTCTACCCCATCGCCGCGAACGGGCAGGTGTCGCCCGTCCCCGGGTACAACTGGTTCACCGGGGCGGTGCAGGTGAAGCGGGCCTGGGGCGAGGTGCAGACGCCGGTCGGGCTCCTCAGCTTCGGCCGCATGCCGGCCGACTGGGGCGCGGGCATCTACTACAACGCCGGCGGCGGCATCGACCAGGACTACGGCGACAACGTCGACCGCATCCAGTTCTCCATCCCGCTCGGCCAGTTCCTGGGCGGCCTGGCCGTCACGCCCTACTACGAGTGGTCCGGCTCGGGCATCACCTACGCGAGCACCTTCAACACCGTGGGCATCGGCCAGCCCGTCAACTGGTCGCAGGACGACGACGCCGGCGCCATCGGCATCATGGTGGCCCGCACCGACACGCCGGACCAGCTCCGGCGCAAGCTGGAGAAGGGCGGCACCAGCCTCTCCTACGGCCTCCTCTTCAACTACAAGTCGCAGCGCTTCGGCCTGCCGGCGCTCTCGTTCAACACCCCGTCCCCCGCCGGCATCGTCCCCGAGGGCGTGGGCACCCCGGTGGTGCTCGTGAACCGCGACGCCAGCGCCGGCACGCTCGACCTCTTCCTGCGCTGGGTGGGCAAGAAGTTCGAGATCGAGGCCGAGGGCGTGGGCATCTGGGGCAGCATCGGCAACGTGGGCTGGGACCCCACCGCGGCGCCGGTGCCGGCCAACATCCGGCAGGCGGCCGGCGTGCTGCGCGGCAAGGCCAAGCTCGGCGACGGCGGCCGCATCCAGGTGGGCGGCGAGGCCGGCATCGCCAGCGGCGACGACGCGCCCGGCTTCGGGAACGCGCCGGGCCGGTGCAACTACGCGCTCCCCGCGACCGACCCGCTCCGCTGCGGCCAGGTAGGCCCCCCGGGCTCGATCGACGGCAACCAGGTGAACGCGAGCTACCCGTACCTCAACAACTACCGGTTCAACCCGGCCTTCCAGGTCGACCTCATCCTCTGGCGGCGCATCCTGGGCACGGTCACCGACGCCTGGTACCTGAAGCCCACCTTCAAGTGGGACATCCTCGACGGCCTCAGCGTGGCGGCGCAGGTGGTGTACTCGCAGGCGATCTTCGCCACCTCCACGCCCTCGCAGGTGAACAAGCCGCTGGGCGTCGAGCTCGACCTGGGCGTGAAGTACCAGTCGGACGACGGGTTCGTCTTCTTCCTGGACTACGGCCTGCTCAAGCTGCTCTCCGGCTTCGACGTGTCGACCACGAGCGGAGGGGCCACCGTCGTGACCTCCCCGGGAGGCGTGGCGCAGAACATCCACGCCGGCCTGGGCATCGTGTTCTAGCCGCGCACCACCGTCCGCACCTGGAACACCGGCTGGGCCTGGATGGCCCGCTTCACCGAGCACTGGTCGGCGACGCGGACCAGCGCGTCCCGGTACTTCTCCGGGAACGACGCCGGGATCTCGATGTCGAGGTCCACGCCGGCGAGCGCGCCGTCCTCCCCGAGGTGCAGCCGCTCCACGATGCGGATGCCCTCGGTGGGGAGCCCGCGCTTCTGGCAGAACCCGACCACGAAGATCCCGGCGCAGGTCGCCATGGACGCCGCGAAGAGCGCGAACGGGGTGGGCGCGGTGTCCTCGCCGCCGCCCTGCGCCGGCTGGTCGGTGCGGACGAGATGCCCGCCCACCAGCGCGTCGACCCGCTTCCCCCCGGGGAACGTCACCACGATCTCGGACTCACCCGCCATGCACGACCTCCTCGTCGGTCCCCGACATCCTGGGGCTGCGACCCCTGGGAGCCAAGCGCGCAGAAGGGGATTCCTTGATACTCTCGGGCCCGAATGAAGAGGAAGAAGCGCGCCAGCGCCCCGCGGAAGCCGAAGCCCGTCTCCCGAGCGGCCCTTTCGGGTGATGCCGACCCCCGGCTGGTCCGGATGTCGGTCTCCATCCACGAGGACGCCGCGCTCCACCCGCAGGACATCCGCGGCAGCCAGGCCCACGTGGCCATGCTGGCGGCCCGCCGCATCGTGCCGGCCGCGGTGGCCCGCCGCATCCGCCGCGGGCTCGACCAGGTCCGGCGCGAGTTCGCGGCGGGGAAGATCCGCCACGACCCGGCCCTGGAGGACGTCCACACCCACGTGGAGCGCCGGCTGGGCGAGATCGTCGGGCGCGACGCCGGCTACCTGCACGCGGGGCGCAGCCGCAACGACCAGGTGGCGCTCGACGAGCGGCTCCTCGTCGTCGAGGCCTGCGACCGGGCCACCGCAGCCGCGGCCGGCCTGCAGCGGGCCCTCGTGCGGCAGGCGCGCCGCCACCAGGCGACCCTCCTGCCCGGCTACACGCACCTGCAGCGGGCCCAGCCGGTCACCCTGGCGCACCACCTGCTCGCGCACGTGGAGATGCTGGGACGCGACCGGGAGCGGTTCGCCGAGGTGCGCCGCCGCGCCGCCGTGTCCCCGCTCGGATCGGGGGCGCTCGCCGCCACCACGCTGCGCCTCGACCGGGAGCGGGTGGCCCGCGCGCTGGGCCTCGACGGCGTGACCCGCAACTCGCTCGACGCGGTCTCCGACCGCGACTCGGCCGTCGAGCTGGTCTTCGCCTGCGCGCTCTGCGCGGTGCACCTCTCCCGGCTGGGCGAGGAGATCGTGCTCTGGACCACCCGCGAGTTCGGCTTCATGGAGCTCGACGACGCCTTCGCCACCGGCAGCTCGCTCATGCCGCAGAAGAAGAACTCGGACGTGGCCGAGCTGGCGCGCGGCCGGGCCGGGACGGCCATCGGCGACCTGGTCTCCCTGCTCGCCATCGTGAAGAGTCTGCCGCTCGCCTACAACCGGGACCTGCAGGAGGACAAGCGGCCGCTCCTCGGCGCGCCGCGCATGCTGGTGGAGACGCTGGACGCGCTCGCCGGCGCGGTGGAGACGGCCCGCTTCCGCCCCGAGGCGATGCGGGCCGCGCTGGAGGGGGGCGAGGCGCTCGCCACCGACGCCGCCGAGTGGCTGGTGGAGCGGGGCGTGCCCTTCCGCGAGGCCCACGAGGCGGTGGGCCGGGCGGCCGCATTCGCGGCGTCCGCCGGGCGCGCCCTCTCCGCCCTGACGGTCGCCGAGTGGCGCGGCTTCCACCCCCGGTTCGACCGGGGCGTGCGGCGCTGCTTCGATCCGGTGCGGAGCCTGGCCCGGCGCGACCTGCCGGGGGGGCCCGCGCCGCGGCGCGTGGCCGCGGAGCTCTCCCGCTGGGAGAAGGCGCTCGGGAGGAGCCGGTGAGGAACCCGGCCCCGCTGGCGCTCGCGCTCGCGCTCTCCGCCTGCGTGGTGAAGGCGCCGCCCCGGCCGGCCGCCTCGGCGGGGGTGGCCCCGGCGCCCGT
>JBBIOL010000094.1:0-13608 GCA_037443385.1 Anaeromyxobacteraceae bacterium
CGAGGCGGCCCGCGCCGGCGGGCTCGCCTGGCTCGTGCACCAGGACGAGGCCGGGGCGCTGGTCCAGGCCCGCGCCCAGGGGAAGCCGGTCATCATCGACTTCTGGGCCGACTGGTGCACCGCCTGCAAGGAGCTCGACAAGACCGCATGGGCCGATCCACGCGTGCAGGCGGCCGCGGGGCGCTTCGTCACCCTCAAGATGGACGGCAGCCACGACACGGACGACTTCCAGCGGGTCTTCGAGAAGTACCAGGTGGTCGGGATGCCCACCGTGGTCTTCATCGACTCCGCGGGCCGCGAGGTCCCGCAGCGGATCACCGGCGCCGTCGACGCCGACGAGATGCTCAAGTTCCTCGAGTCGGTGGACCGCACCTGCAGCGCGGCCATCGCCTGCGTGACGCGCTGGTAGCCGCCTAGAAGACCTTCCAGGTGACGACCGCCGAGAACTCGCCGAGCAGCCGCTCGTCGAGCCCGGGGATGGCCGCGCTGCCGCCGGCCCAGCGGATCCAGAGCCCGGCCCTGGCCCCGAGCGTCACGTCGCGCGCCACCGGCGCCTCGTAGGCGACCCCGAGGCGCGGCACCGCCGCGACCCCCATTCCCCGCTGCATGGCCCACTCCACCCCGACGTCGAGCGTGGCGGAGAAGAGGCCGCCGCCGAGCGAGGCGGTCCACGCCGCGCCCGGCGCCACCAGGATCCCGAGGTTCGGCTGGTTGGCGGAGTACATCCAGCTTCCGCCGAAGTTGAACCAGGGCCCGGCCGTGATCCGGAACCCCGCCCGGCTGCCGGCGTCGCCGGCGAGCTCGCGCCGCCAGACCAGCCCGAGGACCATCTCCCCGGTGGACCAGCCGACCCCCACCGTGCCGCCCAGGTCGTCCCATTCCCCGACCCCCTGGGCATAGGTGAGCTGGACCGAGGGGTACCCGACCTCGGTGAGCCACGCGGCGCCCCCGGGGCCGAGGGCGCCCGCTCCCACGAGCGTGACCGGAGCCTCCGGCGACGGCGCGGCGGCGAGGGAGAGCGCGAGGAGCAGCGGCTGGATCGTCATGCGGCGGCATCGTAGTGCCTCCCCGGCGCGCTGGCGATCGCTTCGAATGCCGTTGACACCGGGCGGTTCCCCCCGCTAATGAGGGGCCCACCTCCGCCCAGGTGGCGAAATTGGTAGACGCACTAGATTCAGGGTCTAGCGGCTGAAAGGCCATGGAGGTTCGAGTCCTCTCCTGGGCACCATGATTCCGGGGCGGCGGGTCCGGTCGACTCGCCGCCCTTCTCGTCTCCGGTCCGTCCCTCCCGCCGCGCCCCGCGCCGTTGACCCGGAGCCCGGACTTGCATATTCATGCAAGTCCATGCAATCCCGCACCGTCGCCGTCGTCGGGGCCTCCGGCTACTCGGGCCTCGAGCTCACCCGCATCGTCGCCCGCCACCCGTGGCTGCGGCTCGACTCCCTCTACTCCGATCGCTGGGCCGACGAGCCCGCCGGGCGCCGCCTCCCGCTCCCGGCCGCGGCCGCGGCACTGCGCTACCTGCCCCAGGCCGCCGCCGCCGGCCTGCGGGCCGACGTGGCCTTCCTGGCCACGCCCGCCGAGGTCTCGCTGGCGCTCGGCCCGGAGCTCCACGCCCGCGGCGTGGCG
Organism: Anaeromyxobacteraceae bacterium; assembly: GCA_037443385.1. Lineage (GTDB taxonomy): Bacteria > Myxococcota > Myxococcia > Myxococcales > Anaeromyxobacteraceae > CAIOAK01. The sequence goes on from JBBIOL010000094.1 coordinate 1,630, forward strand.
GTGGTGGATCTCTCCGGCGCCTTCCGCCTCCACGACCCGGCCGCCTACCCGCGCTGGTACGGCTTCGAGCACACCGCCCCGGCGCTGCTCGCCACCGCCCGGTACGGGTTGCCGGAGCTCGACCGGGCCGCCCTCGCCGGCGCGACCTTCGTCACCAACCCGGGGTGCTACGCCACGGCCATCGCGCTGGCGCTCGCACCGCTGGTTCGTTCGGGCCTCGCGCTGCGCGACGGCATCGCCGTCTCGGCCATGAGCGGCGTCTCCGGCGCGGGACGCAAGGCCAGCGACGACTACTCGTTCTGCGAGGTGGACGAGGACCTGCGCGCCTACCGGATCGGCCGCCACCAGCACGTCCCCGAGATCGAGCAGACGGTGGCCCACTTCGCCGGCGGCGTGGGACCCATCTCGTTCACGCCCCACCTCGTACCCCTGCGCCGCGGGATCCTCGCCACCTGCGCGCTGCGCGCCGCGCCCGGCGCCACCGAGGCCGCCGTCGCCGCCGCGCTCCGCGAGGCCTACGCCGCCGAGCCGTTCGTCCGGGTGCTCCCGCCCGACCAGGTGGCGGTGAAGGACGTGGCGCGCACCAACCGCTGCCACCTGGGCGCCACGCTCGACGCCCGCACCGGGCTCGTCGTCGCCGTGTCGGCCATCGACAACCTCGTGAAGGGCGCCGCCGGCCAGGCGGTGCAGGCCTACAACGCGACGCAGGGCTGGGACGAGACCCTGGGCCTCGACCTGGCGGGGGGCTAGCGCGTGAAGATCCCCAAGGGCTTCCGATTCGCCGGCGTCGCGGTGGGCATCAAGCCACAGCGGCGCGACGTGGCGCTCGTGGTCTCCGACGTGCCGGCCGCCGGCGCCGGCCTGTTCACCGTCAACAAGGCGGCGGCCGCGCCCGTCATCGACGCCCGCGAGCGGGTCCCGGCCGAGGGCATGCGGGCCGTGCTCGTGAACAGCGGGAACGCGAACGCCCTCACCGGCCCCCGCGGGCTGGAGGACGTGGCCACGCTCCGCGGCGCGGCCGCCGACGGGCTCGGCATCCAGAAGCGCGCCGTGATCACCGCGTCCACCGGCGTCATCGGCGTGCGGCTCCCGGTCCAGAAGGTGCTGGACGCCATGCCGCAGCTCGTGGCGCAGCTCGGCGCCCGCGCCGACTTCGCCGCCGAGGCCATCATGACCACCGACACCCGCCCCAAGATGGCGTCGCGCGAGGTGGTGGTGGGCGGCAAGTCGGCCACCGTCTCGGCCATCGCCAAGGGCTCGGGGATGCTGGCCCCCCAGCTCGCCACCATGATCTGCGTGGTGGTGACCGACGTGGCCGTGACCCCCAAGGTGCTCCAGGAGATCCTGGGACGCTCGGTGAAGCGGACCTTCGAGATGCTCACCGTGGACGGCGACATGTCCACCAACGACTCGCTGGTGGCCCTCGCCAACGGACTGGCCGGGAACGCCCGCATCACCGAGGCCGGCCCGGACCAGGAGGTGCTCGAGGCCGCCATCACCGACCTCTTCCGGGAGATGACCCGGGCCATGGCCGCCGACGGCGAGGGCGCCACCCGGCTCCTCGAGGTGGTGGTCACCGGGGCCCCCTCCGACGCCGCGGCGCGCGACGTGGCCCGCTCCATCGCCAACTCGCCGCTCGTCAAGGCCGCCCTCTTCGGCGCCGATCCCAACTGGGGGCGCGTGCTCGCCACGGTGGGCGCGCGGGCCGGCACCCGCGGCTGGCTCATCGACCCCTGCCGCGCGCGGGTCTCCCTGCAGGGCGTCGCCGTGTTCGCCGGCGGCGCACCCACCGAGTTCGACCGGGAGGCGCTCAAGGCCCGCCTGCGCGAGCCCTCGGTGGACCTCCGGGTCGAGCTCGCCGACGGGGACGTCGCCGCCACCGCATGGGGCTGCGACCTCTCCTACGACTACGTGAAGATCAACGCCGACTACGCCTCGCAGATCGTGCAGAAGGCGGACGGGGGCGTGGCCCGCGAGGACCACGTGGCCAACTACTCGCCCGCCTTCAAGCGGGCGCTGCTCGCCGAGGCGCTCAAGTACATCGCCGCCTTCTCCGGCCAGGTGGCGGTGATCAAGTACGGCGGCGCCGCCATGGTGAAGGAGTCGCTCAAGGAGGCCTTCGCCGAGGACGTGGCCCTGCTGAAGCAGGTGGGCCTGAAGCCGGTGGTGGTGCACGGCGGCGCCCAGGAGGTGACCCGCACCATGGAGCGGCTGGGCGAGCGCTCCGAGTTCGTGGACGGGCTGCGCATCACCGACGCCACCTCGCTCCCGGTGGTGGAGATGGTCCTCACCGGCAAGGTGAACCAGGAGCTGGTGGCGCTGCTCAACGCGCGCAACGCGTCGGCGGTGGGGCTCTCCGGCAAGGACGGGCAGCTCCTGCGGGCCCGCAAGATGGTGCACGAGAGCGGCCGCGACCTCGGGCACGTGGGCGAGGTGGTGGAGGTGAACCGCGACTTCCTGCGCATGCTGCTCAAGTCGGGCTACGTGCCGGTGATCTCGCCCATCGGGAGCGCCGACGACGGTGGCGGACTCTCGGTGAACGCGGACGACGTGGCCGCGGCGGTGGCGGTGGCGCTGGGCGCGAAGAAGCTCATCTACCTGACCGACGTCCCGGGCATCCTGGAGTCGGCGCCGGACGGGGGCATGGTCCGCCAGATCCCGGTCCCCGACCTGGAGGCCCGCATGGAGGCCGGCGCCATCACCGGCGGGATGAAGCACAAGGCCCGCGCCATCCTGCGGGCGCTCGGCGGCGGGGTGGAGCGGGTCCACGTCCTCGACGGGCGCGTGCCCCACACCGTCATCGCCGAGCTCTTCACCGACCGCGGCGTCGGGACCCTGGTGTACCGGTGAGCGCCCGCGACGCCGGACCGCGCCGCGACGCGGTGGCGCGCATCCTCCGCGCCGGCCCGGTGGCCACCCAGGAGGAGCTGCTCGCCGCCCTGCGGCGCGAGGGCTACCGGGCCACCCAGGCCACCCTCTCCCGCGACCTGGCCCGGCTCTCGGCCCGGCGGGTCTCGCGCCCCGACGGCGCCTACTACGAGATCGGCGACGGCAACCCGGCCGCCCTGGCCGCCGCGCTGCGCGGCCTGGTGTCGTCGGTGGCCACCAACGGCTCGCTGGTGGTGATCCGGACGCTCCCGGGCAGCGCGCCGGCCGTGGCCCGCGCCATCGACCTGGCCCGGCTGCCCGGCGTGCTCGGAACCATCGCCGGGGACGACACGGTCTTCGTGGCGCCGGAGCGGGGCCGGGGCGCCGCGGCGCTGGCCGGCCGCCTCTCCGGCCTGTTCGCCACGGGCGACGCGGCCGCCCGCCCGCGCGTCAGCGGCTGAAGAGCGGCGCGCGGTAGGCCCAGACGCTGACGGCGCTGCCCGAGGCCTGGGTCACGATCACCTGGCCGAAGATGCCCGCGCCCGCGCCGGTCGGCGGCGCCTGGGTCACGAACTGGGCCCGGGCCTCCAGGACCGGCGTGCCCGACCCGCGCCGGGCGGTGACGAGCACGCCGCCCACGAAGTGGGCGAAGCCGGCCCCCACCGGGTTCACGAGCCCCTTCAGCACGAGCAGCGCGCTGCCGTCGGCGACCGACTGCTCGGGCGCCACGATCTCGAGCGCCAGGTTGTTCAGGATGGAGGTGTCGAAGTCGTCCAGCCGGCGCAGCTCGAGCACGCCCTGGATCCGGTCGCGGGAGGCCACCTCGCGGATGCCCACCTCGACCACCGTCCGCGGCCCGCCCTCGCCCGGCGACCCCAGCTTCACCGTGAACACGACCGGCCCCTGCCTCGTCTGCACCGACGACGACGCGGCCGGCTGCGCGCCCATGGAGGCCGGCGCCTTCTCCTTCCCCTCCCCGTCCTTCCCGTCCCCCTCCTTCCCGCCCCCCGCCTCCCGGAGGTCGATGGCGAAGGTGCACAGGTTGTAGGCGAAGCCCTTGTCGGGCGACATCGCGTCCGACAGCCCGAGCGCCATGCCCACGACGTCGGGCAGGGATCCGGTCACGTCTCCGGCGCTTGCCACGGTCGCCTCCTAGGCGGGCAGCTCGGGCAGCTCGCCCGGGCCCTGGAGGATGACGAGGGAGGTGGGGAGCGTGACCTCCCAGGGAGGCCCCTCGGGCACGGCCTCGTTCCCGGCGTCGAGCTGCTCCTCGATCTCCTGGACGATGGAGACGAAGAGCGGATCGCCCACCTGCGGCACCTGCGTCCCGTTCCAGGCGATGCCCGTGGCCAGGTAGAGGGCCATGGCGCGCTCGAAGCCCGGCCGCACCGGCACCACCACCCGCGCCGCGCCGGCCCGCAGGAAGGACGCGAAGAGCGGGTCCTCGTCCTGCCGGAGCGCCTCCACCGGCCAGCTGGACTTCTTTCCCCAGTAGTACGGGTAGAGGGCGTAGGTCATCTCGGCCCACTCGAAGGCCTGCTCGAACCACTGCACGTAGTCGCGCTCGGCCCGGGCCACGGCGAAGTCGACCTCCGGGAATCCCTCCGGAGGAACGGTCCGGATGGCCTCCCCGGCGATGGGCGGTGCGTCGAAGTGGTGCTGCTCGAGCAGCGAGACCACGTTCCGGCGGAGCTCCTCCCGCTCCAGCACCCGGTTCCGCGCCGGGCTCATCCCCTGGACGGCGTCGCCGGCCCGGACCTGCTCGGCCGCCACGCGCTCCTGCCAGGCGCGGTCCAGCTCGAAGTAGGCGGTCATGATCTTCTCGTAGGTCTCCGCCTGCCAGCCGCGCAGGCCGTCGGCGGTGAGGGAGCAGGTCACCACCGCGGCGAGGTCGTAGCCCCAGGTGTTCTCGAGGAGCAGCGCGATGGGCAGGCGCAGGTCCGCCCCCCCGGAGATCCCGGGCGTCAGTTCCACGTCGAAGGCGATCCCCGATCCGGTCCGGTACTCGGAGAGCGGGATGTTCGTGCTCCCCACGGTGAGCAGCGTGTCGGTGATCCAGTTGCTCATGTGCATGGTGCCGCGCACGTGCGTCGCGGCGTAGCCGGTCGGGACGGTGACGTCCTTGTTGACCTTGTAGACCTTGCGGGCGGGCGTGGCGTCGGTGATCCCGGTCTCGGGCTGCGCCGGCGAGTCGAAGGCCACGCCGATCGAGACCGTGTCCGCCGGCGGCGGCTTCACGTCCCGCACGAAGTAGCGCGCCACCCATTCCTCGTAGTTCTGCGCGGTCAGGTCGGACGGACGCAGGGGCCGGGGCGAGATCGCCGGCCCGAAGCCCGGCCGGTGCAGCCCCTCCCGCGCCGAGACCTCGGGCGCGACGGGGCGAGCCCCTCCGGCGGACGGCGCCGCGGCCCGTGCGAGGGCGTGCTTCACGAAGGCGGCGGGCTCCGGGACGACGAACTCGAGGAGCAGCCGGCGCCCGTAGTTGAGGAGCTGGGCCTCGTAGACCTTGTCCACGAACCGGTAGACGCCGACCATGTGGTCGGTGGCGCCGGAGTTGTCGATCCCGTGGGTGTTGGTCTCCTCCACCTCGCGCTGGACGCGGACGGTGCGCTGGGTCTCGGACCGCTCGCGCACGCGGCGCGCGGCGCGCTCGATCACCTCGCGCGCGTAGGTGGTGGCCGTCCGGGTGGAGTCCTCCTGGGCGTGGTTCGCCTCGAAGCCGCCGGTCACGGTGGCGGTGACCGGCCCGTAGCTCGCGGACACCTCGGCGCCCGCCTCGAGGTGGAGGTCGTCGGAGACCACCCGGCTCACCTCCTTCTGCATCTCGAAGCGCTCGGTGGACTGATTGTCCTGCTCCACCGTCAACTCGGTCTCGGTGGTGACCTGCGTCGTCTCCTCGCGAACGTCCTTGCGCCGGTGCACCCGGGAGAGCGACTCGCCCCGGAGCACGTTGCGGATCTCGGCCACCTCGCCGACCTGGTACCGCTTGAGCCGCTGGCGGACCACCTTCAGGTCGGCGACCGCGGGAGGCCGGGCCAGGTCGTCGCCGGGCACGGGAACGAACCCGGGCAGCTCGATCACGCAGCCCGCGAGGAAGCGCCGCACGGCCTCCGGGTCGGCCAGGGTACCGGGCGTCCGTGCGATCCGCTCCACGAGGCCCACCACGCACAGGAGGCGGAGCAGCCGGTCGCGGAGCCGGTCGTCGGTCCCCGGGAGGAGCGCCAGCGCGGTCATGCCGAGGAGCAGGCTCCTCCGGTCGGACTGCCAGTCCGCCTGCCCGACCAGGGTCGCCGGGTCCATGCCCACGAGCCTCTTCAGCGCGTCCACCACCTCCGCCTCCGTCGCCGCGTCGCCCCGGTCGAAGAGCCACTGCTCGAGCGCGGCCACCGGGGACGCGAGCGTCGCCGGGTCGGCGACGAAGTCGGGCGAGGCGAGGTACTCGGAGGCCCACCGGCGCGCCTCCTCCCGGGAGAGCACCCCGGTGCGACGCAGGACCCGCAGGGTGTCGGTGCCGGCGCGCACGGCCGATCCGCGCGGCACGTCGCCGCGCTCCAGGCGCGCGGGCACGACCAGCGCGGATGCGTCGCCGCGTGCGCGCTGGACGCGGCGCACGCTCATGAAGCGGAACACGTCGAGGCTGGCCATGGCGGGATCCCCCCGGGGCGCCCGGGGTGGGCGCCGTCACCCAGGGTAGACATGGCCGGTGGGGCGATCGGACGCCGTCACCGTGACTTTTCGTGAACCGGGCGCGAGGACTCGGGGAAAAGCGGACGCTTGCGCGCCCGGGGACGCGGCGGTGCCGGCCTGCTACGCCGACACACCCACACGCACCCACTCGGCGCGCGAGCGCTGCACGCAGTCCTCGATGGCCAGACCCTCGAAGTAGTTCCCGGTGAGCGCCAGCCGCGAACCGGCGAGCATCCGGTCGAGCTCGGCCACGGTCCGGTCGTGGCCCAGCACCGGCGACGGGAGCAGCGTCATGCGGCGCGTGACCTCCTCGAAGTCGGTCTCGGCCACGCCCAGCAGGGCGGCGATCCGGCCGCGCTTCTCGGCGTCGGTCCGCCCGGTCTTGAAGTGGAAGGCGAACGCGCGCCAGTCCGGGTCGGGAACGGGGTCCCGGGTCACCGCCGACCAGAAGAGGTCGTCGGCCGGGACCAGGAAGGCCATCTCCGGGAGGCGGATCTTCTCGCGACGGACCACGACCCCCACCGTCTCCGTCGCCGCCATGCCGATGCGGGCCAGCTCGGAGGAGAGGTCGGGGTGGTCGGCGCGGAGGAGCGCCGCGGCCATGGACGGCGGGACCGCCACCCCCACCACCGCGGCCTCGAAGGCCCGGCCGTCGGCGAGCCGGACCTCGTGTCCCGCGCCGGTCCGGCGGATCTCCCGCACCGGCGCGCCGGTGACGGTCTCGATCCCGGGGGTCGCCGCCACCGCCCGGGCGACGGTGGCGAGCCCCCCGTCGAGCGTGAAGCTCTTCACGACGTCCTTGCGGCGCGGGCGCTTCTTGAAGAGCGATCCGGCGCCGGTGGCCGGGAAGCCGTCGACGTTCTGCGAGGGAACCGCGGACAGGAAGGGCGCCAGCACGCGCGAGTAGTTGCGCTTGCCGACCACGCCCGAGTACCAGCCGCAGGTGCTCGCGCCCTCCTTCGGCGCGCGCAAGCCGCGGAGCACGTTGCGGAGGAGCTCGCCCTTGTCGAAGCGGAGGAGGACCGAGACCGGCCCGAGGAGATCGATGGCGCCGTCGCGGAGGAAGGCGAAGCGCTTGCGCGCGTCGCCCCGCGGCAGGATGCGATCGCGGAGGCCGGCGCCCTCGATGATCTCGAGCAGGCCGGCGTACGAGTTGTAGCAGGTGTGCGCGCCCAGCTCGTACCAGAATCCGGCCGCGGTGCGCCGGGAGTCGAGGCACCCCCCGAGCCGCTCCGCGCCCTCCAGGACCAGCACCTTCCGACCCGACCGGGCCGCGTGCCAGGCGAAGGAGAGGCCGCTCACGCCTCCCCCGACGACGACCACATCCCTCGATTCCATCAGGCCTTCGAGGGTCGCATGGCGCGCCGCGGCACGCCAGGGGTTTCGGCCCGCCGTTCCCCCCTCCGGGCCCGGCGGATCGCGCTTTCACCGCCTCGCGCCTTGGGCTACAAGGGTCGGACCATGAAGATCGGCTTTCTCGGAACGGGGACCATGGGTGCGCCCATGGCCAACAACCTGCGCAAGTCGGGCCACGCCGTCACCGTCTGGAACCGGAACGCCGCCCGGACCGAGCCGCTCGTGAAGAAGGGTGCCCGCGGGGCGCCCACGCCGCGCGAGGCGGCCGCCGGGCAGGAGCTCGTCTTCCTCTGCCTCTCCGACGAGAAGGCGGTCGACGCGGTCCTCGACGGGCCGGACGGAGCGCTGGCCGGCCTGGGCAAGGGCGCGGTCCTCGTCGACGTGTCCACCGCCGGGGTCCGCAGCGCCCGGGCGGTCGAGGAGAAGGTCCGCGCCCGGGGCGCCGCCTTCGTCGCGGCTCCCCTGCTCGGCTCGAAGACCGCGGCCGAGAAGGCGCAGCTCACCATCGTGGCCGGCGGCCCGGCCGACGCCCGCGAGAAGGCCCGTCCCGCGCTGCGCGCGCTCTCGGCCCGGGTGATCGAGCTCGACAGCGCCCCGCACGCCGCGCTCATGAAGCTCGTGGTGAACTCGGTCGGCGGCGCCATGATGGCGGCCTACGCGGAGGGGCTCGCGCTCGGCGCGTCCGGCGGGCTCGACGTCGCGCGGGTGGTCGAGACGCTCCAGGCCTCGAGCTTCCACTCCCCGCTCTTCCTCATGAAGGGCGAGCAGATCCTGGCCCGGGACTGGGCCCCGCGCTTCGCCGTGTCGCTGGCGGAGAAGGACCAGCGGCTGGCCCAGGAGGCGGCGCAGGACCAGGGAGCGAAGATGCCGGTCAACGCCGCCGTCCGCGGGCTCTTCTCCGACGCCATCGCGGCGGGTCACGGGGGCGACGACATGTGCGCCGTCGCCGACCTGTACTTCGGCTGGGCCGGGGTGAAGAAGTAGGCGTCCCGCGGCAGTGTCCCGGCTAGTGCGCCAGGACCTCCTTCACGGTGGTCCACAGGTCGTCGAGGTGGAACGGCTTGCGCACGAAGCCCGCGGGCTCGAGCCCGGCCGGGAGGAGCTTCTCCCGGACCTCCTCGGGCGGCGTGGCGGAGACGAAGAGCACCTTCGGGCACTTGTCCCCGAGCTGGCGCTTCAGCGCCCCGAAGAAGGCGATGCCGTCCATGCCGGGCATCCGGTAGTCCACGAGGGCGAGGTCGGGCGGGTGCAGCCGGGCCAGCTCCAGCGCCACCTTCGGATCCGACGCCCCCTCGGCCTCGTGCCCGAGCTTCTGCACGCCCACCTGCAGGGCCTTCCGGACGATCTCCACGTCATCGACGATGAGCACTCGCGCCACGCCACACCTCTGACCGGACCCAATGCGCAAGCCGTGCCGAAAAAAGGACCGTGAATTCGAGGTGGGGTCGAGGGGTCGCCGTGCACCCCGGGGTCATGACCCCTGCGCGCGGGACACCCGGTCGGGGTGACCCGCCCCGCCACCCCGGCGTCGAGCGTCAAGCGTAGCGGGCGAGGGCCCGGCGGGCCGCCTCCGCAAAGTGGCGGCGCGCGGGGGCCGGGCCGAGCACCTCTGCCTCTCCCCCGAAGGAGAGGGCGAACCGGGTGGCCCACGCGTCGCTCACCCCCGGGACCTCGACCACCGCGCCGCCCTTCCGGTCCCGCTTCACGACCCGCCACTGCCCCGGCCGGGCCAGGGCCCAGGCGGCCGCCAGCGGGCCGAGCCGCAGGCGGACGGGCGGGGTGCTCGACTCGGAGAAGAGCCGGGCCCGCGCCAGTTCGGCCTCGCCGGGCGGCTCGAAGCGCTGGTCGGTGGCGGCGCACTCGCGGATGCGGTCGAGCCGGAACGGCAGCGTCCGGCCCCGGGCCTCGTCGTGCCCCCACAGGTACCAGTGGCCGAGCCGCTGCGCGAGCGTGTACGGGTGCACCACCCGCTCGCTCTCCTCCCCGCGGGTCGCGGTGAAGTACCGGATGCGGAGCGCGCGCCGCTCCGCGACGGCCTGCTCGATGCGCCCGAGCAGGGACTCCCGGGCCGGGGGCGACCCGGCGAAGATGCGCTCGAGCAGCTCCTCGAAGAGCGACCGCCGGTCGCGGGGGACCGCGTCGCGCAGCGCCCGGACCACGCGCTCGCGCCCCTCCCCGCCCAGCGCGCGCGCCGCGGCGGCCAGCGCCGCCGCCTCGCTCTCGGTGAAGCGCGGCGGCCGGGAGAAGCTCTGGTGCAGGGCCACGTGGACCCGGTCTCCCTCGACGTAGAGGTCGAGGAAGTCGTCGGGCGCGAAGGGCGGGCACCCCACGCCGAGGAGGAAGTCGAGGTCCTCGAGGATCTGCTTCTCGGGGACGCCGCACTTGCGCGCCAGCTCCCGGACCGGCACGCCCGGGTGGCGCACGGCGTAGGGCACGAGGAAGAGCACGCGCCGGAGGCGGTCCCGCGCGTCGGGCTTCGCGGCGGAGGCGCGGGGGCTCACGACAGCCTCCGGACGAGGTCGGAGAGCGCCTTGCGCGCCCGCGCCCGGAGCGCCCGGGGCGCCAGGATCTCGGCCCGGTCGCCGAGCGAGAGGACGTGCCGGAGCAGCGCCTCCGGGTTCGTGGCCACCACCTCCACCACCGCCCGCCCGTCGACCTCCGACCAGGCGGCGCGGGAGCCGAAGGAGTCGCGCTCCTCGGGGCTGGCCGGGCCGTCGAGACGGACCCGGCAGCGCACCGGCGGGGAGACGGCGAACTCCCAGGGCTCGCGGGTGGCCAGCTCCGCCAGCGCGAAGCCGGGCGGCGGTGCGAAGTCCGGGGTGCGGGGGGCGGCGGGGTTCACGTGGAGCGAGACGATGCGGCCCACGTGGAAGCTGCGGAGGTCGTCCCGGAGGTGGCAGTACCCGGCCAGGAACCAGGCCCCGCCGCGCTGGTACAGCCCGAAGGGATCGACGTCCCGCTCGGTGCGCGCGCCGCGCTCGGCGCCGGCGTAGACGAGGTGCACGCGCTTGCGCGCCGCCACGGCCGCCGACAGCGCCTCGAGCCGGGCCGACGACTCGGCGCGGGCCTCCTCCTCCGCGTCGTCGGCGGAGAGCTGGAGCGCGGCGACGGCGGCCACCTCCGACGCGCCCGGGGCGCGGGCGGCGAAGGAGAGCTTGTTCATGGCGTGGGCCAGGTCGCGCGCGTAGGGGAAGGCGCGCTGCGCCAGGGCCGCCGACCCGGCCACGTAGAGGAGCGCCAGGTCCTCCGGGGGGAGCTTGAGGTCGGGAAGGTAGTAGTCCTCCCGGTCCACGAGGTAGCCGGCGGAGAGGTCCTCGTCGCCGCCCACCCAGCGGACCGGGACGCCGAGCTCGAGCAGCTCGGCCTTGTCCCGCTCGAACTTGCGGATCGACGCCTCGCCGCTGCCGCCGTAGTCGTCGGGGAACTGCTCCTGGATCTCGCGCCAGGAGACCGGCTCCGAGGCGCGCAGCAGGAGCGCCGCGAGGTCGAGGAGCCGCTCCGCCTTCTGCATGGCGCCTGGACCTCGGCCCGGAGGGAGCTACTCGCCCGCGGGCGGGCTGGCCGGCGCGGCGGTGCCGACGGGGTCGGCAGCCGGAGCGGCCGATCCCGCGGCGGGCGCCGCGGCGGCCTCCTGGGCCCGGCGCTCCTCCCGCGCGGCCTGGCGGACGGCGTCGATGAGCTCCTCGTGCTCCTTGCGGAGGGCGTCGTACCGGCGCTTCAGCTCCTGGTAGCGATCGCGGGCGATGTCGAGCTCGCCCTTCTGGACCACGTACACGCGCCGATCGGTCTCGAGCCGCCCCTTGGCCGCCTTGAGGTCCCGCTCCATCTCGGCCGCCTTCTTGCGGACCTCGGCGAGCCGGGCCTCGGCCTTGTCGGCCCGCTCGGTCTCGGCGGCGAGCTTGCCGGCGTCCGGCGCGCCGGCTGGAACCGGTGCGAGCGGCTCGGCGGCGGCCTGCGCCGCCTGGAGCACCTCCGCGCGCGCCTTCTCCGCGGCCCGCGCCGCCTCGGCTGCTTCCCCGGCCGCGGCGCCGGGCCGGCTCATCCGCCCCGCGCGAGCGCGAAGCGCAG
>JBBIOL010000095.1:0-13392 GCA_037443385.1 Anaeromyxobacteraceae bacterium
AACGCACTTACCAACCCTCCAAGATTCGTCGCGCCCGTACCCACGGCTTTTTGGTTCGCATGAAAACGCGTGGCGGCCGCGCCGTCATCAACGCGCGTCGCGCCAAGGGCCGCAAACGCCTGGCCGTCTGAGTCGTCGCCGCTTCGGCGTCGTGGCGGGCGGGATGATCGACCCCTGTTTGTCGGTGCAGCGGTTGCAGAGCCGAGCGCAGTTTCAGGCCGTGCTGGCCGGGGCAGCGGTTGCGCGAACGCCGCACTTTGCGCTGCATTCTTTGTCGTTGCCCGTCTTCCTCGGCGGTGAGCAGCGCGGCGAAGCGGGCGCCGAGCGAGCCGTGGAGCGCCCGCAGGTGGCCCGCGGCCGCGAGCAGCGCGGCGACGTCCCGCCCGTCGTTGAACCGGTAGCGGAAGCCCTCGAGCGACCGGGCGTCGGGGTTCCGCGCCAGCCGGTCGGCGAAGGCCGCCGGGGAGGGCCCGCCCGCGGCGAGCACCTACGCGACCTTGACCTTGAAGAGGTCGGCCCGGCCGTACGCCAGGCAGGCGGCGAGCAGCCCGGCCACCTCCGCGTCGCCGGGGTCGGCGTGGCGGCGCGGGAACTCCACCGGGTCCGCGGGCAGCCGGGCCGCCGCGTCGAAGCCGCGCTGGAAGGCGTGGAGCAGGGGGGCGAGCAGGACCGCCCTCCGCGACGGCCGGGGGCCTCGCCGGGCCACGGCTAGCCCCCGGCGTTCCGCGCGCCGGGCGCGTGCTTGCCGAGCTCGAAGGCCACGTGCCCGAGCTCCGGGCCGATGAGCCGTTCCCAGGCGAGCCGCACCGCGGCGGTGGATCCCGGCACCGAGAACACCACGCGCCCCTGCCAGGTGCCGGCGACGGCGCGGGAGAGCATGGCGGCGCTGCCGATCTCCTGGAACGAGAGCATCCGGAAGAGCTCGCCGAAGCCGTCGAGCCGCTTCTCGAGGAGGCCGGCCACGACCTCGTAGGTGCGATCCCGGCCGGAGATGCCCGTCCCGCCGTTCACCACCACCGCCTCCGCGCCGGCCCCGGCCGCCGCCCGGAGCGCCTCCCGCACCTGGTCGGGCTCGTCCTTCACCACGCGGTAGCCCACGAGCACGTGGCCGGCGGCGGAGAGCGCGCCCTTCAGCCAGGCGCCGCTCGTGTCCTCGGCCTCCCCGCGCGAGTCGGAGGCGGTGACCACGTAGACGCGCACGGGGCGGTCCCCGGATCGGCGGTGCTCCTCGTGTCCCAGGGCGGCCTCCCTCACTCCAGCGCCGGCTTCGGCGCCTCCATCTGGATGTCCTTGCGCGCGGCCGCGATGGTCCGCTCGATGGCCTTCCGGTCGGGGGCGTCGGGCGCCATGCTCACGTACAGGCTGTACTCCTGGATGGCCTGGTTGCGCTGGCCGAGCCGCCGGTGGGCCTCGCCGGCGGCCCGGTGCGCCTGCGCGGAGTCCCCGGCGGCGATGGAGGCCTGGGCGAACGCCAGCGCGTCGGCGGGACGGTCGGCGCGCAGCAGCGCCAGCGCCGCCTGGAGGAGCCCCACCGGCTCGCCGGAGGCGAGCTGCCGCTGGCTCCCGAACCCCTCCGGCCGCAGCACGAGCTCGATGCGGGTGCCGGCGAGCCGCTTGCCCGGGAAGCGCGTCTCGAGCGGCTCGAAGCCCGGAGCGGTGGCGCGCAGCGCGTACTGCGCACCCTCGTCGGGCACGCCGAAGGAGAGCGGGGTCTTGCCGACCTCCACGCCGTTCACCGCGATCAGCGCCGAGGGAGGGAGCGTCTCCACGTAGGCCTCCGCCGGGCGGACGGTGGACCAGGTGGCCCGGGGCGGGGAGGCGCAGCCGGCGAGGAGCGCGAGCGCCAGCGCCGGGATTCGGAGTCTCGTCGTCATGTCGCGCCCCGGTTATACACCCGGGGATGGCCGACAAGATCGCCGTGGCCCGGGCCCTGCGGGAGCTGGGCATGCTGCTCGAGGTGGAGGGGGAGAACGCCTTCAAGGTGCGCGCCTACGAGGCCGGGGCGCGCGCGCTCGAGGAGCTCCCCGGCGACCTCGACGAGGTCGTGGCCGCCGGCACCCTCACCGAGCTCCCCGGCATCGGCAAGGCGCTGGCCGCCAAGATCGAGGAGCTCGTGACGACCGGGCACCTGGCCGCGCTCGACCGGGTCCGCGCCCGGCTCCCCGCCGGCATTCCCGAGCTGCTCCGGGTCCCCGACCTGGGCCCCCGCAAGATCGCGGCGCTGCACGCCGCCCTCGGCGTCGGAAGCGTGGCCGAGCTGGAGGCCGCCTGCCGCGACGGGCGCGTGCGCGAGGTGAAGGGATTCGGCGAGAAGACCGAGCGCAAGATCCTGGAGGGCATCCAGCGGATGCGCACGGCCTCCACGCGCATCCGCCTCTCCGACGCGCGGGAGATCGGCCACCAGCTGGTCCGGCTGCTGCGCGCCACCGGCGCCGCCGACCGGGTCGAGCTGGCCGGGTCGGCGCGGCGCTGGCGCGAGACGGTCGGCGACCTGGACATCGTGGCCTCGTCGAACGACCCGGTCCGGCTCTCCGACGCCCTGGCCGGGGCCCCCGGCGTGGAGACGGTGGTGGCGAAGGGCGAGACCAAGACCACCGTCCGGCTCGCCGGCGGGCTGTCGGTGGACCTGCGGGTGGTGCCTCCCGCGGAGTACCCGACGCTCCTCCACCACATGACCGGCTCGAAGGAGCACCACGTCAAGCTTCGGGGCCTGGCCCGCGAGCGGGGATTCACCCTGGGCGAATGGGGCCTGGAGCGCCTGGACGGATCCGGGAAGGCCCCGGTCCGGGAGGAGGCGGACGTCTACCGCGCGCTCGGCCTGCAGCCCGTCCCGCCCGAGCTCCGCCAGGACACCGGCGAGATCGAGGCCGCCCTGGCCGGCAGGCTGCCGGCGGATCTGGTGACCCTGGAGGACGTGAAGGGCATGGTCCACGTCCACACCACCTGGTCGGACGGGCGGGCCTCGCTCGAGGAGATGGCCCGCGCCGCCGAGGACATGGGCATGCAGTACCTCACCGTCACCGACCACAGCCGCAGCGCCGCCTACGCGGGCGGGCTGGACGTGGCCCGGCTCGAGGCCCAGTGGGAGGAGATCGCGCGGGTCCAGGAGAAGGTGGGCATCCGGCTCCTGCGCGGATCCGAGGCCGACATCCTGGACTCGGGCGCGCTCGACTGGCCCGACGCGGTGCTGGAGCGGCTCGACGTGGTGGTGGCCAGCGTCCACTCCCGCATGAAGATGGACACGGAGCAGATGACCCGCCGCATCGTCCGCATGCTCGAGCTGCCCGTCTTCAAGATCTGGGGGCACGCCACCGGGCGCCTCCTGCTCGAGCGGGAGCCCTACGGCCTCGACATGGAGGCGGTGCTCGACGCGGCGGCGCGCTGCCGGGTGGCCATCGAGGTGAACGGCGACCCGCACCGGCTCGACCTGGAGCCCCGCCACCTGCGCATGGCCCGCGAGCGCGGGATCCCGGTGGTGCTCTCCACCGACGCCCACTCCGTGGCCGGCCTGCAGAACCTGCCCTACGCGGTCATGACCGCCCGGCGGGGGTGGGTGACGCGCGACGCGGTCCTGAACGCGCTGCCCGCGGCGGAGTTCGCGGCCCGGGTGCGGCCGGCGGGCTGAGCGCGCCCACGAGGGAACTCGACGGGGGGCGGCCGCACGCATAGGCTCGCGCCACCTTGGCCTTCCTCCGCAGCCGCCGCGTCCAGCTCGTCGGGCTCCTCTCGCTCCCCTCCGGCCTCCCGCTCGGGTTCGTCACCAGCACCCTCCAGGTCTTCCTGCGCAGCGCGGGCGTGAGCCTGCGGACCATCGGCATCCTCCAGGTCATCTCGGTTCCCTGGACGCTCAAGTTCCTCTGGGCCCCCCTCGTCGACCGGTACGCGCCGCGCTGGCCCGACCGGCGGAGGAGCTGGGTGCTCCTCATGCAGCTCGCCATGGCGGGCACGCTGGGGGGACTCGCGGTGTACGTGGCGCGCACCCTGTCCACCGGACCCGACGGGAACCCGGTGCTCGCCGGCGGGGCCGCCGCCGGGGTGGCCGCCCTGGGCCTCGTCGTGGCCTTCGTATCGGCCACCCAGGACATCGCCATCGACGCCTACGCGGTGGAGAGCCTCTCGAGGGACGAGGTGGGCCCGGCGAGCGGCCTGCGCATCCTGTGGTACCGCGTGGGGATGCTGCTCGGCGCGGCGCTCGCCATCGCCGCCTCGGAGTGGGTGCCCTGGCCCTGGGTCTTCGCGGCGCTCGCGCTCCTCTTCGCCGCCTTCACGCTGCTCACCCTGGCGGCGCCCCGGCCGGCCACCGAGGCGCCCCCGCCGCGGAGCTTCGGCGAGGCGGTGGTCCTTCCCTTCCGCGACTTCCTCGGCCGCTCGAACGCCCTTCCCGTAGCGCTCTTCCTCGTCTTCTACAAGTTCGGCGACAACCTCGGCCTCTCGATGGTGAACGCCTTCCTCGTCGACCTCTGCTTCTCCCGCGCGGAGATCGGGTTCGCCGTGAAGATCATCGGGACCGTCGCCACCATCGGTGGCGCCGCCGCCGGGGCGGCCGTGATGACGCGCATCGGGCTGGGGCGCGCGCTCTGGATCTTCGGCGTGGCCCAGGCCGCGAGCATGCTCCTCTACGCCGTCGCCGCCGCCACCCACCCGGGCGCCACCAGCGTGGCCCTGTGCGCCGGGCAGGCCGTCTCGACGCCCACCCGCGCCGCGACCTACGTGGCCATCGCCGGGGAGTACGCCACCCAGGGCATGGCCACCGCGGCGCTGGTCGCCTTCGTCACGCGCCTGTGCAACAAGCGGTTCGCCGCGAGCCAGTACGCGCTGCTCTCGAGCCTCTTCGGGCTGGGGCGATGGCTGAGCGGGCCGCCCAGCGGCTGGCTCGCCGAGTGGCTCGGCTACGCGCCGTTCTTCGTCACGGCGGCGCTGGCCGCCCTCCCCGGTCTCGCGCTCCTGCAGCGCGTGGCCCCCATGCAGCAGCGGGACCTCCCCGAGGGGGAGATCCCGCAGTCCTGAGGCGGTCGGCGCGGTCGGGCGGCTACTTCGCCCCGCCGCGCGCCCGCGCCTCGGCGGCCAGCGTCTTCACCGAGAAGCCCGGCGTCTGGCTGTACTCGTCGCCGCCCGCGGTGGGGAACGGGCCCGCCGCCGCGCGATCGGCCTTCAGCGCCGCCTCGCCCAGCTTCGACGGGCGGACGAGCCAGGGGTCCTTCTCGTAGGAGACCGGCGGCCCGCGAAGCAGCCGCTTCTCGTCGTAGATCTGCCCCTCGCGCGTGTAGGTGGGCGGCGGGTGGTCGCCGGTGTCCATGCGGATGGCGTCCTTGGGGCAGGCCTCCACGCAGAAGCCGCAGACCACGCAGCGCAGCTCGTCGATGACGAACTTCACCGGGTACTTCTCGATGGGATCGCCCTCGACCTCGCCGGCCTCGATGTAGATGCACTGGGCCGGGCAGGCGGTGGCGCACATGTAGCAGGCCACGCAGCGCGGGCTGCCGTCCGCGCGGGGCACGAGCCGGTGCAGGCCGCGGTAGCCGGCCGGGTACGGGGCCTTCTCCTCGGGGTACTGCAGGGTGGCCACCCGGTTGCGGGAGTTGTCGCGCGCCAGCACGTCGGGGTTGGCGTCGCGGGAGAAGAAGGCGTTCCGCCAGAAGGTCTTCACCACGAGCCCGATGGCCCGGAAGATCTCCGGGAAGTACAGGCTCTCGCGGACGTCGGCCGGTCGGTTGTCGATCTGGTAGGGCATGGCTAGTGGGAGGCGGCGTGCGCCGCGTGGCCGTGGGCGTCGTCGTGGCCGTGGGCGTCGTCGTGGCCGTGGCCGCCGTGGGCGGCCTGGGGCCGGGCGACCGCGAAGGTGATCCCGAAGATGGCCACGATCTCGACCACCCCGATCCAGGCCAGCAGCTGCAGGCTGGGGTCGGCCAGGACGGCGGCGCCGGTCACGAAGACGTTGGCGATGGCCGCCGGCAGGAGGAGCTTCCAGCACAGCCCCTGGATCTGGTCGTAGCGGAAGCGCGGCAGGAGCCAGCGGATGATGAGCTGCAGCCAGGTGAGCAGGATCACCTTGGCGAGGAACGACGCCGCGCACACCGCCGCGAAGAGCACCGGGTCGAGGTTGGCCCGGAGCCAGCCCTCGAAGAGGACCGGGTGCCAGCCGCCCAGGAAGACCGCGGTGGTGACCGCCGCCAGGATCACGACCTCCACGAACTCGGCCAGGAAGAGGAGGCCGAACTTCATGCCCGAGTACTCGAGGAAGTAGCCCACGATCTCGCTCTCGCCCTCGGGGAGGTCGAACGGGGCGCGCTTGGTCTCGGCGAAGGAGCTCGTGAAGAAGACCAGGAAGCCGAGCGGCTGGAGGAGGATGCCGAGCGCCGGGACCGGCCCGAGCACGTCCGTGCCCTGGGCGATGGCCATCTGCTGGAGGTTCAGGGTGCGGTAGGCGATCATCACGCCCACGAGCGAGAGCCCGAGCGAGACCTCGTAGCTCACCATCTGGGCGCTGGCGCGGACCGCGCCCAGCATGCCCACGCGGTTGTTCGAGGCCCAGCCCGCCAGCGTGGTGCCGTAGACCGAGAGCCCGGCGAGCGCGAAGATCCAGAGCAGCCCGGCGTCGGGGCTCGCCACCCACATGCCGACCTGGTGCCCGAAGGCCCGGACCTCCGGTCCCACCGGGACGACCGCGAAGAGCGCGAAGGTGGGGGAGAAGGCCAGCACCGGCGCGAGCTCGAAGAGGAACTTCGAGCGGGCCGCCGGGAAGGTGGACTCCTTGGTGAGCATCTTGAGGGCGTCGGCGAGCAGGTAGGGCACGCCGCCCAGGGGGAACTTGCCGGCCACGAGGATGCGGTTGGCGCCGATGCGGTCCTGCATGGCGGCCGACCACTTGCGCTCGGCGACGGTGAGCAGCGCCGCCACCGTCATGAGCGTCACCGCCATGAGCGTGACGGCGTTCACGATGGCGCTGCCGAAGTACCCGGGGAAGCCGAGCGCCTCCGCGGCGTGCGCACCCAGCGCGGCCAGCGCGTAGAAGGCCCAGAAGAGGCCCACCAGCCCGACCAGCACCGCCCCGATGACCAGCCACATGCCCACGAATCGCTTCACGGCGGTCTCCTCTCAGGGGTTCGGCAGCCGGCTCCACTCGACGTTTCCATCGCCGTCGAGGGGCATGCGCTCGCGGTGGCCGGGCAGCCGGCCGTCCACGGTCCCGGCGGCCAGCGGGACGAGCCCCGGGCGCCGGTCCACGGCGGGGAGCGCGTTCCACTCGAAGCCCGGCAGCTCGGGGGCCACCCGGCGGCCCAGGTCCTCCCAGACCTGCCGCGCGGTCTTCCAGGATGCGGTGAGGCCGAGCGCGCGCCCCAGCTCGGCGCAGAGTCCCCAGTGCGGCAGGGACTCCCCGCGCGGCCAGTAGGCGAGCTCGAAGCGCTGCGGCCGTCCCTCGAAGTTCACGAAGGTGCCGTCCGACTCCGGGACCGGGGACGCCGGCAGCAGCACGGTGGCCGCCGCGGCGAGGCCGCCCTCGTTCACCGCCTGGACCACGAGCGCCTCGGCCTTGCCGATGGCGCCGGCGAGCTCCGCGGCGGGGAGCGCCTCGCCCACCGCCCAGACCGCCTTCACCTGGCCCGAGGCCACCGCCGCGGCGAGCTCCGCGGCAGGCTTCACCGCGAGGCCGAAGGCGCGCGCCACGAGCTCGAGACCCTTGCGGTTCGGGTTCTGGTCGGCGCGGCGCAGGAAGTCGTCCTGCCAGCCGTCGCCGCGCCCGCCGACGTAGACCTGGGCGAGCTTGAGGCCGTCGCGGGCCACGGCGGCCGCGGCCAGCAGGTCCTCGAGCGAGGCCGCCGGAGAGGCCAGGAAGGCCAGCGTGCCCTTCCCGGCGTGGTCGCGCAGGATCCGAGCGGCCTCGGCCACCGCGGCGGCGCGCCCGGAGGCCGCCTTCCCGGCGCGGGCCGCGAGCACGCGCCCGTCGTTGAAGGGCTTGTAGGAGAGCCGGCCCTCGTCGCAGATCCACTCCTGGTTGACGAGGTCGTTCTCCCGGGGGCGGTAGCGGTAGGTGCCGTCCCGCATGTAGTCGAGGAAGACGTTGCAGCCGCGGGCGCAGCCGGTGCAGATCGAGCGGGCGCTGGAGAGGAACCAGACCCTCCCCCGGAAGCGGAAGTCGGTGGAGGTGAGCGCGCCGACCGGGCACAGGTCCACCACGTTGCCGGAGTAGCGGTCGTCGAGCGGCTGGCCCGGCGCGGTGGTGATGACCGAGTGGTTGCCCCGGGCGTCCACGCCGAGCTGGGGGTTCTTGCGGACCTCGCGCATGAAGCGGACGCAGCGGGTGCAGAGGATGCAGCGCTCCTGGTCGAGCACCACCAGCTCGCCGAGCGGAACGCGCTTGCCCAGCTTCACCTTGGGCACGTCGAGCCGGGAGGCCTGCTGGTCGTACTGCATGTAGTAGTCCTGCAGCTTGCACTCGCCCGACTGGTCGCAGATGGGGCAGTCGACCGGGTGGTTCACCAGCAGGAACTCGAGGGTGGCCTTCTGCTGGGCCTTCACCTTGGGCGAGTCGGTCTTGACGGCCACGCCCTCGGCGGCGGTCATCTGGCAGGCCGGCATGAGCTTGCCGCCCGGGGCGTTCGACATCTCCACGAGGCACATGCGGCAGTTGGCGGCGATGGAGAGCCGCTTGTGCCAGCAGTAGTAGGGGATCGACACGCCCACCGCGGCTGCCGCCTCGATGATGCTCGTGCCCGGCTTCACCACCGCCTCGCGCCCGTCGATGGTGAAGGTCACCATGCCGGGGTTCTTGGGCGGCGGGGGGCCCGGGGGGCCGGCCGGCTTGGGTGGCGCGGCGGCGGGGGCGGGCTTGGTCTCTTCGGCCATCTCGGGCTCCGGTCTCGCTTCTCGGGCGGGGCGCTACTGCTCGACCTCGCCGCCGATCATGTTGACGGTGTCGAAGGTGGGGATGAGGTCGGCGAGCATGCGCCCCTCCATGATCTGGGGCAGCGCCATGAGCATGTTCCAGCCCGGCGCGCGCACGCCCAGCTTGTAGGGGCGGCCCCCGCCGTCGGAGACGGCGTAGAAGCCCAGCTCCCCGTTGGCGGCCTCGACGTAGGCGTAGGCCTCGCCGGCCGGGACCTGGATCCCCTCCATGACCATCTTGAAGTGGGCCATGGCCCCCTCGATGGTGCCGTAGACCTCGGGCTTGGGCGGGAGCACGAAGCGCGGGTCGTCGGAGGCGATGGCGCCGGGCTGCATCTGCGCGAAGCACTGCCGGACCATGCGGTCCGACTGCTTCAGCTCCTCCATGCGCATCAGGTAGCGGTCGAAGTTGTCGCCGTTCGTGCCCACCGGGACGTCGAAGTCGAGGCGGTCGTAGACCAGGTACGGCGAGGCCTTGCGGACGTCGTAGGGCTCGCCGGAGGCGCGCAGGCAGGGACCGGTGAAGCCGTAGTCGATGGCGTCGGCGCGGGAGATGACCCCGGTGCCCTGGCAGCGGTCGATGACGATGCGGTTGCGGGTGAGCAGCCGGTCGATCTCGCCGCGCATCTCCAGGCAGCGGTCCAGGGTCCGCTCCACCTTCTCCGCCCAGCCCTCGGGGAGGTCGCGGGACACGCCGCCCACCCGGGCGTAGTTCGAGGTGAGCCGGGCCCCGCAGAGCTCGGTGAGCCGGTCCCAGAGCAGGTCGCGGGCCTCCATGGCGTAGATCAGGACCGTCATGGCCCCGAGCTCGAGCCCCATGGCGCCCACCAGCGTGAAGTGGTCGCACATCCGGTGCATCTCGGAGGTGACCACGCGCAGGTAGGCGGCGCGCTCCGGGATCTCGAGGCCGCAGAGCTTCTCCACGGCCATCGCGTACCCGACGTTGTTCATGATCGACGAGACGTAGTTGAGACGGTCGGTGTACGGGAACACCTGCGTCCAGGTGACGTTCTCGCAGGACTTCTCGAAGCCGCGGTGCAGGAAGCCGATGTCCAGCTTCATGCCGTGGATGGTCTCGCCGTCGAGCTCGACCACCGCCCGCACCGTCCCGTGCATGGCCGGGTGGCTCGGGCCCAGGTTGACGAGCATGCGCTTCGACGGGAACGGCGCGTCGAGGGGGCTCTCCACCGGGGTGGCGGGGACGGGCGGGCTCTCGATTTCCTTGGACATGGGTCTCGCTCCGTCCTAGCCGCCGGTGGGGCCCGGACCGCGGAAGGGCTCGTCGACGTGCCGCTCCTCGACGAGCGGCTGCCGGCCGCGAAGCGGGTAGTCCTTGCGCAGCGGGTGGCCGACGAACTCCTCGTACATGTAGAGGCGGCGGGGATCCGGGTGCCCCTCGAAGCGGATGCCGTACATGTCCCAGCAGTACCGCTCGTACCAGTTGGCGCCCTTCCAGATGGGGGTGACGCTCCGCACCACGGCGTCGCCCTCGGGGACGCCCACCCGGAGCCGGATGCGGTGGTTCCGCGTCGTGGAGTACATCTGGTAGACGAGATCGAAGCGGAACTCGCCGCCCTGGTAGTCCACCGCGGTGATGTAGGGCGCCATGTCGAAGGCCAGCTCCGGGTCGTCCTTCAGGAACCGGCAGACCTCGGCGACGGCCTCCTTCTTCACCTGCGCCACGTCGTCGCCCCCCCGGCCCTGGTAGGTCGCGGTGACGGCGTCGGGGAAACGCGCCTTCAGCTTCTGGAGTGCGGCCTGGGACACGGTCTACCCCTTCGCCGGGAGGGCCGGCTTCTCGCGGTCGATGAGCTTGTGATCCTGGGCCTGGATCCGGGCCTGGAGCATCATGATGCCGTCGAGCACCTGCTCCGGCCGGGGCGGGCAGCCGGGGATGTAGACGTCGACCGGGATGATGCGGTCGATCCCCTGCATGGTCGCGTAGTTGTCGTAGAAGCCGCCCGAGGAGGCGCAGACGCCGAAGGCCACCACCCACTTCGGGTCGGCCATGGAGTCGTAGACCCGCTTCAGGATGGGGGCCTGCTTCACGTTGATGGTGCCCACCACCATGAGCAGGTCGGCCTGGCGGGGGGAGAAGCGCGGCAGCGCGGCGCCGAAGCGGTCGAGGTCGTAGCGGGCGGCGGCCACCGCCATGAACTCCATGCCGCAGCAGGCGGTGACGAAGGGGTACTGGAAGAGGCTGTACTTGCGGGCCCATCCCAGCCCCTGGGAGACCATCTTCCCGAGGCCGGTGAGCGCGTCCTCGCGCCGCGTGGCGATGGCCGGGACGAGGTCGAGGTCGGACGTGGCGGACATGGTCACTCCCGGCTCCAGTCGATGGCGCCCTTCTTCCAGACGTAGGCGAGCCCCACCACCAGGGTGGCCCCGAAGACGGCCATGACCACGAAGGAGGGCCAGCCCAGGTCGAGCAGGGAGACCGCCCACGGGTACATGAACACGGCCTCCACGTCGAAGACCACGAAGAGCAGCGCCAGCAAGTAGAACTTGACGTCGAACCGGTCGCGCCCGAGCCCGGACGGGCGGGACCCGAACTCGAACGGGCTCGACTTGGCCTCGTTGGGCCGGCGGGGGCCGAGGAGGTTCGCGAGACCCAGGAGCGTGAGCCCCAGAATCACTGCGAGTACGATCACGACCGCGAGCGGGAAGTAGCTCTGCAGGGCTGGTGTCATGGGGCGACCGGGTGAGGGGACAAGGTGCTCCTAACTGCCTGTATGCAGGTGTTTCGTCAAGCGGAATCACGAGGGGAATCACGGCCTCTGGCCGTGGATTCCTCGCTTGACTCCCCAGCACGGGACTGTAGACTCCGCGCCCTCTCGGAGCCCTCCCACTCCCTCCGCACCCGGGGTACTTCCCATGGGCTATCAGTTCGCCGCCGTCCTCGCCTTCGCCGCCGTCGCCGTGCTCCTCCCCTTCGGGCTGCTGCTCGCCTTCAAGCTCATCCGTCCCTCGTTCCCCGGCGAGGACAAGAGCATGATCTACGAGTGCGGCGAGAAGCCCATCGGCCGCGCCTGGTTCAACTTCAACCCCCGCTTCTACCTGGTGGCGCTGGTCTTCGTGATCTTCGAGGTGGACCTGGCGCTCACCTTCCCGGTGGCGGTCGTCTACAAGGACTGGGTGGCCGCCGGCGCCCAGTTCGCGTGGGTGGCCTTCGCCGAGCTCTTCCTCTTCATCGCCATCCTCATGGTCGGCCTCGTGTGGGTCTGGGCCCACGGCGACCTCGAGTGGGTGAAGAAGCTCGCCGTCGTCGACGACGCGCGCGACCCCGACGACGAGCGACCGGCCGCCAGGGCCGCCTGATCCTCCCGGAGAACCCGCATGGCCTCTCGTGACACGATGGACGCGGAGATGGGCGGCGACGTCGTCTTCGCCCACACCAGCCAGCTCGACAAGATCATCAACCTGGCCCGCGCCAACTCGCTCCACTACCTGCTCTTCGGCCTCGCCTGCTGCGGGATCGAGCTCATGCAGTTCGGCGGGCCGCGCGCCGACGCCGACCGCTTCGGGGCGGTCTTCCGCGCCACGCCCCGCCAGGCCGACTTCATGATCGTGGCCGGCACGCTCACCTACAAGATGGCCGAGCGCCTGAAGCTCCTCTACGACCAGATGGCCGAGCCCAAGTACGTGATCTCCATGGGTTCCTGCGCCAACTGCGGCGGCCTCTTCCAGCTCGCCTACTCGGTCTGCAAGGGGGTCGACAAGGTGGTCCCGGTGGACGTCTACGTGCCCGGCTGCCCGCCCCGGCCGGAGGCCCTCACCGAGGGCCTGCTGCGCCTGCAGGACCTCGTCATGCGGGAGCGCTGGAAGGACAAGCGCCGCCCGCCCGCGCCGCGCGCCGCCGGCGGACAGGCCTGAGGAACCGGGAAACGCGATGACCACGCTCGAGATCCACCAGAAGCTCCAGGAAGCCTTCGGCGACGCGGTCGAGCCGCTCTCCGAGCCCAAGATCGACGCCTTCGCGGTCGTGAAGGCCGAACGCATCGTCGAGGTCTGCTCCTGGCTCAAGACGACGCCCGGCATCCAGCTCGACTTCTGCCAGGACCTGACCGCGGTCGACTGGCCGAAGCGGGACGTCATCGAGGTGGTCTACCACCTCTTCTCCTTCCCCCACCGGCACGGCATCGTCCTCAAGGTCGAGCTGCCCCGATCGTCCCCGGTGGTCCACACCGTGGAGGGCGTCTGGAAGGCCGCCCACTGGCTGGAGCGGGAGGTCTTCGACCTCTTCGGCGTGACCTTCACCGGCCACCCCGACCTGCGCCGGGTCATGCTCCCCGACGACTGGGTGGGCCACCCGCTCCGCAAGGACTACCAGGAGGCG
Organism: Anaeromyxobacteraceae bacterium; assembly: GCA_037443385.1. Lineage (GTDB taxonomy): Bacteria > Myxococcota > Myxococcia > Myxococcales > Anaeromyxobacteraceae > CAIOAK01. The sequence continues at coordinate 13,220 of JBBIOL010000095.1, forward strand.
GGCGGCTTCCACGGCATCCCGAACCTGCGCGAGAACCCGCTCGTCGAGCTCCGCCGGATCGACCTGATCCGCATCGCCGAGCACCTCAAGGCGAACCCGCCTCCCCCTCCCCCGCCCGCGCCGCCGCCTCCGGCCGCGCCCGCCGCCGGCACGCCCCCGGCGCCCGCCGCCCC
>JBBIOL010000096.1:0-13309 GCA_037443385.1 Anaeromyxobacteraceae bacterium
AGGCGCCGCCGGGCCGGGGACCGCCGGCCGCCGGGCCGCCGCGCCCCTCGCCGAGGAGGGCAGGGGGCGGACGGAAGCGGAGCGCCGCGTTCGGGACCTTGAGCACGTCCTCCTTCTCCGCGTACACGAAGGTGACGTTGGCGGTCATGCCGGGCCGGAGCTTCAGCTCCGGGTTGGCGACGTCGATCACCGCGTTGTAGGTGACGACGTTCTGGACGGTCTGCGGTGCGTTGCGGATCTGGCGGATCCGGCCCTGGAAGACCTCGCCCGGGTAGGCGTCGACGGTGAACGTGGCGGCCATGCCGGCCTTCAGCCGGCCCACGTCGGCCTCGGCGACGCTGGTGTCGACCTGCATCTTCTCGAGGTCCTCCGCGATGAGGAAGATGGTGGGCGCCTGGAGCGAGGCGGCCACCGTCTGGCCGACGTCCACGTTCCGGGAGATCACCGTGCCGCTCGTGGGGGAGTAGATGTTCGTGTAGGCGAGGTTCACCTCGGCCGACTGGAGGGCGGCGCGGGTCTGCGCCACCTGCCCCTCGCCGGCGGCCACCTGGGCGTCGGCGGCGTCGGCGTTGGCCTGGGCGGTGTCGAGGTCGGCCTGGGCGTTCAGCTTGCGGGCGGCGAGTTCCTTCTGGCGCGCGTACTGCCGGCGGGCGTCCACGGCCTGGACCTTGGACTTCGCGAGGTTGCCCTGGGCGGCGGCGAGGTTCGCCCGGGCCTGGTCGACCGAGGCCTGGAAGAGGGCCGGGTCGATCTTGGCGAGCAGCTGTCCCTTCCTCACCGTGGAGTTGAAGTCGGCGTGGAGCGCGGCGATGCGCCCGGAGACCTGGCTGCCGACCTGGACGGTCACCACCGCGCCCAGCGTGCCGGAGGCGGTGACCTTGGCCACGATCCGGCCCTTCTCGACCTTGGCGGTCTCGAACTGGAGCTTGGGCTTCCCGTCGCCGCGTCCGACGTACCAGGCGATCACGGCGGCGATGGCGACGATCACTGCCAGGGAGACGACGACCCGACGCTTGTTCATGGGGGGCGGATTCTAGGCGGGGACGCCGGGGATGTTGACAAAATACGGTGAAGATTCGTTACCGTCCGTGGGTGCCAACCGGCGGCCGGCCGGTATACTTCCGCCCCGATGCGACCCTGGATGAAGATCGGCCTGCTCGTGGCGCTCGCCGTGCTCGGGGCCTACTGGCTGGCGCCGGCCCCGGAGCGCACGAGCCCGCTCGTCGGCGAGGTGGCGCCACCGGTGGTGCTCCGGGATCTGGCCGGGCGCGAGGTGACGCTGGCGTCCTACCGGGGCCGGGCCGTGGCGGTGAACTTCTGGGCCACCTGGTGCCCGCCGTGCAAGGAGGAGCTGCCCGGCTTCGCACAGGCCTGGAAGGAGTCCCGGGGGCGCTGCGTCGACTTCCTGGGGGTCACCGAGGAATCCACCCCCGAGGACACGCGGTCCGAGGTCCTCCGCATGGAGGTCCCGTATCCCGTGGTGATGGACCCGGACGGCAACGTGGCGCGTGCCTACGGCGTGACCGGCTACCCGCGGACCTACCTCCTCGATGCCGAGGGCAGGATCCGGAAGGTCTTCACCGGCATGGTCTCCCGCGACCGGCTGGAGGCGGCGCTCGCGCCGCTCGTTCCCGCCACCTGCGGAGGCGCGGGTTGAGCGCCCGGGGCGGGAGCGGTGGCGGTGGCGCCGGGTCGCCGACCCGGCCCTGCCCGGGGTGCCGGGCGCCGGTCGCTCCCCGGGACCGGAACCCGGCGTGGCCGTTCTGCTCCGACCGGTGCCGGCTTGCCGACCTGGGCCGGTGGCTGGACGAGCGCTACCGCATCCCCGGGGCGCGCGCCGGGGACGCGTCGTCCACCGGCGATCGGACGGGGGAGGAGGGGGAGCCGTGAAGCCCATCGTCTACGCCATCCGGTCCCTGCCGGGCGGGGTGCCTTCGGAGGTCGCCGAGCGGGTCGACCTGCGCGGTTGCGGCGCGCGCCCACCTCCCCGCGAGCGGCTCCACGCCGAGGCCGGGGACGCCGAGATCCTCGTCGTCACCTACCTCGATCGCGTCGACGACGCGCTCCTCGCCGGCCTTCCCGCGCTGCGGCAGGTGAGCTCGTACGGCGTGGGCGTGAACCACCTGGACCTCGGGGCCGCCGCCCGGCGCGGGCTCGTCGTCACGAATACCCCCGACGTCGTCACCGACGCCACCGCCGATCTCGCCATGGCGCTCCTGCTCGCGGCGGCGCGGCGGGTCTGCGAGGGCGACCGGCTCATCCGGGCGGGCGGGTGGCGGGACGCGGCGCCCGAGTTCCTTCTCGGGCGCGAGGTCACCGGGAAGACGCTCGGCATCGTCGGCTTCGGCCGGATCGGGCAGGCCACGGCCCGGCGCGCGGCCGGGTTCGGGATGCGCATCCTCTACGCGGCGCCTCGCGACGCGGGCGTGGCCGGCGCCACGCGCGTCCCGCTCGACGACCTGCTCTCGACGAGCGACTTCGTGTCCCTCCACTGCCCGCTCTCCGATTCCACCCGCGACCTCCTGTCCCGGGAGCGGATCGCCCGCATGAAGCCGGGCGCGGTGCTGGTGAACACCTCGCGGGGTCCGGTGGTCGACGAGGAGGCGCTCGCCGAGGCGCTGGAGGAGGGGCGCCTCTTCGCGGCCGGGCTCGACGTCTTCCGGGACGAGCCGCGGGTCCCGGAGCGGCTGCGCCGCGCCGAGAACGTCGTCCTCACGCCCCACGTGGGGTCCGGCACGGTGGAGACCCGCACCGCCATGGCCCGGATGGTCTGGGACGAGGTCCTGCGGCGCGCGAGCGGGAGACCCCCCGCGCATCGCGTCGTGGTATGACGCGCCGGTGAAGCGGTTCCTGCAGGTCGCGCTCGGCGTCGTCATCTCCGGGCTCGCGCTCTGGTTCACCCTGCGGGGCAAGGACCTGGGCGCGATCTGGAACGCCGCCCGGCAGGCCGATTACGTCTGGCTCCTGCCCTACGTGGTGGTGCTGGCCCTCATCCACGTGGCCCGGACGCTGCGCTGGGGCATCCTGCTCGAGCCGGTGGCGAAGGTGCCGTTCTCCCGCCTGAACGCCGTCTCGGCGGTCGGGTTCATGGCGCTCGTCCTCCTCCCGTTCCGCATCGGGGAGTTCGCGCGCCCGTACCTCATCGCCGAGCGGCCGCGCATCCGGGTCTCGGCCACGCTCTCCAGCGTGGTGGTGGAGCGGGTGGCCGACGGGATCTTCACGGCGGCGCTGCTCGTCCTCACCCTGCTCGCGGTCCCGGAGGGCACGCCGGGGCTGCACCTGCTGCGCCTCGCCGGCCTCGCCGTCTTCGCGGTCTTCGGGGGGCTGCTCGCCTTCCTCGTCGTGGCCTACCGGAACCGGGCGCTCGCGGTCCTGCTCACGCACCGCATGCTCGATCCGCTCTCGCCTGCGGTGGCGACCCGCGCGTCGGCCATGATGGACGCCTTCATCCACGGCCTGCGCGTGGTGCCGTCCCGCGGGAAGGTCGCGGCCTTCTTCGCGCTCACCTCGGCGTACTGGTGCCTGAACGGCTGGGGCATGGGCGTGCTGGCCCGGGCCTTCGGGATCCGGCTCTCGCCGGTCGAGTCCTTCACGGTCCTCGGGGTGCTGGTGGTGGGGGTCATGATCCCGGCGGGCCCCGGGATGGTGGGGACGTTCCAGGCGGCCACCGTGCTCGGCCTCTCGCTCTTCGTCCCGCGGGAGGTCCTCGACACCCACGGGACGGCCTACGCGAACGTGCTCTGGGCCGTGCAGCTCGCCTTCACGACGGTGCTGGGCCTCTTCTTCCTCTTCTCCCGCCACATCCGCATCGCGCAGATCTTCTCCGCGCCCGCGGAGGTGGAGGAGGGGCTGCAGGAGGAGGAGCGGCAGTACGTCGCGGACGGCGATGGGGCCCCCCCATCCCCGGGCGACGGCCGCTGAGCCTCAGCCGGCCTCGGGCTGCGGCTCGAGCGCCACGAGCTGCGCCCCCTCGCCGACCAGCGCCCCGGCCGCAAAGTGGACCGCCGCCACCCGTCCGTCGCGGGGGGAGACGACCGTGTGCTCCATCTTCATCGCCTCGAGGACGAGGAGCGGCTGCCCCTTGCGCACCTCGGCCCCGGGCTCGACGAGGACCACCACCACCTTGCCGGGCATGGGCGCGACCAGGCTGCCCCCGCCCACGTCGCGCTCCGACGCCGCGTCGGGGTCGTGGATCGCGAGGCGGTGGCCGCGTCCCTGGATCATCACGATCCGGTCGGCGTCGCTGCGCACCACCGTGGCGCGGATGCGCGCGCCCCCCACGTCGGCCACGAGCTCGTCCGGTCCGTTGCGCGAGCCGCGGACCGTGACCTTCCCGCCGGGGAGCTCGAGCTCGGAGGCGCCGGGGCGGTAGTGGGCGACGACGCGCACGAGCGCGCCGCCGTCCACGAAGGTGAGGGCGTGGTGGTAGTCGGCGTTGAGGCGCCAGCCGTCGGTGCGGTGCCAGGGAGACCAGGGGTCGCCCGAGGCCCGGGCCGCCCGGCCCGCGTCGTCGGCGCGCCGCAGGAGCTCGTCCAGGCAGGCCACCGCGAGCACGGTGTCGCTGGCCGGGCCCGGGTCGCCGACCAGGTCCTTGCGATGGCGGTCGAGGAAGCGCGTGTCGAGGTCGGCCGCAGCGTAGGCCGGGTGGGCGGCCACCGCGCCCAGGAAGGCCAGGTTGGTGGTGATTCCCGCCACCTGGTACGCGGAGAGGGCGGCGCGGAGCCTCCGGATCGCGGCGGGGCGGCTCGTGTCCCAGACCACGAGCTTCGCGATCATGGGGTCGTAGTGGATGGTGACCGCATCTCCCTCGCGGACGCCGGTGTCGACCCGGACGTGGGCAGACTCGGGCGGGGGGCGCAGGTGCGAGAGCACGCCGATGGAGGGGAGGAAGTCGCGGGCGGGGTCCTCGGCGTAGACGCGGGCCTCGATGGCGTGGCCGGTGATGGTGAGGGCCTCCTGGCGGAGCGGGAGCGGCTCCCCGGCGGCCACCCGGAACTGCCACTCCACCAGGTCCTGCCCGGTGATCATCTCGGTGACCGGGTGCTCGACCTGGAGCCGGGTGTTCATCTCCATGAAGTAGAAGCGGCCGTCCTCGTCGAGGAGGAACTCGACGGTGCCGGCGCCGACGTAGCCGATGGCGCGGGCCGCGGCCACGGCGGCGCGTCCCATCTCCTCCCGGGTGGCGGCGGGCAGCCCGGGGGCGGGCGCCTCCTCCAGGACCTTCTGATGGCGGCGCTGGATCGAGCAGTCGCGCTCGAAGAGGTGCACGGCGTTCCCGTGCGCGTCGGCGAAGACCTGGACCTCCACGTGGCGCGGGCGCGCCAGGTAGCGCTCGAGCAGGACGCGGTCGTCGCCGAACGACGCCAGCGCCTCCCGGCGCGCGCCGGCGAGCGCGTCGGCGAAGGCGGCCGGGTCGGCGACCGCGCGCATGCCCTTGCCGCCGCCCCCGGCGGTGGCCTTCACGAGCACCGGGAAGCCGATCCGCCCGGCCTCCCGCGCGAGCCGCTCCGGCGACTGGTCCTCGCCGTGGTAGCCGGGCACGAGCGGAACGCCGGCATCGGCCATGATGCGCTTGGCTGCGCTCTTCGACCCCATGGCGCGGATGGCCGCCGGAGGCGGGCCGACGAAGGTGATGCCCGCCGCGGCGCAGGCCTCGGCGAAGTCGGCGTTCTCGGAGAGGAAGCCGTACCCGGGGTGAATGGCGCGGGCGCCGGAGCGGCGGGCCACCTCGACGATGGCGCCGCCCTTGAGGTAGCTCTCGCGCGCCGGCGCCGGGCCGATGCGGTAGGCCTCGTCGGCGAGGGCCACGTGCCGGGCCCCCTCGTCGGCGTCGGAATAGACCGCCACGGTGGGGATGCCGAGCCGCCGCGCCGTGCGCAGGACCCGGCAGGCGATCTCGCCTCGGTTCGCCACCAGGATCTTCTCGAGCATGTGTACCCCTACATCCGGAAGACGCCGAAGGTGGTGGGCTCGACGGGCGCGTTCAGCGCGGCCGAGAGCCCCAGGCCGAGGACCGTCCGCGTCTCGGCGGGGTCGATGATGCCGTCGTCCCACAGCCGGGCGCTGGCGTAGTAGGGGTGTCCCTGGGTCTCGTACTGGGCGCGGATGGGAGCCTTGAAGCGCTCCTCCTCGTCGGCCGGCCAGGTCTCCCCGCGGGCCTCCATGGCGTCCCGCTTCACCTGGGCCAGCACGCTCGCCGCCTGCTCGCCGCCCATCACCGAGATGCGCGCGTTGGGCCAGGTCCACAGGAAGCGCGGCGAGTAGGCCCGCCCGCACATGCCGTAGTTCCCCGCTCCGAAGCTGCCGCCGACGATGAAGGTGAACTTGGGGACCTTCGCGCAGGCCACCGCGGTCACCATCTTGGCGCCGTCCTTGGCGATGCCGCCGGCCTCGTACTTCGAGCCGACCATGAAGCCGGTGATGTTCTGCAGGAAGGCGAGGGGGATGCCGCGCTGGGCGCAGAGCTGGATGAAGTGCGCCCCCTTGAGCGCCGACTCGGAGAAGAGGATCCCGTTGTTGGCGACGATGCCCACCGGGTAGCCGTGCACGTGGGCGAAGCCGCAGACCAGCGTGGTGCCGTAGAGCCGCTTGAACTCGTCGAACTCGGAGCCGTCCACCACGCGGGCGATGACCTCGCGGACGTCGTAGGGCTTGCGGGTGTCGGTGGGGACCACGCCGTGGATGCCGGCCGGGTCGTGGAGCGGCTCCACCGGGGTCCGCAGGGCCACGTGCGGGTGCTTGACGTGGTTCAGGTTGGCCACGATGCGCCGCGCGATGCGCAGCGCATGGCCGTCGTCGGTGGCGTAGTGATCGGTGACCCCGGAGGTCCGGCTGTGGACGTCGGCGCCTCCCAGGTCCTCGGCCGAGACCACCTCGCCGGTGGCCGCCTTCACGAGGGGTGGACCCCCGAGGAAGATGGTGCCCTGCTTGCGGACGATGACGCTCTCGTCCGACATGGCGGGGACGTAGGCCCCGCCGGCGGTGCAGGAGCCCATCACCACCGCGATCTGCGGGATGCCGGCCGCCGAGAGGTTGGCCTGGTTGAAGAAGATCCGGCCGAAGTGATCCCGGTCCGGGAAGACCTCGTCCTGGCTGGGCAGGTTCGCCCCTCCCGAGTCGACGAGGTAGATGCAGGGGAGCCGGTTCTGCTGGGCGATCTCCTGGGCGCGCAGGTGCTTCTTCACGGTGATCGGGAAGTAGGTGCCGCCCTTCACGGTGGCGTCGTTGGCCACCACCACGCACTCGCGGCCGCTCACCCGGCCGATCCCGGTCAGGAGCCCGGCCGAGGCCACCTCGCCGCCGTACATGCCGTGGGCGGCGAGCTGCGACAGCTCGAGGAACGGGGTGCCCACGTCGAGCAGTTGCCGGACCCGCTCCCGCGGGAGGAGCTTGCCCCGCTCGGTGTGCTTCGTGCGGGCCCGTTCCCCGCCGCCCAGCTCCACGGTGGCCACCTGCGCGCGGAGGTCGGCGACCAGCGCGCGCATGGCCTCGGCGTTTCGGCGGAAGTCGGCGGACTGGGGGTCGAGGGTGGTGGGGAGCGCGCTCATGGGGGGAAGATCCTCCGCTGCCGGTCGCCGATCAAGCCGGCGCCGGTCAGGCCGACTCCTGGAAGAGCTCGCGCCCGATGAGCATGCGCCGGATCTCGCTCGTGCCGGCGCCGATCTCGTAGAGCTTGGCGTCGCGGAGCAGGCGGCCGGTCGGGTAGTCGTTGATGTAGCCGTTGCCGCCCAGGCACTGGATGGCGTCGAGCGCCATCTGGGTGGCTCGCTCCGAGGCGTAGAGGATGCAGCCCGCGGCGTCCTTGCGGGCCGTCTTCCCGGCGTTGCACTGGCGGGCCACGGCGTAGACGTAGGCCCGGCAGGCGGAGAGGGTGGTGTACATGTCGGCGAGCTTGCCCTGGACGAGCTGGAACTGGCCGATGGCCTGGCCGAACTGGTGACGCTCGTGCACGTAGGGGACCACCACGTCCAGGCAGGCCTGCATGATCCCGAGCGGCCCGCCGGCCAGCACCAGCCGCTCGTAGTCCAGGCCGCTCATGAGCACGTTCACGCCGCGTCCCACCTCCCCGATCACGTTGGCGGCCGGCACGCGGCAGTCCTCGAAGAGGAGCTCGCAGGTGTCGGAGCCCCGCATGCCCAGCTTGTCGAGCTTCTGTGCCGTGGAGAACCCCGGCGTGCCCTTCTCGACGACGAAGGCGGTGATGCCGCGCGGCCCCGCGGCCGGGTCGGTCTTGGCGTAGACCAGCACCACGTCGGCGTGCGGGCCGTTCGTGATCCACATCTTCGTGCCGTTCAGCACGTAGTGGTCGCCCTGCCGGTCGGCGCGCATCTTCATCGAGACCACGTCGGAGCCGGCGCCGGGCTCGCTCATGGCCAGCGCGCCCACGTGCTCGCCGGACACGAGCCGGGGGAGGTGGCGCCGCTTCTGCTCGGTGGTCCCGTTTCGGTGGATCTGGTTCACGCACAGGTTGGAGTGGGCGCCGTAGGCCAGGCCCACCGCCGCCGAGGCACGGCTGATCTCCTCCATGGCGATGACGTGGTCGAGGTAGGTCATCCCGGAGCCGCCGTACTCGGGATCCACGGTGACGCCCAGGAGGCCGAGCGCCCCCAGCTTGCGCCAGAGGTCCATGGGGAAGTGGTTCTCCCGGTCGATGTCCGCCGCGCGGGGGGCGATCTCCTCCTGCGCGAACTGCCGGACCGTCTCCCGCAGGGCGTCCGCGGTCTCTCCCAGCTCGAACTCCAGTCCCTTCCAGCTCATGGTGTGGCTCCTTTGAGCCCGGACGGTAGGCGATCGAGCGGCACAGAGGGAGCCAAGAGGGTTGCAAATCGTGCCAACGGGTGGATACTCCCCGGGTGTCCCGCAGGCCGCGCCCGTCCCGGCGCTCCTCCGACCTCCCCCGCGACCCGGCCCGGACGCCGATGGCCTTCGCACGGGCCGTGGCGCGGGCCTACGCGCTGCGGGGCATCGATCCGGCCGGGGCCCTGCGGGAGGCACGGGTCGCGCCAGAGCGCCTGGGTGAGGTGGACGGACGGATCACGGCCGGGCAGATGGAGGTGCTCTCCGGCGTGGCCATGCAGCAACTCGACGACGAGGCGCTGGGCTGGTTCTCCCGGAGGCTCCCCTGGGGGAGCTACGGCATGCTCTGCCGCGCGTCCCTCACCTCGCCCACGCTGGGGGTGGCGCTCAAGCGCTGGTGCCGCCACCACCGCCTGCTGACCGGGGACGTCACGCTCTCGCTCGCCGTGGAGGGGCAGGCGGCGACGCTCGGGATCGACGAGCACCGGGACCTCGGCGCCCTGCGCGAGCTGTGCCTGGTGACGCTGCTGCGGTACGTCCACGGGTTCGCCTGCTGGGCGGTGGATTCGCGCATCCCGCTGCTGGCCGTGGCCTTCCCCATCGAGGCGCCCCCGCACGCCGCGGCCTACCCGCACGTCATCGCCGGCCCGGCGACGTTCGGGGCCCCCCGCGCGAGCCTCTCCTTCGACGCGCACTACCTGGCCCTGCCGCTGCTGCGGGACGAGGAGGACATGCGCCAGATGCTCCAGCGCGCGCTCGCGTTCACCGTCTTCCACTACCGGCGCGACCGACTGCTCGTGCGGCGCGTGCGGGAACTCCTGCTGCGAAGGCCCGGGGAGGTGCGCACCGCGGCCGACGCCGCGCGGCTGCTCCACGTCTCGCTGCGGACCCTGCACCGCCAGATCCGGGAGGAGGGGAACTCGGTGCAGGCGTTGAAGGACGAGGCCCGACGCGACCGGGCCATCGCCCTGCTGTCGCGGGGCCGGAGGAACGTGAAGCAGGTCGCCGCCGAGGTGGGGTTTCGCAACGAGAAGAGCTTCTCCCGCGCGTTCCGGGGCTGGACGGGGCGCACCCCGGTGAGCTACCTGCGCGGCAGCAGCTGAGGGAAACGGGGACCTGTGGACGGGAACCGGGGGCGGTGGTAGTTTCCCCGGCCCCTTGGATCTGCGGAAACCGGATCTGGTGAGGTAGCTCAGTCGGCTAGAGCGAGGGTCTCATAATCCCTAGGTCGGGAGTTCGATTCTCCCCCTCACCACCAGTCTTCGCCCCAGCCACACCCTCCGCCCACGCCCGATCCCGACGAGCCGCCTGGTTCTCGCGAGACGCAGTTCACGATGGGTGACGGTGGACCCATCCCGGGGCGGGTCCGCGCCGTTTCGCCCGGGCGAAACAGGAATGACCCAGGGGCGCCGGTGTCACGGGTCGGCGCCACCCCATCTGCGTCGCGATTCCGGACGGGATCGATCACGACTTCCCGGGATGCACGAGCCAGGCCGGGGACGCAGGCCGTCCTCGCCCGGGATTCCGTCCCTGCCCGGGCCGCCGCGTGACCACCCGGCCCCGGGCGCGCCCACCCGGCCCCGGGCGCGGGCGACCGCCCACTTGCCGGCGCGGCTCGAGGCGAGGATGCTTCGCGCTCCGGAGGTCGTCATGAAGCTCGCTCGCACGGCGGTCGCCTTCCTGGTCGCGACCCTCGCCACCGGCGCTCACGCCGACGCTGGGACCTGGGTCCTCGTCGCGCATGGCGGGGCAGGGGACTACTCCCGAATGCCGCCGGAGCGCTTGGAGGCGCGGCGTGCCGCGCTGGAGACGGCCATGCGACGGGGGGCCGAGGTCCTCCGCGGAGGTGGGCGGAGCGTCGACGCCGTGGTCGTCACGATCCGGTCGCTCGAGGACTGCGGGGAGTTCGACGCCGGGCGCGGGAGCTACTACGGCCAGGATGGCGTCCCGGAGCTCGACGCCGCGCTGATGGACGGCGCCACGCTTGCCGCCGGCTCCGTGGCCGCGCTCCGCCGCATCGCCAACCCGATCGACCTGGCTCGCCTGGTGATGGACCGCACCCACCACGTGATGCTGGTCGGCGTGGGCGCGGAGGAGTTCGCCCGCGCCCAGGGCGTGGACCTCGTTTCGCCGTACCACTTCTTCAACGAGCGGGAGTGGGAGCGGTATCGCAAGGCGCGGGCCGGGTCGCGGGGCGCCGCCGCCCCCGCCGTGCGCGGGACCGTGGGGGTGGTGGCGCTGGACCGATCGGGGCACCTCGCCGCGGGGACGTCGACCGGGGGCACCGTCCTCAAGATGGCGGGCAGGGTGGGCGACTCCCCGCTCATCGGCGCCGGAACCTACGCGAACGACGCCTCCTGCGCCGTGTCGGCCACCGGGACGGGCGAGTACTTCATCCGGAACGTCGTGGCGGCCGACGTCTGCTTCCGTGTCCGCCACCTCGGCACGCCGCTCGAGAAGGCCGCCGGCGAAGTGGTGATGAAGGAACTCGTCGCACAGGGCGGGGACGGGGGCGTCATCGCCCTGGACCGGCGCGGGGACGTGGCCACGCCGCACAACACGCCCGGCATGCTCACCGGGATCGTGCGCGAGGGCGGACCCATCCGGCTCGAGGGCTGGGCGCCCGGGGCCACCCCGGTCGAGCGCCCGGCAAGCCCCTGACGCGGCGCTCCCCCTTTCCTTTTCCGATTCGGTGCGATACCCACGAAGGCCCGGTAGGGATCCGTCGATCGGAGGTCGTCATGGCCGGAAAGCCCGCAGTGGAGACGAAGCCCGAGGTTCCCGAGAAGCCGCGCAAGGTCACCCCCGGCGCCCCCGCGACGGCCGAGCACCCGGTCTACGCGCGCGAGGAGCTGCAGCGGATCCTCGCCGAGCGCGACTCCTGGACCGCGGGCGACCTGGCCGAGGTCCTGGCCCGGGCACCGCGTCGCCGCAAGAGCTTCCAGACCGACTCCGGCATCCCCATCCCGGACGTGCTCGACCCGGCCAGCCGCACCCAGGAGGACTTCCGCCGCGACATCGGCTACCCGGGCCGCTACCCGTTCACGCGCGGTCCGCAGGCCACCATGTACCGCGGCCGGCTCTGGACCATGCGCCAGTTCGCCGGCTTCGGTTCGCCCGAGGACACGAACGCCCGCTTCAAGTACCTGCTGGCCCACGGCATGACCGGCCTCTCCACCGCCTTCGACATGCCCGCCCTCATGGGCTACGACGCCGATCACCCCATGTCCCGCGGCGAGGTGGGCAAGGAGGGCGTGGCGGTCTCCACCCTGAAGGACTTCGAGATCCTCTTCGACGGGATCCCCCTCGGCGACGTCACCACCTCCATGACCATCAACGCGAGCGCGGTGGTCGCGCTCGCAATGTACGTGGCTGTCGGGGAGAAGCAGGGGGTCCCGCGCGCCCGACTCGGCGGCACCATCCAGGCCGACATGCTGAAGGAGTACATCGCCCAGAAGGAGTGGATCGTCCCGCCCCGACCGGCGGTGAAGATGGTGGTGGACATGATCGAGTTCTGCGCGAAGGAGATGCCGCGCTGGAACCCGGTCTCCATCTCCGGCTACCACATCCGCGAGGCCGGGGCGACGGCGGTCCAGGAGATGGCCTTCACGCTCGCCGACGGGCTCGAGTACGTGCAGGAGTGCGTCGACCGCGGCATGGACGTCGACTCCTTCGCCCAGCGCCTCTCCTTCTTCTGGGACGTCCACAACGACTTCTTCGAGGAGATCGCCAAGTTCCGCGCGGCCCGCCGCATCTGGGCTCGAACGCTCCGGGAGCGGTTCGGCGCGCGGCGGAAGGAGTCCCTCCTGCTGCGCACGCACGCGCAGACCGCCGGGGTCTCGCTGACGGCCCAGCAGCCGTACAACAACGTGGTCCGCACCGCGCTCCAGGCCATGGCGGCGGTGATGGGCGGGACCCAGTCGCTCCACACCAACTCGCTCGACGAGACCTACGCGCTGCCCACCGAGGATGCGGTCCGCATCGCGCTGCGCACCCAGCAGATCATCGGCTACGAATCCGGCGTGGACCGGGTGGTGGACCCGCTGGCCGGCAGCTACTACGTGGAGTACCTGACCGACGAGATGGAGAAGCGCGGGCTCGACTACATCCGGCGCATCGACGAGATGGGCGGGATGCTCCGGGCCGTCGAGGAGGGCTTCCCCCAGAAGGAGATCGCCGAGAGCGCCTACCGCTGGCAGCGCGAGGTCGAGACCGGCGAGCGGGTGGTGGTCGGCGTGAACGAGTTCCGCACCGAGGTCGACGATCCCATCCCGCTGCTCCGCATCGACGAGAGCGTGGCCCGCGCCCAGGCCGAGCGCCTCCGGGTGGTCCGCGCCGAGCGCAGCGCCGACCGCGTGAAGGAGACCCTGGCTGGCGTCGAGCGGGCCTGCCGCGACGGCGCCAACGTGATGCCGCCCATCATCGAGGCCGTGAAGGCCTACGCCACGCTCGGCGAGGTCTGCGACGTCTTCCGAAAGGTCTGGGGCCAGTACCGGGAGGACGGGCGGTTCTA